>JAYWFI010000056.1:0-22639 GCA_043778865.1 Sphingomonadales bacterium
GCAGCATCCATACCACCTGTTAACGCGCCGAATGCCGGGAAAATAAGCTTAGTGTTGCTCGCCACAAAACAGCGGCGGGGAATGGTTCGTCCGCGTGACGGCACGCGCATTTTGGGATGAAAATGCCCCGATATCTCGGCATGGTTATAATCTGGTTCTGCTTGGTGGCGCAGCATGATACCGCTTAATTCCTGCTCAATCACGCTGCGCCCGCCCCATAACGCCATAAGCGCAGGATCATGATTCCCGGTAATCCACGTCCAATCAAGCTTTGCGGTCATTGCACGCAGAAGTGTCGCTGCTTGGCCGCAAAGGCGCGCTTCGCCCGCATTATCATGAAAATTATCGCCAAGGCATATCACGGCTTGCACATCAAACGCAGCCGTTAGCTGTGATAGCTCCTCCAGCGTAGCCAAGCTGTCGTAAGGCGGCAGCATCTGGCCGTAGCTGGCGTAACTGCTTGCTTTTTCCAGATGTAGATCGGCAACCAGCAACGCTTTATGTAGCGGCCAAAACAATGCAGCATCGCCCGCAGTTATAAAATCGCGTCCACCAAAGTTGAGATCATGGTTCATATCCGCGCTCTATGCGGCGGCGCGGCAGAGCAATCAAGTAAAGAGGTGCGCCGGTTATTAGGGCTTGGGTAATTTTGGTGCGCCCGCGATCTTGGGCGTGTCTGGTGCTGAAGGCGTAGGTACGGTTTGGGATGTGGCTTGTGGCGGGGTAGGAGCTTGACCAAGCACAGGAGCAGGTACCTGATTTTCTGCATCCAATTTGGCCGCCGCCTCATCAAGCGCTTTGGCATCGGTGGGAGTAACACCGCCATTAAGCGATTGCTCTGCATTATCCCCGCAGCCACTAAGCGCAAGCATCGCGGCGCATGCTATGCAAGAATAAATAACCCGAGAGGCCCCATTAGCGTTGTGAAATAAGCGCATGATATTCCTTTTGTGCAAAGAAAAAGGCTGCTCTGTATTACAGAACAGCCTTTCGCTATATATTAATGTTGAAACAAAAGAATTACTTCTTTGCTTCAGCCGCCTTTTCTACAACTGCACCAGCTTTATCGGCCATTGCGCCAGCTTTATCAGCCATTGCACCGGCTTTGTCAGCCATTGCGCCAGCCTTGTCGGCTGCGCCTGCTGCTGCGCCAGCTGCTTTATCAGCAGTTGCGGCAGCTGCACCAGCTGCGGCTGCAGGAGCAGCGGCAGTTGCGTCAGCAGCGGCAGCGCCAGCAGCTTCGGTTGTTGCAGCGGCGCCTTCAACGGCATCGCCAGCAGCTTCGGTTGTTGCAGCTGCGCCATCAGCGGCAGCTCCGGTTGTGTCTGCGGCTTTTTCTGCACCTGAGCATGCAGCCAGGCCGAGTGAAGCAACGAGTACGAGTGAGATAGCAATTTTCTTCATTTGGGAAACCCCCTAGCAAAACTTATTAAGAAACGGGACAAGCACAACTTATATTGCACAGCACTGCTTGCGGATTGTGTCTCTAAACGTATCATCTTATATTGGCAATGTGGTTTTTACGTAAATAAGACCATCATACCCTAATTTGAGATGAAGCATTGTCACAAAACTGTAAAATACTGCTGTTTTGAGCCAATTGACATCATATAAAGAATTCTTTATATCTTTGCCATATGGACAGCCTACTCAACATTATGCGTGCTTTAGCCGACCCAACCCGTCTGCGAATCGCTCTTTTGATCCGGCAATTGGAATTATCAGTTGGTGAGGTTGTGCAGATTCTAGGGCAAAGTCAGCCGCGCGTTTCGCGGCACATACGTATATTGCATGAAGCCGGTATTGCGCAGCGCCGTAAAGAAGGCAGCTGGGTATTCCTGCGTTGCGGGGAACATTTAACCAATGGCAATATGGATAGCTTGTTTGCGATGACAGACGGCAGCGAAGCGCGAATCGTACAACGTGATTTGGCAAAGCTGACCGAAGTACGCACAGCGCGCGCAAAAATGGCCGAGGCTTACTTCGCGCTGCACGCTAGCGAATGGGACGATCTGCGTTCGTTACACGTTGCCGAATCTCAAGTGGAAACCGCAATGATGCAGATATTGGATGTCGCCCCGCTCGGTAACGTTCTGGATGTGGGCACTGGCACGGGCCGAATGATTGAACTGTTTTCTGGCCGCGCAGCCCGTTTTACTGCGATCGATAATAACGCAGAAATGTTGCGCGTTGCCCGCGCCAAATTGCCGGCACTAACAAGCGGCACGGATCAGATAGAAATTAAACTTGGCGATTTTAATAGCCTGCCATTGGCTGATGCCAGTTTTGATACTATCCTATTCCACCAAGTGCTGCATTATGCGCAAGAACCCGAGCGCGTTATTGCCGAGGCTGCACGCGTGCTGGCTCCATCAGGCCGAATACTGATCGCCGATTTTGCTGCACACGATAACGAAGAATTGCGCAGCGTGCATGCCCATGCGCGGCTTGGCTTTACAGATGATACGATCGCCCGCGCTTTTGCGGCATGCGGGCTACATATGGCGCATCATACTACGCTGGATGGTGGTGCGTTGACGGTCAAGATCTGGCTTGGCCAAAAAAATACAAATCAGAGCGAAATTCCTGCTTCTGGAAGCAAGCTAGCAGAAGACCTAGGATCAGATATCCAAAGGTTAGATATAGTGAGGCCAGAAATATTAAGGCCAGACACTTTAAGGCCAGACACCCTAAGGATAGTGAAATGACCCCGTCGCTTAACCAAATGCAGGAAACAAGCCGTGCCGTCGCTGCGCCGTTATTCGCTGGGCTTCCGGGCGATGCGGAGATATCGTTTGAATTCTTTCCGCCCAAATCCGGCAAGATGGAAGAGCAGCTCTGGGAATCGGTAACAACGCTTGCTCCGCTGGCTCCGCGGTTTGTATCGGTTACTTATGGCGCAGGCGGATCGACGCGCGAACGCACCCACGCCACGGTCGCCCGCATCGTTAAAGAAACAGGTATTCCCGCCGCAGCACACTTAACATGTGTTGAGGCGAGCAAGGCTGATATCCGCGAGGTAGCCGAGGCATATTGGGAGGCAGGCGTGCGGCACATTGTGGCATTGCGCGGTGATCCGCCAACCGAAGGTGAGGCGTTCAAACCGCATCCGGGTGGATATGAAAGCGCCGCAGCTTTGGTAAAGGGCCTAAAAGAAATCGCAGATTTTGACATCTCGGTTGGGGCCTATCCCGAAACCCATCCGCAGGCGGCAAGTGCGCAGAGCGATATCGATAACCTGAAACGCAAACTGGACGCAGGGGCAAGCCGTGCGATCACGCAGATGTTCTTTGACTCGGACGTATTCTTCCGGTTCCGCGATGCAGCGGCAGCTGCAGGGATCGACCAAGAGCTGGTTCCCGGCATTTTGCCTGTATCCAATGTGGCGCAGGCGCGTAAGTTTGCAGGTATGTGCGGGGTGAGTATCCCGGCGTGGATGGATGATTTGTATGAAGGATTGGACGATCACCCCGCCGCGCGCCAATTGGTGGCGGCAACGTTGACCGCCGAAATGTGCCGCAAGCTGTATGCAGGCGGCGTACGGCATTTCCATTTTTACACGCTCAACCGGGCCGAGCTGTCGTATGCGATTTGTCATTTGCTCGGCAAACGTCCCGTTGTTTTTGCGCAGGAGAAAGCAGCATGAGCACGCAAGTAACAGGAGCCCGCGAAGCATTTACCACTCGCGCCGCGCAGCAGATTATGGTGTTTGACGGCGGATACGGTACGGCGATCCAAGAATACAAGCTATCCGAAGCGGATTATCGCGGCGATTTGGTGGTAACGCATGATCAAAAAGGCAACAATGATCTGCTGTCGATTACGCGGCCCGATATTATTGGCGCGATCCACAGCGCGTATTTGGATGCCGGCGCGGACATGGTCGAAACCAATACTTTCAGCGCAACCAAGATCAGCATGGCCGATTATGGATGCGAGCATTTGGTGGAGCAACTGAACTTAGATGCCGCCGCCCTTGCGCGCAAATGCTGTAATGAGGCCGAGGCCAAGGATGGCAAGCGCCGGTTTGTCGCAGGATCGGTTGGTCCAACGAACAAGACGTTATCGCTATCGCCCGATGTTAATGATCCCGGTTTTCGCGAAATTGATTTTGATTACCTTAAGGGCGTGTACCGCGAACAATGCGATGCGTTGATAAAAGGCGGCGTCGATTTTCTGTTGGTTGAAACGATATTCGATACGCTGAACGCCAAATGTGCGGCAATGGCGGCGCAAGAGGCAGCAGAAGCCTGCGGGCGCGATGTGCCGTTGATGATATCGATGACGATCACCGATATGGCCGGACGTAATCTGTCTGGGCATACCGTTGAGGCTTTCTGGGCCGCGATCCGTCATGTCAAACCGCTGACCGTTGGCCTGAACTGTTCATTTGGCGCAGACCTGCTGCGGCCGCATCTCGCCGCGCTGGCCAAGCAAGCCGATACGCTTATTCTGGCGTATCCCAATGCCGGACTGCCCAATGATTTGGCCGAATATGACGAATTGCCGGAAACCACGGCGCAGCTGATTGGCCAGTGGCTGGATGACGGCTTGGTCAATATGGTTGGCGGATGTTGCGGCACAACGCCTGCGCACATTGCCGCGATTGCAGGCGCGGTTAAAGGCCGCACGCCGCGAGTGGTTCCCGCCGCGCCTAAGCAGACCGTGCTTGCTGGGCTGGAACCGTTTGTGATGGCGGCTTGAAGATACAGTGACGAAACAGTGAAGAAAAGAAATTCGTCATTCCCGCGAAGGCGGGAAACCATCACCTGGGCGTCAGGCGTTAAGCAAGGTTGTTGAGCGGGGAAAGTCTGGGTGATAGATTCCCGCTTTCGCGGGAATGACGCAATTAAAGAGATTGAAGTATAAATATGAATAGTACCACTACTCCCTCCACCGCATCCTCCTTCGTCAATATTGGCGAGCGTACCAATGTTACGGGCAGCGCCAAATTCAAAAAGCTCATCTTGGCTGGCGACTATGAAGCCGCCGTCGAAGTGGCGCGTGACCAAGTGGAAAACGGCGCGCAGATTATCGATATCAACATGGACGAAGGCTTGCTTGATGCGCACGAAGCGATGACCAAGTTCATCAAACGCATCGCGGCCGAACCCGATATCGCCCGTGTGCCGCTCATGATCGATTCGTCCAAATGGAGTGTGATTGAGGCGGGGCTGAAATGCGTTTCGGGCAAACCGATCGTCAATTCGATCAGCATGAAAGAAGGCGAAGAGCAGTTCTTGTATCATGCGCGGCTGTGCATGGCATACGGCGCGGCGGTGGTGGTGATGGCGTTTGATGAAACCGGCCAAGCCGATACGCAAGACCGCAAGGTTGAGATTTGCGGACGCGCGTATGATCTGCTGATGGGTATCGGTTTCCCGCCGCAAGATATCATTTTTGATCCCAACATCTTTGCGGTGGCAACGGGGATTGAGGAGCATAATAACTACGGCGTTGATTTTATCGAGGCGCTGAAAATCCTGCGTGTCCGTTGCCCGCAGGCGCATTATTCGGGCGGGTTATCCAACCTGTCGTTTAGTTTCCGGGGCAATGAGCCTGTCCGCCGCGCGATGCATTCGATCTTCCTGTATCACGCGATCCCGGCGGGCCTGGACATGGCAATTGTGAACGCGGGTCAGCTGGATATCTATGACGATATCGATCCTGTGCTGCGCGTGGCGTGTGAGGATGTGATCCTGAACCGTGTGCCCAAAACCGGCGAGAACGCGACCGAGAACCTGATCGCGCTGGCCGAAACATTCCGCGGTACCGATGTCGCACAAGAAAAAGCACTGGCCGAATGGCGCGGCTGGGACGTATCAAAGCGGCTGGAATACGCGCTGGTCAAGGGCATCGATATGCATATCGTTGATGACACCGAACTGGCGCGGGTAGCCATCAAAGAAGCAGGCGGGCGGCCCATTGAGGTAATCGAAGGGCCGTTGATGGACGGCATGAACGTGGTCGGCGACTTGTTTGGCAGCGGCAAAATGTTCCTGCCGCAAGTGGTGAAATCGGCGCGCGTTATGAAAAAAGCGGTCGCGCACTTGTTTCCGTATATTGAGGCGGAAAAGGTCGCAGGGGCAAAAGGCAAAGGCAAGATTATCATGGCCACCGTCAAGGGTGATGTGCATGATATTGGCAAGAATATCGTTGGCGTCGTATTGCAATGTAACGGTTTTGAAATCGTCGATCTTGGCGTCATGGTGGCATGGCCTGATATCCTGAAAGCCGCCAATGAGAATGACGCCGACATGATCGGACTGTCGGGCCTGATCACGCCATCACTTGATGAAATGGTGACGGTCGCCGAAGAAATGCAAAAGGCCGGGATGACGATGCCGCTGATGATCGGCGGCGCAACAACCTCAAAAACACACACGGCTTTGCGCATTGAACCTGTGTACTCCGGCCCCGTTATCCACGTGCTTGACGCCAGCCGCGCGGTGGGTGTGGCAGGAACGCTGGTCAGCGATACGATGGCCGACAAATTTGTTACCGATACGCGCGCCGAATATGAGAATATCCGCATTGCGCGGGCGGGCAAAACCGCCAAGCCTCTGGCGACCATGGCCGAGGCGCGGGCCAATGCGTTTGTGATGGACGAGGCGATGAAGCCTGCTGCCCCCTTGCGTCCCGGCGTGCATGTCTATGAAGATTGGGATCTGGCAGACCTTCGCAATTATATCGACTGGACGCCGTTTTTCCGGGCATGGGAACTGCACGGCAACTATCCCGCGATCCTAACCGACGAAGTGGTGGGCGATAGTGCAACGCAGCTGTTTGCCGATGCGCAAGAGATGCTGGATACCATCATTGCCGAAAAATGGCTGACCGCAAAAGGCGTGGCCGGGCTGTGGCCTTGTACCAGAAACGGCGATGATGTTGTTGTTTCTCCCCTCTCCTTCAGGGGAGGGGCCGGGGGTGGGGACTCACAAAATAGCACAGCATATCCGGCACCGCCCCACCCCAACCCCTCCCCTGAAGGAGAGGGGCTTCACACAGTCCGCCTCCCGTTTTTGCGCCAACAGATCAAGAAGCGAAACGACAACCCTAACATGTGCTTGACCGATTTTATCAGCGAGACAGACGATTGGATCGGCGGATTTGCGGTAACATCAGGCCACGGCATCGAACCGCATCTGGCGCGGTTTAAGGCCGAGATTGATGACTATAGCGACATCATGCTAAAGGCGCTGGCCGACCGTCTTGCCGAAGCATTCGCCGAACGCATGCACGAGCATGTGCGCAAAGACCTATGGGGATATGCGCCGCAAGAACAGTTCACCATGGAGGCGCTGAACCGCGAGGAATATCGCGGCATCCGCCCCGCACCCGGGTATCCCGCATGCCCCGACCATAGCCTGAAGCCGATATTGTTCGATATGTTGGATGCCACCCATGCAACAGGCATAACGCTGACCGAGAGTTTTGCCATGCTGCCGACTGCGGCGGTGTCCGGATTCTATTTCGGCCATCCCCAAGCCCAATATTTCGGCGTAGCACGTGTGGGTGAAGATCAGGTTGCAGAATACGCGGCAAGACGCGGCATTGATATGGAACGTGCCAAACAATACCTAAGGCCGAATTTGAACGATTGAGGCGGAGCAATAATCAACTATTTACTGTTTAGTGATGCAAAATTGTACATCTGTTGGTGGCCTGTCACTCGGCATTGAAAGTCTGTAGTTGAGATTGCCTCTTTTCCAGTTCCAATCGAAGTTATCAGCTAGACTGCCATACTCTGATTCACCACGGCCGAGTTTTTTTGCAAACATTTTTTGGACTTCCTGTTCTGTCAATCCGGTTCGAAATTGTAATAGTGTCCCGTTCTTTTTGTCGTTGCATAAATAGTCAAAGTTGGCAGCATTTTCGGTAACTCCAACCTGTAAAACATCTTTAGGTAATAAGACCCCAAATTTCTGCTCGATCTTTTTAACTTCCTCCACGCGTTCAGCTTCTTGAAGCGCAAGTCGTGCTTTAAGTTCTTCAGGAGATTCGCGAAGTACAATATAAGCTGCGAGGGACAATCCTATAGCTATAATAGTGGCAACGATGAACTTTGGTCTATTCCTCTGCCACTGAGCTTCTGCTTCTTCTGTATTAATTCGCAGGGTCTCTTTTTTGGCTGCATCTTCTTCCTCAATTCGCACGGCTTCTCTCACCGCAGCTGCGATTTTTTGCTGCTCCAAAGAATGTGCATGTGCCAAGGCATCATCCAGCGTGCCGAAGGTTTGTTCGTTCGTCACAAAACGGTCAAACACTTCATTGCGCTCGATCCGGTAATGTTTTGCCAACCAAAGACAATATTCGTCAGATGACAGATCGCGCTCGCCCTGAAAGTTTACTAAAACTGGCTGGCTCTTAGCCGAGGCCATCGTCACGCCAAAATTGTCAAATATGGCCATCAGAGCGCCGATAAGCGTTATGAGAGCCGCAACCAGAATGTGATTTTGGCGACGCGCCATCAGATCTAAATTGGTAACGGTTCCACCGCCAACACTGCCGTAATCTGGAACGTCAATTGTTGGAACGTTAATTGATACATTCATATTGAAAGCAACAATAAGGTAGATGATCCCGGCAGCGGTCAGCCAATATCCAAATATTTTCATGCATGCCCCTACTTAATTCCCTTGATACATGTAACACTGTAATTGCAATATTACAATGCTTTAAAGATCGTAGCGCTTGATGGCACCTTGCGGTATCATAATCAGAGCATTACGGCGGCACGTGCGATATACATGTACTTTATCACCCTTCGCGTCTTAAATCGCGCGCTCTATTTCACGCAAAGACCGCGAAGATTTTCAAGAGGGTGTGTCTAGGCGCGGGGCCTCTTCTTTTCTTTGCGTGAAAGCAAGGGCACTGTGCTCGCGGGTTACAGTGCCGGATGCGTGTTCATTTTTGATCAAGCGGCTTTTGTGGCCCTGATTTAACCAATGGGCTATTACGCTGGCTTCCACTCGCACTGTCAGTTGTGCTTTAAATACACACATAGATCACACTGGTTAAGTTTTTGTACGGGCCTGTCCCCTTATTGGACGGCGCGGATAATCCGTGGTTAATGCGCTGGATACTAATTGGCGCTTTGCGTTACCAAATACATAACGTTTAATTTATCCAAGGTATACATCATGTCACGATCCGCGCTTATGACTACAGCATTTGTCACACTGGCAATCATTGCCGTTGCCGCAACAGAGGTTCGGGCCCAAAACAGTGACGCGCCGTTTACAGTCGCCGAAACAGGGCGCGGGTACGGCGTGCTTGATCAAGCGGTAAAGGCGATTGGTGACGGCCAAGGTACGATTGTTATTCGCCCGGGAATGTATCAGCAATGCGCCGTGCAAACCGGTGGATCAGTCGCATACCGCGCCGCGGTTCCTGGACAAGTGATTTTTGACCGGGCATCGTGCGAAGGTAAAGCGGCATTGGTGCTGCGCGGGCAAAGTGCAAGCGTTGATGGCATTATATTCCAAGGCATCGGCGTAGTGGATGGCAACGGCGCAGGCATACGGCTCGAAAAGGGCAACTTAGCGGTGACACGGTCCATATTTCGCGACAGCGAACAGGGCATCTTAACCGCCGAAGATACCGCCAGCACAATCACGATCGATCAATCAAGCTTTTCAGGGCTTGGCCGCTGCGACCGCGGATTATCATGCGCGCATAGCATTTACATCGGGAATTACGGATCGTTGAAAGTGACCAACAGCCGTTTTGAACGCGGCAATGGCGGCCATTATCTGAAAGCGCGCACAGGCCGCGTTGACATTCGTAACAACGCATTTGACGATACACGCGGTAAAGAAACCAATTACATGATCGACCTTTCCGAAGGCGCATCAGGCATTATTACTGGCAACACATTTGTGCAGGGCGAGTCCAAGGAAAACTACAGCGCATTTATCACAGTATCACCCGAGGCCAAAAACCATAGCAGCGCGGGGCTTAGCATCAACAACAACGATGCCAGCATCGCGCCAAATGTTGAGCGCAATACTGTGTTTGTTGCCGATTGGTCGGGACAACAGATTAACCTTGGTGCAAACCGTTTGGGCCGGGGTTTGAAACCATATGAGCGGCGGTAATTAGCAATATTTTAGCGTACACCGGCGGGCAGAGGACGCGCACCGGATGGGCAGAGGACGGGCAGGCGGCACTGCATTGTGTGCCAACGGTGCCCCCAGCATCATCTGTTGGAACCCGCTGTAACCCCCAGAAAAGCGCCTAAAGTCACACTAAGGTCTCACCTAAACGAGTTTGAGAAAGCCGTGCTCCCGCCGTGTGATGAGGTACGCAAATTGCAGGCCCTGCAAGTAGCCGAGCAGCCCGGCATATCTTGCTTCTAAATTGACAGGCGAAATCCAACATTGCAAGCGGGTGTTGAGATGCACGTTGTGCAAATCAGCTTAGAAGTCTTACCGTCCCTGGCTGCGCCATCTTCGGACAACGCGTTCCAGTATCTCGGGTTCGCCGCCTGTTTCTTGCCATAGCTGGGAGAATAATGGATCTTCGGATGCAGGCCGTTTGTCTTCGTCAAGATTATCGAGCGTCGCTCGCAATAATGAGGTGAATATGAGAAAATATTTATCACCGTTGAGGAGCAGAGCAACTCCTTACCCCTGTCTTATTTGCAAAAGTATCACGCAGCAGCGAGAATTTTTGCTTTCATTTCTTGATATTCGGAGTCACTGATTGCGCCATTGTCGAGCAAGGCCTTAGCGGCTGTTATCTCGTCCAACATTCTATTGCTCTTTACTGGAGCTTCGGATTGACCAAATCCGGTGTTTACTACGACCCCACCAGCCGCCGCTCGAACCTCCTCCATTTGCCTGACCCGGCGCTTTTCTTCCCATGCTTGTTCTTGAGATTGAGCACTAGAATAGATGTTTGCTGCAATCTCACTCTCAATCCCCATAACTCGTACTACGCCTACTTTCGCATTCAAATGCCTAAATTTAAGGTTAGACCCACAAAAATCAGACAGTACATTCTCTTCAATTGTGACATCTTCCAAATCTTTCCATTGGATATCTACCATCGTGTAGCCGCCAAACAATCCTCTGCTCAATATTAAAACACGGCTGTTTGTAATCCCAATAGCGGCTCGGCGGCTCCACAAAGCAAAAACTCTATATTGAATAGCCTCCGCTTCAATATACTCGCCCTGCATCAGAGTTTTGGATAATTGTTTGGATGCTTTTAACGCACGTTTTCGTGCTCCGTAATAAGTCATAAAGATTAGAACGGCTAAAACGGGGATTCCGATGGTACTAAATATGGCCAACAGCGACAATATAACAAAACCAAGGATATTAAATATTCCGCGCATAAGTTTCTTTACGCTATTATAATATTTTCAAATATTTTGGTTAGTTAACACGGTACAGTATTCATCGCTAGTAAAAATAGCATTGGCAAAATCTCACCGCCCCTGGCTGCGCCATCTTCGGACGACGCGTTCCAGTATTTCAGGTTCGCCGCCTGTTTCTTGCCATAGCTGGGAGAATAATGGATCTTCGGATGCAGGCCGTTTGTCTTCGTCAAGATTATCGAGCGCAACGCGGATCGGAATACTCACGCCCTCGCCGCAGATGATGCATTCGCGGTTGCGCAGCGCCGGGATTGAATCAAGGAAGCCGCGCGCGCCCTCTGGCATTGCGGCCCGCACGAACGCTTGGTCGCGGTCATTGTTCAGGCGCATGGATATGATCGTACCGCATTGTGACAGCACGCCTTCGGCCAAATCGGATGGCCGCTGTGTTATCAAGCCAAGCGACACGCCGTATTTCCGGCCTTCTTTGGCAATACGTTCCAGGATCGTGCGCACTGCGCTTTTTTCCGCAATCCGGTCCGATGGAATGTACCTATGCGCTTCTTCGCAGACAAACAAGATCGGCCGTTGCGGCTCATTACGTGACCAGATCGCATAATCGAATACGAGCCGCGACAATACGGCAACCACAGTCGAGGTAATGTCGGACGGCATCGATGACACGTCGATGATTGAAATGGGCCTGCCTTGTGACGGCAAACGGAAAATCTTGCCGATAAAATCGGCCATCGTATCGCCAACCAGCATACCGGAGAACATAAAGTTATACCGCGGATCCGCCTTCAGCTCATCGATTTTGCCTTTAAGCCGCATGAACGGTGCAGACGATGTGGCCTTGTCCAATTTGCCCATTTCGTTTTGGATGATGTTGGTCAGGTCCGATAACAAATACGGTATCGGCGCATCCACCGTAAGCTTGCCCACAGCCTCTGCGGCGCGGTTTTTGGCACGGGCGGCAAGCAGGCACTTGGCGAGAATATCACAATCGGTCTGACGGTCATCGCCGCGCGATGTAACAAACACTTCGCAATGTTCGGCAAAGTTCATAATCCAATAGGGCATCGCCAAGTTGTTGACATCATACAATGCGCCATTGGTTTTGAACGCAGCGGAATATTCGCCGTGCGGATCGACCATGACAATATGGCCTTCGGGGGCCATCTCGCAGATCCGGTGCAGGATCAATGCGGCGCTGGTTGATTTGCCTGTACCTGTTGAACCCAGCAGCGCAAAATGCTTACCCAGCATAGCATCAATATAGAGCGACGCGCGGATATCACGGGTTGGAAACACTGTGCCGATTTGGATGTTGGCGCGGGCATCGGTTGCGTACACTTGGTTCATATCCGGCGTGGAAACCGCAAAAACCTCTGCGCCGGGAACAGGATAGCGGGTAACGCCGCGGCGGAAGTTATAAATCTTACCCGTCAGGCGTTCTTCATCACCTTCGCCCAAAAAGTCGACAGCTGCGTTGATAACCCCGGTTTCGGTCGGATGCAGTTTTTGCGTACGGATACTGGCCAGCAACCATGTACCGCCGATACGGATTTTAATCTGGCTGCCCACTTGGCCGGCCATTGCGATGCTGGGATCGCTATGTTCCATAAGCTTGTTAAGCAGCGCGCCATCAAGGCAAACCTGCGATCCGGATCCCGCAATTTCGGTAACATAACCGATCATATGCGTGCCGCCGTGATTGCCCGCAGAGGGCTGAGACTGGGCCGTGATTGCGTGCGGGATAACAACGCCGCCCGGTGCAAGTGATACGCTGATCGGCGGAGAAGACGTAGCGCCGTTATTGCCTAATTCTGGTATAGGTTGCCCATTTGTAAATCCATGTTCACCCATGATGTCCACTATGCAAAGCCCTCAGATAGTCTGTTCGAACTTAGGAATAGCGGCGCAAAGTAAAGATTTGTTTACCACGTGGCAGGATTTGCGTTTTACCTTAACAATGCTGTACATTTCGCTTGCACGTAATGATCAGAACCGCCGGAATACAAATCCAGCAAACCATCCAAGGAACAGCGAAATCATCACAGCAATAATGCCGTAAATGAAGGAATATTGCTGCGCCATGATGGTTACAAATTGTTCAAACCCTGTTTTCTGAATGGTAATTTCAACCTTGTCATCGGCAACAATCACGCGGCCATTGCGGATTAGCAGGGTCTCGGCCGTGTATTTGCCCACAGGCACACTCGAAGGAATATCAAGGTGCGCTCGGTATAGCACATTGTCGGTGATTTCCACGGTACCCGATTTTTGTTGATACAGCCCGTTGCGCGCGTTCAAATCAACCAGTCCGTTTACAAATCTGCGTTGTTCGGCGCTGACGATTTCGCCGCTGGGGGATAACTGCAACCGGTCCAAACCCATTTCATAAATCGCCGCTGTTTTGGCATCCACAATTTTATTGATGGGCCGTGATGATGCAATGGCATAATATGTGGGAGCCGACCTGAAATCAGTGCTTTGCGCATTCACCCAGATACCGGCGATCTTTTGTTTTTCGCGCAATGTTATCGCTTGTGTGGGTCCGCGCAATACCACGGCCACATCCACTTGTTCTTCAGGCGCAATGCCGCGCGGGTATATGATGGCCCCAAACATCAGCAGCTCTGCGCCTGTAAATCCGGTTTGGATCTGGATCTTGCGCTGCGATACGTCGGGCACCAGCTTGGGTTCAACCGCGTATGCTGTGCCCGGCCCGGTTATGTTCAGCATCATCACGAGCATAACCATCAGCAACAGGCGGATCATAGCAATTGCACCGTATAAATCTCGTCCGGCCGCCAGCCAAGCCCCAGCGCCATGCGCAGCGCCACCAACAGCACGATCACCGATAGGGCAAGCCGCAAGTATTCCGGTTTCATCCGCTGTGCCAACCGCGCCCCAATCTGTGCGCCTGTAACGCTACCGATTAGCAGGAATACCGATAGCACAATATCCACAGATTTGGTTGTCAGGCTGTGCATCATGGTGGAGGACATGGTAACAAACAGGATCTGAAACAACGATGTGCCGACCACCACCTGCGCTCCCATGCCCAGCAGATAGAGCATCGCAGGAACCATGATAAACCCGCCGCCAACCCCCAGCAGCATGGTAAGGATGCCCGTTAGAAACCCTAGGATAAGCGGCGCAAGCGGTGATATGTATAGCCCCGATTTGTAAAACCGCCACCGTAGCGGCAGATTGGCCACCAGCGGATGATGGCGGCGTTTGCGCGGCGGTAATGGCTTGCCGCTGCGTGCCGCCTGTACGCTTTGCCAGCTTTCCCGCGCCATCAATCCGCCGATGCTGCCAAGCATAACAACGTATAATATACTAATCACGGTATCAATCTGGCCCAGGCGTTCCAGCAATGCGAACAATCCAGCGCCCGCCAATGTGCCAAACACCCCGCCCACCACAAGCACGCCGCCCATTTGAAAATCCACGCCGCCGCGTTTCAGATGCGCAAATACGCCCGATACGCTTGCGCCTGTTACTTGCGTAGACGCCGAAGCCGCCGCCACCGTGGGCGGGATGCCGTAAAATATAAGTAGCGGCGTTGTCAAAAATCCGCCGCCAACACCGAACATTCCCGACAATATCCCAACTATCGCGCCCAGCAACACGATAACAAGCGCGTTCACCGAAAGGTTCGCAATAGGCAGGTACACATCCATTGCAGAACGCTCTAACCCCTTTTTACGGCGCAATAAAGATGGGCTGAAATAAAGTTCAAAATCCGGTTGATACTGTGATTGCAGGTCCATTTTTTGGTCGCGCATTTCCGCCGATACGAAACCGCCAATCTGCGGTTATCTGAACGGGCAGACTACCAAGCGCTGTACCAAGATTTGTTTGTATTCGAAGCGCAGGGCCGATATCAAGCCGCGCGGCGGATGCCTCCTTTCCTATACTTTGCCCGCCGGCCCAGCTGCCTATGCCGATATTAAACTGCATCCCGGCGGCTTTTATAACTGGCCGGTCAATGCGTACCCCTGCATCATAGAATGTGCCGTTTTGCGGACCGAGTATCACGCCGCCTTGTGCATAGCCGCGCGCTGCAAATCCAGCGGGCAAGACAACGTCCTCTTTTGATCCAGCGGCATAGATGGCGGTACTATTGCTGCTGCTGGATCCGCCGGGGCCACGGGGACGCAGGCGGCGTTCGGCAAACAGGCTGATCGGAATTTGCTTCAGGGGCTTTATGCGTATGCCGGCGGCAAATTCCACTGGCCGCGTTCCTGAATGCGCCACAGACGCTCGGCCTTGTAACGCCACATATCGGCTCGTATCTCCGGTCATACGATAGGCAATAATCGCGCCGCTTTGCCCGCCGCCATATTGCGGTGCCGAACCTAATGCACCCATCTGATCAGAACCGGGCCGAATGAAGCTGTATGCGTAACCCTGCCAGCGGCTTTGGCCAGTGCCTGCATTCTGCGCTGGCGGGACGGTAGGTAATAATGGCAGGGATTGGCCATATTCATTTGGCGGCGGCAAGGAAATTCTACCTGTGATGGGCAACGATGCTTGTCCAATTTGCGCTGAATTTAGGGCATATTTGATCGGCGGACCTGCGTTACCGCCGCTGGTATATGAGGCAAAGATAGCAGACTTTTTTTGCAAAGGACGGGGTAAGCCAGACGTATGTGTAGGGAAAATATCGGTTGGCATAATGGGAGCTATATCTGCCGCCATTTCATGCGCCGCAAGCGGACCGCGCTTTGTTTCGGCAGATGCTTTAGGAGTGCTTAAGACATTTTGCGGATAGGCCCCCAACCGCAGCAGACACCACAGCCCAATGAACAGCGACCAAACCACAACCGGTTTCCCGCGCCTGTTTGGCATTCAGGTATCCTCCGGGAAATGCGCATGATCGGTTTTGTCCCATACCAGCGCGCCGCCCAAACAATGGCGCAAATACTGCATCATGGCTCTGCGCGCGGCCATGATCGCAATGATATTTGCCACCACCAATCGCGGTACCGAATACAGCGCCTCGGCCGCATCATATTGCCGCCAAACCAAAAGCGCGCGAATACCCAGCCGCCACATAAACAACCCAGCATTTATCTTTAACAGCATCATCAGCGCGCCGCCAAGCGGATGTGGTTCGTACGCAAACCAATATTGCGATGCCGCCAAAATTGCCGTCAACACGATACACAGATAGGCGGCGATCAAGACGATTGCGGCAAATATCGCTTTTCGGTCACGTAGCAGCATCCAGAATTCAGCGGCATTTCCGGTCCAGCCCATACGGTCCCACCCGCTTAAGGCGATACCCATTAACCAGCGCGATTTTTGCCGTACCGACGCGCTTAGCGTATCGGGAAAGCATGCCCGCGTCCCTACCAAATCGCCGCTGGCATCGAGCATACGGACAAGGATTGTTTGCCCGCCAAGCGCGCCGATTTTCAAACCCAGCTCGTAATCTTCGGTTAGGCTGCTGATATCAAATGGGCCGTGCGGCATGGTGCCTGCAATCTGGTCCTGCATAGCAATCTGGCCCTGCATAGCAATCTGGCCCAGCATATTCCGTTCAATCGCGCAGCCCACGCCTGCCAGCGGTAATGCAGCGCCGATGGCTTCGCGCACTACCATTGTCTTTGCGTGGGCTTCTGCAAACTCGTCGCCGTAATGCCCGCTTATCCAACGCGATCCTGCGACGCGCATCGGGATTACCGGCAATTGCACGGCGGCCTTTGTTTCAATAAGCCGGCTGTAAACCCGCAGTTCGTCTGGATGAACCAAATCTTCGGCATCGTGCAATACCACGGCTTTATAACGCGCCATAGAATGCGCTTCATCTTGCAGCATTGCCCGCCATAAATTATTCAAGCAGTCGGCTTTTGTGGTGGGCCCGGGGCGCACGCATATAATCAGCCGAATTTCCGAATGCTGCTGCGCCATGCGGCTAACAACTTTGATACCTGCCGGATCATTGGGATAGCAGCCGACATAGATTATGTGATTATCATACTGGTTCCACCGCGCATGGCATGCATTCAGCATGTCTCCGATGACCGCGGCTTCCTGCCAAGTTGCGATAAAAACGGCTATTTTGCCGGGATATTTTGGCGGCGGCAAATCGTCCACACGCACGGGCTTTACGGTGCGGTAAAATGCGGCTTTCCGGTACAAATGCCGCAATATCCAGATTATATCGACAAGCACATCATCCGCCGCGCCGACAACAAACCAAAACGCGCTAAATAACAAAAGCTCGTACCGCCCAAACGATACCCAATCCAGCACGGGGATCATATTGCCGGGCCAATCGAACCTGGCAAAGAACGGTATAGGTTTAAGGCACGCGCACTGCGCGATTGTCTTGCGATATCCCGGCTACCATCACCAGCAGTATCGGCAGGCTCCAAAATTCTTCGATTGATTGATATACCAGCGGCGTGAACGCAGGAGATATCAGTGTGGCGATGTGGGTTACTACGCAGGTAAGTTGCATCCCCGCACACCAGATTAACCACCACCTGTTGAAGGTTGTGGCCAGCATACATAACGCCAAAAATACCAGTGCATCGATCACAAATGCGCTGTGCACGGTTGATTGCCACGTCATAGCGGTATCGGCCAAAGGCGTTGCCAAGGAAGCGAACACAAACAATGCAGCGGCCAGCCGCCCAGCGGTATGCCCTGCAACAACGGCATACCCGCAGCAGCCCGTTAAAATTAAAAGATATAACGATATCATTAACATGCTTGACCGAACCTTATAGGATTAGCCCAGTCAAGCATAAGCCTATTGCTAAGCGGCAATGCGTAACGGCGCTTGGCCGCGCGCAGGCCCGCTACCCAAACATCCAAAATCTGTCTCACATTGATTACTCAAGCCTTTTATTGTGCTCATATGTTTGTGCGCAGAAATAAAGCCCCTGCGGCTAGCCATAAGACCGCTAATGCTATCACTAACGGCTTCCAATGCTTTTTGGCTTTTGCATGCGGGCAACTGCGCGCGGCGGCTTGCCTCTACCATAGATTGCGTCAATGCACTCATGTGCAGCAACGCTTCATCCAGTGCGATATGAGTCTGCAAAATACCATCTGATACTTTTTGCGCGGTGTTATATTCCAACTCGATCATGCTTATCTCCCATTGCTTATGGACCAAGCGAGCGAGGCGTATTTCAATTCATGCCAATATTCGCATAACACCAATGATTATCATCACGGCTGCAGCAATGGATACCGCAGATATTGTGGATGTTTTTATAATCTCGGACAACACTTGAGTTTTTGTAAGATCATGTCCGCTGCCGCCAATGGGCGGTATCGTAAACAAGGTCTGGTTTGTCCAAGCGGGTCTTTGCGTTAAAAATGGGGTGTCAAACGCGATTTCATTATGATTTGAACTTTGTCCTCTGTCGTTGATCTGCGCCAATGGATTGGCTGAAACAGTTTGACGGGCAATATTGGACGTTTCGTATACCAATGTATCAGATACTTTGCCGGCTTCTGTTGTGACAAAGATTTTGGCAGCACTTCTTCTGCTATCTGCATTCAACTTGCGCCGTGCGCTGTCCAACCTTTGGTCGACGGTAAACGGCGAAATCCCCAATTCGCGGGCAATTTCCTTGGAGGTACAGTGCCGATCAACCAATCGGAGGCACTGTTTTTGGCCTTCGGTTAAGTTCACTTGTTTCTTTCCTGCCATCAGGATTCTGCCTCCCCTATCTGAACACGCAGTATACTAAATCGTATACTGAAATCCCCTATCGTTAATATGATATTTGGCGAGAGAATTTAACGCAAGTATATAGTATAGCTTGGTAGCGCTGTTTTGATTGGCTAGGCATAGGCGGAATATGGGTATTTTTGGCAAACGCGCTTCTGCTTTACGGCTCTTTTTACAGAGCGAGGCTGCGGGCGGAGCACTGTTAATCTGCGCTGCTGTTGCCGCGCTTATTCTTGCCAATTCTCCGTTAACAAGTAGCTATTTCGGCTTATTGCATGCTAAAATCGGCCCGGCTATTTCCCCGGCACTTGGCGTGATGCCGGCTGAACAGATGTCCATTGAACAGTGGATCAACGACGGGCTGATGGCGATTTTCTTTCTGTTTGTGGGGCTTGAGATCAAGCGTGAATTCACAGATGGCGAACTGTCCAGCTGGCCCGCTCGCCGCCTGCCGGTGATCGCGGCTGCTGCGGGTATGATGGTTCCGGCCATAGTCTATATTACCATGACAGGCGGCGATCCCGCGCTCATCCGCGGCTGGGCTATTCCCGCGGCAACAGATATTGCGTTTGCCATGTGCGTGCTGGCCATGCTGGGCCGCAATGTACCTGCATCGCTTAAGTTACTCCTGCTTAGCATTGCGATTGCCGATGACTTGGGCGCGGTTGTGATCATCGCATTGTTCTATACGCTGAAGATCAATGCCATGATGCTGGCGATTGCTGGATTAATCTGGGGCGTGATGCTCGCGCTGGGGCGGCTTAAAGTCATGGCGCTCTGGCCCTATTTCTTGCTGTTTGCAATGCTGTGGTATGCCATGCTGCAATCGGGGGTGCATGCGGCATTGGCCGGCGTGCTGGCTGCGTTTGCGATCCCGTTTACGCGCACTCTTGCCGCCCCTGATGCCGCAGACAGCGTGCTGCACCGGATGGAGCATATGCTTGCGGCACCAGCCGGCTATATCATCGTGCCGTTATTCGGCTTTGCCAACGCCGGCGTTGCACTCGGAAACGCGGGGCTGGGAAGCAATATGAGTGTCTTTCATACTCTGCCGCTGGCTGTCGCACTTGGCCTGTTTGCAGGAAAACAGATTGGCATTTTTGGCAGCATATTTTGCGCGGTCAAATGCGGCATCGCGGCAAAACCAGCAGGCGCAAGCTGGACGCAAGTTTACGGCATGGCGGTGATTTGCGGCATTGGTTTTACGATGAGCTTTTTTATCGGCGGCCTCGCGTTCACAGATGAGGCACACAGCAGCCAAATGAAGATAGGCGTAATGGCAGGTTCGGTACTCTCGGCCATATGGGGAAGCGCGATATTGCTTTGCGCTTCCCGCCGTAAAAACCTGCTGAAATAATTACCTAAGCGTTATCGTTACTGCACGCCTGTTTTGCGCCCATGCCTGTTCGTTGGAACCCATCGCTTGCGGACGTTCTTTGCCGTAACTTACGGTTTGGATACGGCCGGCATCGACGCCCAGTGATGCCAGATAATTCTTGGCCGAATTGGCGCGGCGTTCGCCCAGCGCAAGGTTATAATCACGCGTGCCGCGTTCATCGGCATGGCCCTCAACGGTTACCCGTGTGTTCGGATATTTGGCCAGCCACTGTGCCTGGCTTTGCAACGTTACCTGGTCTTCGGTATCGATATTGAAACGGTCTGTATCAAAAAATATCCGGTCCGCAGAAACCGAGCGGACGAAATCTTCTTGGCTTCCGGGAAGCCCTTGGCCCGCGCCTGCGCCTGCGCCGGATTGATCATTGGTGCCGTATCCCGTGCCTTCTGCAGCAGGCGGCAGGTCGGCAATCTTTTTCTTGCCGCACGCCGAAACCATTGCCGCCGATATCATCAGCATGCCGATTACTTTTGTTTTTGGGGTTAGTCGCATTATCATAAACCTTCTCCTTTTATTCAAAACTGCCCCGCATATATTTTGGGTGTTATGGCAACACAGGCCCCCATGCCGGGTCCGAACCATCCACAGGCGTGGGCAACTGGCGCTCATTCCGGCCCGTTAAGTCAACCTGCCATATGCCTGTCTTACCACTGTTTTTGGTTGTACGAAAGAATTGGATCACACGGCCATTGGGCGCCCATGTCGGCGCTTCGTCCTGCCAGCTGTTGGTTAGTAATCGTTCGCCGCTGCCATCGGGCCGCATGGTGCCAACCCGGAAATCACCGGCTATACGCGTATAGGCGATTAAGTCACCGCGCGGACTCCATTCAGGGGTCGCATAACGGCCGCTGCCAAAACTGATCCGGCGCGCGTTTGATCCATCGGCGTTCATCACATATACTTGCTGGCTATTCGAACGGTCGCTCTCAAACACGATCTGCCGCCCATCGGGTGAAAAACTACCGCCCACATCAATGCCCGGCGTATTGGTAAGGCGCACAGGCGCGCCGCCGCCGCTAGCCGAGATTTTATAAACATCGGTGTTGCCGCCGATTGCCATGGAGTACAATATCGTCTGTCCATCAGGGGACCAGCGCGGCGCAAAGGTTGGGTTCTTGCTTGCGGTGATCAACCGTTGCCGCCCGCTATCCACATCATACACATAAATGCGCGGGTTACCGTCGGTATAGCTGAGGTACAAGATCGATTTGTAATTGGGCGAATACCGCGGGGTTAGCGCAGTGGATTGACCCGAGGTAATGAATTTATGGTTCGCCCCGTCGCTGTCCATAATCGCCAGCCGTTTAACGCGTTTATCCTTTGGTCCGGTTTCGGCAATATAGGCAACGCGGCTGTCAAAAAACGGTTTTTCGCCGGTGACTTTGGAATATATGCTGTCTGAACATTTATGCGCCGCGCGCCGCCATTCACCCGGGCTTACCACAAAGCCAAGCCGCGTTGTCTCGCTGCTGTCGTTTACAT
The DNA here is from genome assembly GCA_043778865.1 of Sphingomonadales bacterium. Lineage (GTDB taxonomy): Bacteria > Pseudomonadota > Alphaproteobacteria > Sphingomonadales > Sphingomonadaceae > Sphingorhabdus_B. The sequence continues at coordinate 21,916 of JAYWFI010000056.1, forward strand.
CATACAGATAACATCCGATGGTCAGATTGCCGTCTGCGCCGACGCGGATAAATCCTTCGATCAGCTGTTCTGATCCGCGGCCTTTCCAATACGCATATTGCGGCGCGGTCACCTCGCCAAGACTGATCGCGCGCAAACCGCCTGGGCCATCGGGTTCAAACAGGCCGCTGCCGCGCAAATCGGACGCAATAACCTCGGCAATTTGACGCCCCAGATTGGCGCTATTGCCCGCAGGGGTATCGGCAGGCGACGGCGCAACCAAGGCGGGCACGGCAACTTTGCGCGCTTTTGCCGTGTCAAACTCCACCAGCTCGGGCTCATCAGTTGCAAGTGTAGGGGCCGTTGCAGGCGGCGGCGTTTGTGCATGCAATACAGCGGTAGGCAGCATCGCTAACGCAGCCGCAGCCGCAGCTGCCCATGAAAGTATCGGCGCACGAAGGTTTGGATAGGACATAGTTTTTCCGATATGTTGGCGATTGCGCATTTAATTGGCCTTCAGCTGCATTGCGTGGCTTTTCCATACATCATAATACGCCGCATCAAGCCCGCGATAGGGCGATGCTTGCCGTGCGGCCTTCATGGCGCATTGTTTTAACGGTTCGGCTTGCGGGCGGTTGCTTTCGTTGACGCCGGTTTGTTTGACGAAACTAACACTCGACAGCGCGCCGTTGCTGGCAAGGTTCAGCGTTATGAATGTGCGCAATGCGTCAATGTCTACGCCTGA
>JAYWFI010000057.1:0-3486 GCA_043778865.1 Sphingomonadales bacterium
GTTGTTGACAAGCGCGAAGGGCAGTGTGGATTATGCGGGACACGGCATATGGACGGTGCTCAATGCGATGGACCGGGGCACAGGATTAAAAGGCGGGCCGCATGCATTATGGCCGAAGGTTCCGGTTATTGGACAGGAGCGGTTTAACGATCCCTTACCCATGCTGGTAACATTCCGCGACATTACCGATCCCAAGAGCGTAACACAGGTGGACCCTACAGGCCTTGCGGCAGCGTTTGGGCCGGGCGTGAAGCTGCGCCGGATCACCGTGGCCGTGACTGATGAGCCGGTGACGGGCGGGATTGCGGGGCGGTTGGGGTGGTTGAGCAGCCAGCGAGGTAGCCTAATTCCCGCTACCTTGCAAAGCTCAGTCGAAATTAAACAGCTTAGCTCAGTAACTGAAGCGGCATTTATTCAAGGAAATAGCCAATGAACCGCGATCTCTTTTTAGCAATCCTTTCGATGGATTCTTATAATCGTGGTTATGGTGAAGGTATTATAGGCCTGTCCAATGTTGTTGGTACTCAAATTGGGAAAGCTCAACTCAGCGCAGACAGCGTTCAAAAGTTAGGCGCTCCAGCCCAAGCCGCCGGTTTCTACGCGCTCGCCTATGACATGACGGGTGTATCTGGTTTCGCGTCTGGCGAGAGGGTGATTGCGTACCGGGGTACGGATAATTTCAATATATTATCGTTACGGTGACAGTGCATTTAACTATCTTAGATTGCGACATGCTTGGGCTGCGAGCCTTTGCGCCTTAAAGCCTACGCTTTATTTCACGCAAAGACCGCTAAGATTTTCAAGAGGCCGTGCTGTGCGTATGAGAGGGTCGTTGGATATGCGCTCCTAATTTCTTTGTATGAAAGAAATGGCACGGTGCAAATGGCACGGTGCAAATGGCAAGGTGCAAGCGGCATATATGGGGCAAGCCATAGTGATTGAGGTGTGAACTTTGGCGGATTATCTGGGTTTTCCCCTTATGTATTGTACCTGCCTTCTGTCCGGAAAGGCGCTGCATCACAATCGTTGGAATGCTGCGGCTCACAGGATTAAGAGCGCGTCCACAGGTTCGCTTGCTTGATACCGTTTCGGGATCTTTACCTAATGCAAATAACTAGCATATAGAACATACGAAACTTACTGGTACCGGCGCCGCTAATCAGACGAAACCGGCGGTTTGGTGCGGCCAAGAAGACTCGAACTTCCACGGGCTTTCGCCCACAACGACCTCAACGTTGCGCGTCTACCAATTCCGCCATGGCCGCATGCCTATGACAAGTAGGATAGTGCCACTAGCAACCCGCCCGTATGCGCGCAACTGGCTTTCGCAAGAAATATACAAAAGCAGGCGTGTCACAATATGGCACAGGTTGATATCTGAGAGAGCGTAACGCCGGCATTAAGCAGATTGCAGGTGCACCAATTGCGTATTCGGGTTGCGTATGCCGGATAAGGAATGCTTAACTTTGTTTAATGATAATCGCTTTACCATTTCTTTTACTGGCCGCGTCTGAACCAAAGGGGACTATTACGCAGCGTGATATCGCGCCTTCACCGCCGGTGATTATGCGTGTTAGCGCAGAGATCATACGCGGGCAAACAGTGGGTATTCGGCCCGTCGCACCGCGGCACCGAAGTTCAGACAGGCAATACAGAACGCGCGGTACGATGCCGATGATAGAGTTCTACTAAAACCCGGGCACATAAAACCCGGACACAGCGGAAGGCGGCGCGGTTTTAAGCTGTGAATGATTTTGGCCGGATCTATTCGCCCGTAAGCACCCAGACAACGCTGATTGATTTGGCAGATAGCGGCACGTCAAGCTGCGCTTCGCTAAAGTTAATTTTGCCGCCGGGTGCAATATTTTTGGCAGGCGCTTTCATTTTCCAACTGAACACGGGCCGGCCGCCTGCATCTTTTAACGTGGCGAGCATTTCGGGTACGTTTTGGCTTTGCGCGGTAGGATTAACGACCGATCCGCTTGCAATAAAAAATGGCGTACCATCTGCACGCTGATTCAAGACGAGGTTTTTTTGCATAACGATCAATAAATCAGGCTCTTTACCCTGAGGCGAAAACCCCCCGCTGGGCACGCCAAATTGCCACAACGCTAAGCTGATAATCGCGATCACCATAGCAAATGCGATCCCCGCCATTGTGCGTAATTTTGCCGGATTGCGGCGCGGTTTGAACGGAGGTTCATGGTCAAACTGACTACGTTCGGGCAGCGCGTCAGCATTGTTAGCAATGGGCGGCGGCGGCGTTTGTGCAAAACTTGGCGCGGCGGGTGCAGGTACAGGAACGGGTGCAGGTGCGGGCACGGGCGGATTGGGCGCTATCACAGGCGGCGGAGCAGATGGCCGCACTTGCGACTCTACAGCAGAATTATGGATATCAGATTCGGATGGCACAGAGGCTTGATTTAACGGTGCGGCTACTTGCGGCGCGGGAGCGGCTACTTGCGGCGCGGGAGCCGCAGCTTGCGGCGCGACGCCATCTTGGAACCAGCTGTGTTTGCAACTGGCACAGCGAACCTGCCGTCCATCTACGCCAATGGCAGCATCAGGAACGACGTATCGCGTGCGGCAAGCGGGACAAACAAGTAACATAAGTGACGCCATAAACATCAGCAGCGTCAATCATGCAAGCCCCGCAAAGAAATTTGCTGTGGATGGGCCGCATATAGGCAACGAATTTCTCATTTTGAGCCGTATGTGTTTGTTAATGGCTTTGCCACGGCGGCTTGGTTGTGCCATTTGTGCCTGCGATGCAAAGCGTTATAGAATTTGATAATGTCGGCCTGCGCTATGGCACGGGTACAGAAACATTGACCGACCTAAGCTTTACGCTTTTTCCGGGCAGCTTCTATTTTTTGACAGGCGCATCGGGTGCAGGCAAAACATCGCTGCTGAAACTCTTATATTTGGCGCACCGGCCGAGCCGCGGCGTAATCAAGATGTTTGGCCAAAACGCCGTTACATTACCGCGCAGCCGCATGCCCGGATTTCGCCGCCGTATTGGCGTTGTGTTTCAGGATTTCCGCCTTGTTGAACATCTGTCTACTTTTGATAATATTGCATTGCCGCTGCGCATTGCCGGCATTCAGGAAAAGGATCTTCGCGGCCCGGTAACAGAAATGCTGAACTGGATTGGCCTGGCCGAGCGTGCAGATGCGCGGCCCGCAACGTTATCGGGCGGCGAACAGCAACGCGTTGCCATTGCCCGCGCAGTTATTGGCCGCCCGGAAATATTGGTGGCCGATGAGCCAACGGGCAACGTTGATCCCGATATGGCACGGCGATTGTTGCAGTTGTTTGCCGCGCTGAATAAACTGGGTACAACAGTGGTGGTGGCAACGCATGATGTTCATTTGCTGGGAGAGATTGATGGCGCAAATATGATGCGGCTTGATAAAGGCAAACTATCCGATCCAACGGGCCTGCTGAAACATCCGCCGCGGCCTTTGACATTGAAGAATTAGCGCC
>JAYWFI010000058.1:0-5301 GCA_043778865.1 Sphingomonadales bacterium
TGAATGGCAACCAGATGCTGCTGCTGGCGTGGTGGGAGATTTGCGGGTTTTTTGGCTTGATGATCCTCGCTTTTGTTTTTGTACCTATTTATTATCGCAACAATTGCACCACGGTAACCGAATTGCTGGAACGCCGATATAAAGGCGGCAGCATCCGCACGGTTATTTCCGCGCTGTTTTTGGCGGGCAATGTTTTAATCTACCTTCCTGCTGCATTGTACAGCGGCAGCTTGTTTTTACAGTCGTTATTTGGCACGCAATATTCGCTGTTTGTGTATGCCATACCCATGGTGATTATCGCGGCGGCTTATACCATTACCGGCGGATTGCGCGCAGTGGCCGTAATGGATACCTATTCTGGCATGGGGTTACTCGCGATTGCATTGCTGGTCGTGTATCTCGCATTGGCAGCCGTAAATTTTGATATCTGGACAGGCGTGCCTGCATTCCGAACAAGTATGATTGGCGCGATAGATTCTCCGATCCCGTTTCACACGTTGTTTACGGGCATGATTTTCATTCAGATATTTTACTGGTCAACCAACCAAAACATTACCCAAAAAGCGATGGCCGCGCCCAATGTGAAAGAAGCGCAAAAGGGCGTACTTGCTGCGGCGGCAGTGCGGATACTTATTATCCCTGCAATTGTTGTGATCCCCGGCGTCGTTGCGTTCAAATTGTTCGGTGATGTGAATGATGCTGCTTATGGAAAACTGGTCGCAATGGTCTTGCCGCAATGGATGTCGGGCGCATTTGCCGCAATGATGGCGGCGGCCGTTATTGCCCATACCAGTGCCATACTTAACAGTTCTGTTGCGTTATACACGCTCGATTTCCACGATAAATTTATAAATCCCGTGAAAAAACCATGGATGATTTCTACGGCCGCATCTGTTGTTTTGACTTTCACGACGATTTTAATGATCCCCGTTTTTGACAATCCCGAAGGCAGCATTATTAATTTATTACAGGAACTTAATGGCTTGCTTTCAATGCCCATCCTATCCGCATTTGTTGCCGGATTACTGTTTCGCAATGTCGATGCGCGCGCCGCAATTGCCGGATTATTGTGGGGTATCGGCAGTTACGCGCTCCACAATTTTATCTTGTATAAACCGAGCGCTGCATTTGGCGGGCAGACCTATTATCAACACTGGGGCATGCCGGGCCTGCATTATATCGATGTGATGGTCGCCGTATTGGTGACGTCGGTACTCACTGCATTAATAGTGAACCGTTTGGTCTTTGGAAGCCGTGCAACGTTTATTTTTAGTAAGCAAGGCAAAGCAATAAGGCACGCTGAAGATGCAGCGTTGGAGGCACTGCAGCAGCCGCGTTAATACCTTATTATTCGCGCCACACAGCTACGTCCGCCGCTGCTATATGCGCATTGTTTAGCACATACTCAAACGCCTCTGCACCCGCGAGATAATCAGAAAGATCAATTGGAGCCGCACCATAATTAAATGCAAAACGCAAATTACCAAGACGGCGGCATACCAGTCCTTCGGGCAGGTTTTCGGCAGGTAATCCGGCTAGCGCGCAGGCATCGCCCATCACATAATCCAGCAATGCCGCATCGGGCCAGACGGTAAGATAGACCGCGCGCTCATGCCGCAACGCAGCCGGCATACCGCTCTCAAGCTGGGCTATAACGTCAACATCGCTGGCAAACTCGGCATGCTCCAGCCATCGTTCCGCACGAAACTGCGCGCCGCTGGGCAAAGTTCCGGATTGGCCAAGGCTGGGGCGCAGGCTTTCGGCGCGCACTATCTTAACCGGGATCAGCGATTGTAACGCGCCCGGCGCAAGGGCGTCAGGGATTTGGAAATCAGGCGTCTTGCTGCCACTGCGCGGGCCTAATATGATCTGACCATCAAATGTTTTAAGCCGCCGCGCAGTGTCATCATCCAAAACCGAAAGGCAGGGTATGGCGGCGATTTGATAGCCGTCCAGCGTATGATGCCTGCTGACGATATCAACATCCAAGCCGCGCCGGCGCAGTGCGCAATAGAAGCGATAGACAAGCTCAAGCGCATTGTAACTTGCACCCTGCGGTTGGATCTGTATTGCCCAAATGCTCTCATAATCAAACAACAATGCCACAGATGCTTGCCGTGTTTTATGGGTATCCCCAATTGTCTTTATATCCAGCGCCACCTGCCGTGCCTCGCTTGCGCCTATATCCTCACTACTGTCGGGACGCAGCAATCCAGTGTGCATTTGTTCTTGCGCAAACGGCGCCTGACGCCAGCGAAAATAACTCACCAGCTCTGCGCCATGCGCCATTGCCTCCAATGTCCAAAGCCGCACCATGCCGGGCGCAGGAGCAGGATTATACCGCGCCCAATTTACCGGCCCGGGCTGCTGTTCCGCCACCCACCAGCGCCCGTCTTTGGTGCAGCTGCGGTACAGATCATGATGAAACGCAGCGATACTGGGATGCCCAGTGCGCGCATATTCGGTTTTTTCTGCTTCTGTAAAAAAGAACTGCTCCAAAAACCCAAGTGGGTAACTATCCCAACCCGCCACATCAATATCCGCGCCGACCGCATGATGATCAAATTCCGTGAAGAACCCCATAAAATTATGCATGATGTCGGCGGACGAAGCATGCGTGCGAATGATGTCCACTTGCGCTCGGTTATAACTTACCACTTCATCAGACGCAAACCGCCGGTAATCGAGCGTGTGCGAAGGGTGCGCCTCAGTCACCGTTTGATGCGGCGGATCAACTTCATCGAAACTGCGATATTCCATTGACCAAAACACCGTCCCCCATGCCCGGTTCAGTGCGCCGATATCGCCATATTTGCCGCATAGCCAAATCCGGAATGCCGCCGCCGCTGCGCCCGAATAACTTACCACTGTATCATGGCAGCCATATTCATTGTCGGTTTGCCACGCAGTAATCGCGGGATGCGCGCCGTAACGCTGCACCAATGCCGTAACGATACGCGCAGATTGCGTGCGATACTCGGCGTGCGAGAAACAATAGTGCCGCCGCGATCCAAAATTGCGAGGATTGCCATGCGCATCCACCGCCAGCATATCGGGCATCTGGTCCACCAGCCATTTGGGCGGCGTTGCAGTGGGTGTCCCAAGGATGATTTTTAGCCCAGCCGCCGCCAGCGTTTCAATCGCGGCATCCAACCATGCCCAATCATATCGGCCCGGTTCCGGCTCAATCCGGCTCCATGCAAATTCGCCAATGCGCACGCGGGCGATGCCGATATCTGCCATTCGCGCGGCATCTGTTGCCCAATATTCGCGCGGCCAATGTTCCGGATAATAACATACACCAAGCTGCATCAAATATCCCTCATACTATCTATCCTATTGCACGGACCGTAGGCATATTTATCTCATCTGTGAAGCGAACTTATCTAGTAAATACCAGTATGTTTGGCAGAATTACGAGCGCACAATTGCGGATTTTGTATCCAAACTGGATTAGATTTCAGAATGCAAAATCCACGCTATTCTGCGCAAAATGAGAGCGGAATTGCCAAAAATACTTAAGATATTAAGCAGCACCAATAACCGTAAACAATAGTAAACAAATCCATTCTTTTACCAAAAATTAACCACAGATATCGCATGGCTTAGATTGGGTCAAATATCTATCCATATCGGAGAAAAATTGTGGGTAATTCGGGGCAGAAAACGATTGCAATAGTTGCTGCAAGCGGGCGGAAAATTCAATCGCGTAGAAACAAACTAATCTGGCTAGCAGGCATTTCGGCAACAGCGATCTGCGCCACAACGCCAGCATTTGCCCAGAATATTATCGCCAATCCCGGTTTTGAAAACAACCCTCCTTCTACCTTTGGCAATAACGTAGGGTACTCTATCTCGCCATGGATCCTGACGGGTGGTCAGCCAAATGTGGTGAGAGTAGATGGCGGCGGTACGTTTAATTACGGTGTCGCCGGACCAAATTCCGATGCCTCTGGAAGACCAGCAGGCGTTAAGCAGCATTATCTCGATATCGCCAGCAGCTCAGCTGCATTCTATCAGGCTTTTACGGTTCCCAATTGTTCAAACGGCGCATCCGCATCATCGGCGCAGTATACTTTGCGCGGCGCGTTTTCGGTACGCGAAACTGTTGGCGGTAAAGGTAGCCTGTCACTTCGTAATGGTACTGGCCTAGCAGGTGCAACTGTTGCGGGCACTTTGCTCAGCATTAATCTTCCCGCAGACCCTACTACCAATAAAACCTGGAGCACGGTCACGGCGACTGTCACGTTAACTCCTGGACAGACGTACTCCTACGTAGTGGCGATGGATGATTATCTCAACTTTGATGAAGCTTTTCTACAAGCAGTACCTGGAACGCTCAATTGCCCAGCCGTTACATTGTCAAAGTCGACCGTCACTACGCCCAAAAAAGCTGGCGATACGCTCGATTATGTGTTCAAAGCCACCAATACCAGTGCGCCAACCAGCATTAATATCAACAACTTTGTACTTGCCGATCCAAAATGCGCCACACCAATTACGCTACAAAGCGCGACGGCTACTGCTGATACTACTTTGACGGCCAACGAAATTCAAATTTATACCTGCACATCCATTCCGGTTACGCAGGCTGAAATTGATGCACGCAAGGTTGATAACACCGTTACAGGCACAGGCACGCCCGCGAGCGGCACGCTTGGCCCTACAACTGCGGCATTGTCCACCCCGGTTAAGGTTCGGATTAGCGCCGATAATGAAAACCCGCCTGAGATAAACGGTGTTATCGGCAACAGCAATCTTGGCTCAGTGCTCGATGGTGATTTGATTGATGGCAACCCTGCAACAACAGCGGATGTTGAAATCAGCATCGTCACCGCCGCTACGAACGCCGGCGTTAAGCTTGATCCTGCCACCGGTATTCTTTCGGTTGCTCCTGGAACACCCGTGGGCACATACACAATTGATTATAAAATTTGCGATCTTAAAGACCGTACGAATTGCGCAACGGCCACCGCAACTGTAATAGTTGCCCTGTCGCCCATTGCGGCAACCCCCGACAGTGTAACCGGCATCAGCGGCGTGACGGGTAACCCTTCGGCGCTCAATGTGCTGGCAGGTGATACCATCGGCGGCGCACCTGCAAGCCTTACTAACGCCACACTCAGCGTTGCGCCCGGCAGCACCGTTCCTACGCAGTTGACCTTTAATCCTGCAACCGGCGTCGTTGGCGTAAAGCCCGGTACACCTGCCGGCACCTACAGCTTTGACTATCAAATCTGCGAAACGCTGAACCCTACCAATTGCAAGACAGCAACCGCTTCTGTCACCGTGGACGCAGCG
>JAYWFI010000059.1:0-5803 GCA_043778865.1 Sphingomonadales bacterium
GTAGTGCGCGAAATCGTGGCCGAATTTGGCGGGCAAAGTTGCTCAACGCGTGCCGCAATATGTGCGGCGGATCCAACAGCATCTAGTATGCGGCCAAAATCATTATCCTGCCAACGCAGAAATATTGGTCCTGAATGCACACCAACACGCAGTGGCGCCTGCACCGCCTGCGTTTTGCTACGTTGCAAAGAAGTGCCTCGAATACGCATCGCTGCAAAGGTTGCGCGCTGAGCATGATCTTCGATTGCCGACATGACGCCAAACATAGCCATCACGCCGTCCCCTTGAATACGCGCAATTACGCCGCCAAAAAAATGCACAGCTTCTTTGATGTCGCCGATTGCTTGGTCAAGCAAGTCACGAGCCTCTTCTGTATCAAGATCACGGATTATGCGCGTGGAACCGGCAACATCGGCAAACAACACCGAAACCTGCCGCGTTTCTCCCAATGATGCAGGCAGCGTATCGTTTTGATCGTTTGCGGCGCGCGCTTGTATGTTAGTGGATTGAACAAAGCTCATGCTGCGGATAATCCCCCACCAATTAATTCCCTAATCCTGTGCGGCCCGCGCATTTTTTATCTGCTGCGTTAGTTGAACGTTACCATAGTTTGCAAGTGTATCATAGCCCACACAACATGAACTAAATCACTGTATTATTTGGCGTGTAAATAATTCTGCCGAAAATCATATGCGAATGCAGCAAAGCGGCTTTTGGCAATCGCGCTTCGCATACCCGCCATAAGCATTTGGTAATAATGCAGGTTATGCTGCGTCATTAACATCGCGCCCAATATCTCACTAGACCGGATTAGGTGGTGCAGATACGCGCGGCTCCATGTAGCGCATACAGGACATGTGCAACGCGGGTCGATCGGGCCTGTATCCTCGGCATATTTGGCATTGCGGATGTTCATCTGGCCAGTATGCGTAAAAGCCTGCCCATTGCGGCCCGACCGTGTGGGCAAGACGCAGTCGAACATATCTACGCCGCGTTCCACTGCGCCAACCAGATCATCGGGCTTGCCCACCCCCATAAGATACCGGGGTTTATCATAAGGCAATTGGTCCGGCGCGAAATCAAGCGTGGCAAACATTGCCTCCTGTCCTTCCCCTACCGCAAGTCCGCCGATTGCATAGCCATCAAAACCGATATCAATCAGCGCATCTGCGGATATTTTACGCAGGCCAGCATCCAAAGCGCCTTGCTGAATACCGAACAACGCCGACTGCGCCGCATGCTCAGTGCCGCTATCAAAGCCGTCGCGGCTGCGTTTGGCCCAGCGCATGGAAAGCTCCATTGATTTGGCTGCGACATCAAGGGTAACGCCGTTTGCCGGACATTCATCGAACGCCATCACGATATCACTGCCCAACAGGCGCTGAATTTCCATTGATCGTTCCGGTGATAACATGTGCTTTGAGCCATCAAGATGGCTTTGAAACGATACGCCTTCTTCGGTTATCTTGCGCAATGCCGATAGGCTCATCACCTGATATCCGCCACTATCGGTTAGGATCGGACGTTCCCACTTCATAAAACTATGCAATCCGCCAAGCCGCGCCATTCGTTCTGCACCGGGGCGAAGCATCAGGTGATAGGTGTTGCCCAATATTATATCAGCGCCGCTCGCTCGGACATCAGCAGGGCGCATCGCTTTTACGGTGGCCGCTGTACCAACGGGCATGAACGCGGGCGTGGCAATATCGCCGCGTTGCATGCGTATCGTGCCTGTACGTGCTTTGCCGTCGGCCGCATGAATAGTAAAATCGAATCTGGGTGCCATGCAGGCGGCAATAGCAGCCATCACCAGATTTGCCAGCATAGGGGTGCACAATACAGGATTGGCGCAGGCGTAAAGCTGCGTTATAGAATAACGTATGGGGCAATCATCTGAAACCGCTTTGAAAAATTTGGCTGGAGCGCTGATTTGCGCAGGTCTGCTGGCATCGTGCGGCGAAAGCGCAACCGATGCGCATACTATCGTCGTGCGGTACAATAGTGAGGATATGGGTTTATCAATGCCTGGCCCCAAAATTGCAGCACGCGAAAAATGTTATGGGATAGCCAAGGCACAGTTTAATGATTGCGCGGCTGGTCCCGGTACAAATTGCGCAGGCACCGCCGACAAAGACTATATGCCCGATCGCTGGAAATACGTGCCCGCTGGATCATGCGAAGGACAGGGCGGAAAGCTTGTTCCAATCGAAGCTCCCTATCGTAGTGAAAAATAAAAGACCCGAACTATCACTAGTTCGGGCCATAAGTCGGATGTTCGCGGAAGGAACATTTGAGGGGTAGGGCATTCGTGAAAAGAAGTAAGAGCTTTGCGCTAATCTAGTTAAAATTTAATAATTATAGGCGCGCTCGCCGTGTTCGGATAGGTCGAGCCCCTCGCGTTCGGCTTCTTCTGTTGGGCGCAGGCCAATCGTTTTGTCGATAATGTAAAACAAGACAGCAGAGCCGGTGCCGGACCATAGCAGTGTTATTCCGACGGCTTTACACTGCACCCATACTTGACCGGCCATGTTATATACGCCGGGCTTTGCAGCCGCCGAAGTATAATCAATCCAGCCTTGGCCGCCCAATGCCGGATCCGCAACAATCCCCGTTGCAATCGCACCAACGATACCGCCGACGCAGTGGATGCCAAACACATCAAGCGTATCATCATATTTTAACTTGTTTTTTACGGTCGATACAAAGAAATAGCATATAGGCGATACAAAAAATCCAAGCAGCATAGCCGTTCCAGGATGCGCATAACCCGATGCAGGGGTGATTGCGACAAGGCCCGCAACCGCGCCGGATACGCCGCCCAATAACGATGGCTTGCCATGCCTAACCTGCTCTAAAATGGCCCAGCTTACGGCGGCTGCAGCGGTTGCGACGAATGTGTTGATAAATGCAACGGCTGCGACGCCGTTGGCTTCTAGGTTTGATCCTGCGTTAAATCCAAACCAGCCCACCCAAAGCAGCGAAGCGCCGATCATAGTCATGGTGAGCGAATGCGGTGGTGTTGCTTCTTTGCCAAATCCGATACGTTTGCCAATCATAATGCATCCGGCAAGGCCCGCGATACCAGCGTTAATATGAACAACAGTACCGCCGGCAAAATCAAGCGCGCCCATACCCCAGAGCAAACCCATATCGGCGGGCGCGGCGTGCAAGAAATCGGGGCCTGCCCAATACCAAACCATGTGAGCAACCGGGAAATAACAAACCGTCAGCCAAGCCACCACAAACACCATTAGTGCAGAGAACTTCACTCTCTCTGCAAATGCACCAACGATTAAGGCAGGCGTGATGCAGGCAAAAGTCATCTGGAATATAATAAAAACGTATTCAGGTAGGTACACACCGTTTGAGAATGTTGCGGCGAATGTTGAGGCATCGACGCCCTTCAGCAATATCTTGTCGAAACTGCCGACATAAGGCGCAAGCATGCCGTTTCCGCCCGACGTAAATGCCATAGAGTATCCCCATCCAACCCATACCAAAGCCGCGATGCTCACGATCATAAATACCTGCATCAATACGCTGAGCATATTTTTCGTACGTACCAATCCTCCATAAAACAGCGCAAGAGCAGGAACCGACATCATAAGTACCAATGCCGAAGATAAAAGCACCCATGCAACGTCGCCTTTGTTCACCATGTCGGCAGTAGGCACAAACGGCGCTGCTGCCGTTTGGGCAACAACGGGGAAAGCCGAAAATATGGATAATCCAGCAGCACCAATACATTTTATGTTGCGCTTCATCTGTGACTTATCCCCAGTTACTTTTTGCGAAGGACGTTCACCAAAGGTCACATCCTACGTATATACCTAGCAAGGGGTGTGCCATTGCTTCTAATCCGTGCAATTTAGGACATGAACTTCAAATAGCCCAGCATTCAACAATGCAGGATAGCCTAATAAGTAAGCATGATATGAAGACTGCCTAATTATTAGGCTATCCTATCGTTAGCGCGGCCCAAACGGGGAGATGGTCAGATGCCTTTTGCGACAAGGGCGTGGTATGCGCGCCGCAATTTGTCACTTCAATGTCATGGCTTATGATTATGCGATCCAACTGCGCCATCGGCCGCGCGCTGTGAAAGCTTTTCGGTGTTTTGATTATGCGGTGATGGTGAAACGCGAACTCGGAAAGCGCGCCTCTGTCCGACCACTGGTTGAAATCACCCATGATGACTGTGGGCAAATGGCGCGGGTCACTGTCCAAATATGACAATAGCCAGCGTACTTGCCGCCGCCGCCATAATCCCGATAGATCAAGATGCACACCGATCACACGAATATGCCGTCCGCCAATAACCAGTTCAGCCGATACCGCGCCGCGCGGTTCCAGCATTGGGATATTAAGCGCGGCTGCCGTTTTGATCTCGGTACCCTTGCGTACTAAAATCGCGTTGCCATGCCACCCTAAACCATTTTGCCGAATGCCCAGCGGCACATGCTGCCACGATGTTTCTGATGCGATCAAGACGGCGGGAATACAGCTGTCGCGCGCGCCAAAACGCTTATCTGCTTCCTGCAATGCAATGATGTCTGCATCCACTTCGCGTAGGACATCTAACACTCGCTGCGGGTTACGCTTGCGGTCTGTGCCGACACATTTGTGGATGTTATAAGTAGCAACTTTTACAGGTACACTCATTCAAGATCGGCCTGTGCCAACAAGGCCCTTGCTTCGGTCAAATCTTCATCGAGCACCATCAGCCGCGCTGGAAACATGCTGGGTATACCTATGACGCCATTTAACCCAGTATCAAAAACAACTGCGCCCACTCCATGCGATTCCAAAAACCCGCAGGCAATCTCTGCTTTCATTGCATATGCATAACGTGCTGCTTCGGCCAAAGCCACTATGCGTGGTCATCATATGGCATCGATGTTTGCACCCGCAAAGGCAGGCCATCGATACTGTGTGTATGCTCTTTCAGCCGCTCCATCTGCTTTATCGGATCTTGTACTGCATGATATTTGGTCAACGTATCGCGTTCACTGTGAAGCGACATAAACGGCACCGCCCAGCCGCAGCTGGATTGTACACTTTCGACATCAATAATAAAAATTTGACGCGTACCTGGCATCAAGTTGAAATGTTGCGCAACCGCTTCCCAGTCTGCATCCTGCGGTAATACGGCACGGCCTTTGCCATAAATACGGTTTATCATTGCGGGCCTATCAAAATTGCAAAACATAATCGTAATGCGCCCCGCATCGGTTTGTTGAGCGGCCAAGTGTGCCTGTGTTTCATTACCTGAGCCGCCTAAATCTAAATAAGCCACCTGCGACGATGACAGCACCCGGAATGCATCATATCCTTTTGGGGAAAGATTGATCCTGCCATCTGGCGCGGCAGTGGCAACAAAGAACACTGGCTGCCTGCCGATCATTTCAATATGTTTGTCGGTTAGGGTATCTGTGAATTCGGACATTGCCGCGTTCCTATATTTGGTGTTTCTTTAATCCGCTCCTACCCGCTCTACATCTGCGCCCACAAGTTGTAGTTTTTCCTCGAGCCGCTCATATCCGCGATCGAGATGATACAGGCGGCTTACATGTGTTTCGCCGTCTGCGACCAATCCCGCCATAACCAAGCTCATCGATGCGCGCAGATCGGTGGCCATGACAGGCGCGCCCGTTAGGCCTTTGACGCCGTGGACAATCGCGGTATTGCCCTTGGTTTCAATATTCGCGCCCATGCGGTTAAGCTCGGGGACATGCATGAAACGGTTTTCGAATATCGTTTCGGTAAGCACGCTGGCCCCATTTGCCATGCAGAGCATCGCCAT
>JAYWFI010000060.1:0-10779 GCA_043778865.1 Sphingomonadales bacterium
CTGCCGGGCGCATTGCGCCGCGCTCATCTTTTTGCTCGCGCGCCCTGCGGTCATTGCGGTGTCGACCACAGGCGGCAAGGCATCAATAACATGTATGCCGCTGTCTTTGAGATTGAACCGTAGGCTTTGCGTAAAACTGCGCAGTCCTGCTTTTGTGGCGCAATATACGGGCCCGCCTGCGCGCGGTGCAATAGCCAGGCCCGACGTCACGTTTACAATCGCTGCTTCTGGCCGTGATTTTAGCATGGGCAGCATAAGGCCGATCAAATGCATCGGTGCATTCAAATTCAGAAATATCGCCCGGTCGGTAAGATCCAGATCAATAGGTTCATTTGGGCCAAAATTGCCGCTCATCCCCGCATTGTTGATCAGGATGTCGGTGGGCCGCCCGGATAACGCATTCACAAAATCCGAACAACCAGCAGCAGTTGAAAGGTCTGCAGCAATCGCATCCATCCCGTCTTTGCAGGCATTATCAAGCTGTTCCGCGCGCCGACCGCAGACAATAACCTGTCCGCCCTTTGCCATTATTTGCCGAGCAATTTCCAAACCGATGCCGTCTGTTCCGCCCGTTATTACCGCCAATTTACCTGATATCTGCATTAAGATTTCTCGTTCAATTGTCGCGCAATGGCACATACCCTGTACGGCGCGTTGTTAACTAACTTTACACATAGCCAACATGCCTAACAAAGCGTTAACGTTTTCATTATGGAAAATACAACAGTAAATCGCCGTCTTGTTTGCCGGAATGAAGCCGCCGGTCATCCGTTTCGAAGGATGTTACCGCCGCCTATTACGAATGAGCCTTTGCCTGAGCCAAAACCATTAAAATGGTGGAAGAAAGAAGATACACATTTGTTCGTGCTTAGTTTTAGTGCTTTCTTTTTTGTATTTTATACTTTTATCGCTTGATCAATAACGATTAATCACAAGCTAGATGTAATTTCTGCGCAATCCATGCTGCGCCGAGGCAGGCAGCCGCTACTATAAACAAAGTGTCTGCGATGCTGACGTTAAACCGCACGAACAATCCATAGATTAAAACGCCGCCAACCATTGCGCCTGAATTGACAATGTTGTTTGCGGCGATTGTTCGCGACGTTTGCGATTTATGCACTGTAGTGGTTAAAAATGCATAGAGGGGAACCACAAACATCCCGCCAAATATAGATATACCCAGCAAAGAAAGCAGAATGTAATCGCCCTGCGATATCGCTAAAAATTGTCTGTAATTCATCAATGTAACGCCTGCATAAGGCCATCCCTTTACATTCCACCATAATGCAAGCACACATACTCCCATCAATATCACAGATATAGGCGCATATTTGGCGGATACTTTTCCGCCGAGCATCGCGTTGATCACGATGGACCCAATGGCGATGCCCACCGAGAATATTGCGGTAAACATCGTGGCAACCGATGGATCGCCGCCAAGGCCGCTTTTTACCATTGGCGGAAACTGTGCGGTCAGTATTGCGCCTATGCCCCAGAAAAAACTGATCGCCATAATCGCCAGAAATAATCTGCGAACATGCATTGTTGCCGACACCAACCGCCAACTGCTACGTACAATGTTCCAATCCAGTTTTGATGTTGGCCCGTCTGTTTCAGGCGGCGCATATGGCACATATTGCGCCACGATGCGGCCGATAACCGCGGTTATGACAACACCGATCGCGGCATATTGATAGGGCAAGATACCGCCAACAATTGTGCCCAATAATATCGCAAGATAGGTACCTGCCTCAACCAATCCAGTACCACCAAGCACTTCGTCCTTATCCAAATGCTGCGGCAATATTCCATACTTAATTGGTCCAAAAAAAGTAGAGTGGATGCCCATGGCAAATAAGGCGATAAACATCATTGGTATGTTATGAAAATATATACCCGCGCCGCCAGCCACCATGATCGCGATTTCTACAGATTTAATGGTCCGGATCATTTTCGATTTATCGGTACTGTCGGCAAGTTGCCCTGCGACCGCCGACATTAAGAAAAAGGGCAATATAAATGCGGCGCCGGCGTACGCATTAAACGCCGCTTCTTCCTGTTCACCGCCCTTCAAAATGCTGTAGGTTATCACTACCACCATCGCCATTTTGAAAAAGTTGTCGTTAAAAGCATTTAGGAACTGTGTGATGAAAAGTGGCAGGAAACGCCGTTTATTGAGTAAAGAAAGCCCGCTTTTCATAGGATAATATATGCCCTGTGCCCGTAAGATAGCCTGTCTTAACGCAGCATCACAGTTTATACCATGCGTTTGTCCAAATAGTATCGTGATTTTGCCAAAACTTGCCGCTATAAAGCCACCATGCTTAGCCTGCCCAACTTATTAACTCTGTCGCGTATTTTTGCGGTGCCTATTCTGGTATTTTTGCTCTGGCCTAGTATAAACCCAAACGGTGCGCAGCCGACTTCGATCGATTATGCCATCGCATTTGCGTTGTATTGCTTGATGGCGATTACTGATTATTTTGACGGATACCTCGCGCGTTCACAAGGCACGGTGTCGCGGCTTGGCATATTTCTTGATCCAATTGCGGATAAAATCATGGTGGCTGCGGTTATCTTGATGCTGGTGTTTACCCGCGATGTGGATGGTTGGCACGTGATTGCCGCACTAATTATATTATTGCGCGAGATTATTGTGTCGGGACTTCGCGAGTTTTTGGCGGGCTTGCAAGTTTCTGTGCCCGTGTCCCAGTTGGCCAAATGGAAAACTGCGTTTCAGATGATATCGCTGGGCGGATTAATCCTTGCAGGCGCGCTGCCCGAATTTGCATTGTTGAAACCGGCCGCGCTCATTACCTTATGGGCTGCTGCAGTGCTAACGCTGATAACCGGCTGGGATTATCTGCGCGTTGGCATGAAGCACATGGATTAGGCGGCTTCGATTGAGCACCCTGCATATACTTTATTTTGCGCAGGTGCGCGAGGCAATCGGCGTAAGTAGCGAGCAATGTGATGTGCCAGAAACCGCCGCGACAATAGCGGATTGTTTGGACTGGCTATCGCAGCTAACCAGTAATCACGCGCATGCACTCGCCGACCACAAAAAGCTGCGGTTCGCTCTTGACCGGCAGATTGCAAAGCTTGATGCGCAGCTGGGTGATGCAAAGGAACTTGCGATATTTCCGCCGGTAACTGGCGGATGATACAGGTGCAGATACAACAGGAACGGTTTGATACAGGAGTGCTGATTGCGCCACTTATGGCTCTGAATGCCGGGGCAGTGGTTAGTTTCACAGGAATAGCGCGCGCCGATGAAAACGATGCGGGCGCGGTGACTGCGATTGAGTTAGAGCATTATCCGGCGATGACGCTGGCTGCGTTGCAAGCGCTTGCGGAACAAGCAAGCGAGCGATGGGAACTTGCCGGATGCGTCGTGCTCCACCGTGCCGGAAAAATTGCCGTTGGTGAAGAAATCGTTCTGGTCGCAGCCGCTTCACTGCACCGTAGAGCCGCATTATCGGCAACGGAATTCTTAATCGATACGTTAAAAACCTGCGCGCCATTTTGGAAAAAAGAATATCGCAGCGATGGAAGCGCAGCATGGGTAGATGCCAAAAGCAGCGATGACGAAGCGGCGGGCAAATGGGAATAGCATGCTACCCTAGATTCAACTTTCGCAATGCATCTGCCAGCATTTCAAACTCTTCGCGCCGAGGACTGTTTGTGCGCCAGATAAGCGCGATTTGACGGCTAGCATGCTGCGCTTCTAATGGCCTTGTGACTACGTTTGTGCCGTTTAGTAACCCAGCTTTTATCGCCATCTCTGGAATCAGGGTTAAGCCCAGTCCGTTATCGACCATCTGAATCAACGTATGCAGCGATGTACCTATCATTGCGGCAGAAGCGCGCAGTTCCGGTCGGTTACACGCCGCCAGCGCGTGATCTTTCAGGCAATGACCGTCAACAAGCAGTAATAACCGGCTTTCATCGATTAAGTCCGGCGATATTGTCTCAGGCGGATCG
Source organism: Sphingomonadales bacterium (assembly GCA_043778865.1). GTDB lineage: Bacteria > Pseudomonadota > Alphaproteobacteria > Sphingomonadales > Sphingomonadaceae > Sphingorhabdus_B. The sequence goes on from JAYWFI010000060.1 coordinate 3,985, forward strand.
CGCGGATCGTCCTTGGGGAACGCGACATAAAATCTATCGTCAAACAATACGGCTTGCTCAATATCCCCTGCGGCAAAAGGCAAGGCAAGCAGAACGCAGTCAGCCTGTCCATGGTGCAAAGCATCACATGCCGCACTGCTGGTTTCTTCGCGCAGATACAGTTTCAAATCAGGATATTGTTTACGTAGCGCGGGCAGCAATTTGGGCAATAGAAATGGCGCAATCGTTGGAATAACACTCATTCGTAGATCATCCGACAGCGGCTTACCTGCTGAACGCGCCATTTCGGAAAGTTCTTCGGCTTCGCGCAGTATACGGTGCGCTTTATCTGCTATTTTATTACCAAGTGGTGTGAACCGAACCACTCGGCGCGTCCGTTCTACGAGCATTAATCCGAGCAAAGACTCAAGTTCTCGTACACCTGCCGATAGCGTGGATTGCGTTACGAAGCTTGCTTCTGCGGCTTTGCCAAAGTGGCCATGCTCTTGTAATGCGACAAGATATTGGAGCTGTTTCAAGGTAGGCAAATATGTTGTCATAAATCGTTCCTAACTATCAATGCTTATTATTTAATCGTATTTAGCGATCAATACTAGCTTTTTTGTAGGCGACGGGTAGAAAAAACGATGGGGTAGGCCTATTTGTAAACTTCAGATAGTCGAATACAGCAATATCAACTAAGCCTTTTGACGGAGTATACCTTGCATGCTGACCAAGCTTATTGGTTATTTAGATTCGGTGAAGGCCCGCGATCCAGCGGCGCGATCACGCTGGGAAGTGCTCACATATCCTGGTGCATGGGCGCTGATGTACCACCGTATTGCGCATTGGTTGTTTGAAGGCAGGCTATATTTTATGGCGCGTTTGGTTAATCACTGGTCGCGCATGTTTACGTCAATTGATATTCATCCGGGCGCAACAATAGGCCGGCATTTGTTCATCGATCATGGCTTTACTGTGATCGGAGAAACCGCACATATCGGCAACAATGTTACGATCTACCAATGCGTCACATTGGGCGGAACAAACCCGGCCAATGGAATCGGCGGTAAACGGCATCCCACAATCTGCGATGATGTAATCATTGGTTCGGGCGCGCAGATATTGGGACCGATCATAATTGGCGAACGTGCGCGTATTGGTGCAAACGCAGTGGTAACAGATGATGTTCCAGAGGGCGCAACAATGGTTGGGCCAAAATCACGCTCGACCCTGGTGAAGGCCGAAAATTATGCCCGCGATTTCGTTCCATATGGAACGCCGTGCAGTGAGAAATTTGATCCTGCATCACAAACGCTCGAAATATTACAATGTGAGATAGAAACATTACAAAAGCGGATCGCAATCCTGATGTCGGAGCGAGATGAAAAGTCTAACGTGGAAGACAAGGTCACAAGTATTATAGGCAAAGGCAAACGGGACGCAGTCAAATTAAAATCTAAATCTAAACTTGCACCCAAGCCTATACCAAAGCGGGGTAAGCAGATTTGAGCGCAGTTATAACGCCATTTCCAGCGCCCGCAAATAGTCAGGCGCGCCTAAACCAAGTCGGGTTTGATCGTGACGAATTAACTCGGATACTTGATCTGTACGGCCGCATGGTTTCTGCGGGAAATTGGCGGGATTACGCCATAGACCTAGGCAAAGACGCTGCGATATTTTCTGCATTCCGCCGAGCTGCCGAACGTCCCGAATACCGCATCGAAAAACGCCCTGCATTGCGCGCTAAACAAGGCATGTGGTTGCTGGTCGGAGAAGGCGGTAGTGTATTGAAGCGAGGGCACGAACTGGGCCCTATACTCGCGCCAATCGAACGGCGCCTGATGAAATTGGTGAACAATTTATAACGGCGCATGAACCCACTCGCCGTTATTAATAGTTTACAAGCAATTATTTAGAAGCGGTATACTAAACCAGCCAAAAATTGATTGCGGGATATCGGACCTTTAAGATTGATATACCGGTATTCAGCCCGCGCAGCAAACTTACCACCAAAGTTATGTTCAATACCGCCGCCCAGTACGTATCCGTTATTGTTGCCCTTGACTACGTTTACGGTGTTCAAAGAAGTGATAGTCGCCTTAAGTTTGCTGTTGGCATACCCGCCGCGTGCATACACTAAAGTATTCTCACCAACTAATACACCCGCGCGCAGAGTGACGTCGTACAATGCCTGAGATTTGTAATTAATGTTCACAGGTTTGCTATTTGGAGCAGGAAACAGGATAGTTTGGTTATTTGAACCTGTTGAGAACATCCCGCCAAATTCGCCGCCAATTACCAGCTTTGAGCCGATTTTGCCATCATATCCTATTGCTACGCCAATAACTGCGTTAGATGCCTTAGACGCCGATACCGTTGGCACTCCAAGCGTACTACCTACAAAAAGCTCGCTGGAATTAATTTTATTTGACTCAAGGCCGCCTTGGACCAAGCCGTATGCACCATTGAATGCCTCTGCATGTGCAGAAGTTGATACAAGAGCCGCTACGGCAAAAGATAACATATATTTCATTGTAATTCCCTGTTCGATATACTTTAATTTACAATACGCTTGCCTGAAAAGGCTGCGCCAAATAAGCAACTAGTCTAAAATAAACAACATAAATTTAATGCGATGAATATTCTGTTTTATTTGAGTTTTTCTCAATCGATATAAGACAAGTCGCTAACGTTGCATGTTGCGTATGGCAACCGCAACAATTTGATGGCATGGGACATTTATGACACAAATCGCTGCAATCATCCTCGCCGCGGGTAAAGGCACCCGCATGAAATCCGACACGCACAAAGTACTGCATAAAATCGCAGGCTGTCCAATGCTGATGCATTTAATGGACGCGCTTGGCACGCTACAGCTGGCTGCAACAGTTGTTGTTGCGGGCGACCGGCGGGAACAGTTGGAGGCTGCGTTGACCGGAAGCAAAGCGGTGATTGCTATTCAAAATGAACAGCTTGGTACCGCGCATGCCGCGATACAGGCTCACAGCGCAATCAAGGATTTTGCCGGACTGGTACTGATTTGCTTTGGTGATGTACCTTTCTTAAGAGCGGAAACTATCACGCGTTTGTGCGCGGTTATTGGCGGCGAGGTTAAGGTTGCTGTGCTTGGTTTTCGCCCGGATGATACTGCGGCATATGGCCGGATCATTACAGATGGCTACGGCCGTGTGGTTAAGATGGTCGAATTTAAGGACGCAAGCGATGATGAACGCAGTGTCAATCTGTGCAACAGCGGTGTCATAGTAGCCCACAGTGATGACATTTGGCGGCTCTTGGGTGCAGTTAAAAACGAAAATGCGGCCGGCGAATATTATTTACCCGATGTTGTAACCAATATGATTGCCGAGGGGCATATTGCGATGGTTATTGAAACAGGCGCTGACGAAGTAGCAGGCATAAACAGCCGCGCTGAACTCGCCAAGATGGAGGGGCAGTGGCAACAGCGCCGCCGTAAACGGGCAATGGATGACGGCGCAACATTGATTGCGCCCAAAACCGTCTGGTTCGCTTACGACACCGTAATCGGACGCGACGTTACCATTGAACCTAATGTCTTCTTTGGTCCCGGCGTTACGGTGGCGGACGGAGTTACGATCCATGCATTTAGTCACATAGAAGGCGCGAGCATCGGGGCGGGCGCGGCCATTGGACCTTATGCACGATTACGCCCGGGCACTGTATTAGAGGAAAAAGCCAAGGTTGGAAATTTTGTCGAGGTTAAAAAAGCGCGGCTGGGCAAGGGCGCAAAAGCCAATCATCTTAGCTATATCGGAGATGCCGATGTGGGTGCAGGCGCAAATATCGGTGCAGGCACGATCACATGCAATTATGATGGCTACTTCAAATACCAAACTATCATTGGCGAAAACGCATTCATCGGTAGCAATAGTTCATTAGTTGCCCCGGTAAAAATTGGCCGCGATGCGATTGTGGCCGCAGGCAGCGCCGTTACCCGGGACGTTGCCGATGGCGAGCTACGTTTGGTGCGCGCAGAGCAGCTCGTCAAGCCCGGCTGGGCCGACAGGTTTCACGATGCAATGCGAAAGAAAAAATTGGGGTCACAAAGCTAGTGATGAATAGCGCAGAAACAATGCAGACTTTGGTAATCGCGCCTTTACCTTAACCAATCTTATCAATTTCCGCTTGGTTCAATTGTACGCAGCCATTCTTTCCGCGATATTCGGCCATGGCTTTGGCAAGTAATGGCACAGATGCTGTAATGCGCTTGCTTTTGGGATCGTCAGTAACGCTCACTAGTTCCATGCCAGGTTCAAAATCAGTAAGGCAGCTTTTCAAGTCGCGGCCTTCGATATATCTGCACGAACAGGATATATGCGAGGCAAACGATGCGCCGAGCTTTGCTTGAGCTTGCAGACCGGCAAAATTAAACATGAGCCAAATTATTGCCAGCAACACCGCAGCGGCAAAAACATAACTGGCAATGCGCACTTTGCTATATTTAGATTTCGCGCTTAATCCTGAATTTATCATTGCCATTATTGTTCCTTTTGGTGCATTTGGTGATTATGCATAATAACAATAAACCAGCAATCGCAACTGCTATTTCCTTTTCCGCATTATTCGTGCTTTCGGCATGCAGTAATAATGCGGCCCAAAAAACTTCGGTAACGGGGGCCATTACGGCCAGTTATGCTGATGATGCTGCGGTCAGCAAAACAGCTATGGCTGCTGCAATCGCTCCGTTTTTTGAGGATCCTGCTTGCGCTGAAACGCGCGCGATTGTTGTGATGCATGGCGGCCGCATGGTTGCCGAACGATACGCGCCGGGTTACGGCCCTGATACGCGCCTTATAAGCTGGTCGATGGCAAAATCTGTGACTGCAACGCTTATTGGGATGATGATTGCAGACGGGCGTTTGACGCTGGATGACCCCGCGCCCGTGCCGGAATGGCAAAGCCCCGGCGATCCAAGGCGCGGTATTACTATACGGCATCTACTGCATATGTCATCCGGTCTGGATCATACAGAAGCCACAGAACCAGATGGCGGCAAACAAATTTATCAATCCGATACAGTTCGTATGCTGTTTACAGATGGCCGTGATGACGCCGCGCGTTATGCCGAAACCAGGCCATTGGAGGCGCAGCCCGGCGCAAAATTTGAATATAGCTCTGCTTCTACGGTGATTTTATCCGACATCATGACAAGGTCGCTCACCGACAGCAAAGATCCGGTGGTGCGCCGCGATGCAATGCTCGAATATGCGCGTGGCCGTCTGTTTGACCCGCTTGGTATGAAGAGCATTATACCGGAATTTGATCGTCACGGAACTATGTTAGGCGGCAGCATGATGCATGCAACCGCCCGTGATTGGGCCAAGCTAGGAGAATTTCTGCGCAACAATGGGTCTGTAGATAGCGCGCAATTATTACCGGTAAGCTGGATACGGTTTATGCAAACATCTAGCGATAATGATGCGGCATATGGCGGGCATATCTGGTTAAACAAAAAACGTCCAAAGGGCCGCGACCAGGTTTTATTTCCGGATAAAGGACCTAGCAACATATTTTCTATGCTCGGCCACCTGGGCCAATTTGTGCTAGTATCTCCCAGCAATAAATTAACCATAGTCCGGCTTGGCAAAACGCAAGAAAAGCAGCTTGGCCCAATTGATCATCAGTTGGCCAAAGTTGTCGCACTTTTTCCAGTAAGTTAGTTTGCGCGGTTTATGCAGAAGCTGCTGTATCGGCCAAGTCTTCAAAATATGCCTCAACTGGTCCTTTAAGTGTGAGCATTAACGGACGGCCTTTGCGGTCTAGCGATTTGCCTGCTTGCACTTTAATCCATCCTTCGGACATGCAGTATTCCTCTACAGTAGTGCGCTTTTCACCCTTAAAGCGGATTCCAATGCCGCGCATGAGCACTGCTTCGTTATAATGCGCGCTACTGGGGTGAATGCACAGGCGGTCGGGCGGTGTAACGGATTTTGGGACATCAATATTATCACTCATAACGCGCTTTGCCGCAAACAAGCGGTGCTGGCAATCCCCAACAATAACTGGCAAGGCCGCAATATGAAAATAGAGCAATATGATGTTGTCATCCTCGGCGCAGGCGGAGCAGGGTTGATGTGTGCAGCGGTGGCCGGACAGCGTGGGCGGCGCGTGCTGCTGATCGATCATGCGGATGCGCCGGGTAAAAAGATATTGATATCGGGCGGCGGGCGCTGCAACTTTACCAACATACACACTGCGGCGGACAGGTATATCAGCGCCAATCCTCATTTTGCTAAATCAGCGCTTGGACGATATAGTCCGCAAGAATTCATCAATCTTGTCGATAGTTACGGCATCGCGCACCACGAAAAAACGCTGGGGCAATTATTCTGCGACGGTAGAGCGCAGCAGATTGTTGATATGCTGATGGAGGAATGCGCAAAGGGTAAGGTAGATGTCGCACTTGATGCGCCGCTGGGCGAGATCAGCCGTGCAGACGGCACCTACCGCGTTGCATATGGCACAAAAGTGGCGAATGCGGCATCGCTAGTGATTGCGACGGGCGGACCGAGTATTCCCAAGATGGGGGCAACGGGTTTCGCTTATGATCTTGCGCGGCAGTTTGGATTAAAAGTAGTGGAGCCGCGCCCTGCTCTCGTTCCATTTACGCTGGGCGGAGATGACGTTTTGTTCCGTGAGCTATCCGGTGTGTCGGCCGATGTGACTGCGCGTTGTATAAATCAATCGGGCGGCAAAACCGAATTTCGTGAAGCCGCGCTGTTAACGCATAAGGGATTGTCGGGACCGGCCATATTGCAAGTGTCAAGTTATTGG
>JAYWFI010000061.1:0-24392 GCA_043778865.1 Sphingomonadales bacterium
CACAGCGCCCCTAATTATCCGATCCATGCCGGTTAAGGGAGGTTAAGGAAAGTTGATGAAGGTGACCAGCTTTTGCCGTTGCGTCAGATTTATGCGATATTGATAACCGAGGCACCAGTATGTTTGTTATGCTGACTTACTCGTCCGATATTCATGCGGGAATGTCCATTAAAGTCGGCAATGAAAGCCATGCGAATTTCCGTGATCAAGTGGCGTTTGTGGCGATTAAGAATGGCGAACATAACGGTATTGGGTATCTGATTGATACAGGCGCGGATTATTCTGAAAGTGAGCCGATTAAGCTATCGTCGTTACCATCAAGGATTGCGGATGCATTTGGACTTACATGGCCCCTGGTATCTAATACCTAGCGCGACTTAATTATCGGCGCCAAAGAAACAATAACATACTAGGTAGTAATGCTAATACCAGATAAATAACTAATCCCAAAGGCCAGCCAAAACGGCTTAGTAAATGATGGTGCAAATGATCACGATCAGGAGCCATTGGCGATTGTCCGCGGCGCATACGCACAAATGTAAGACGGAAGCTATCAAATACAGGAACAGCAAATAATAGCATGGCTTCTTCGGCAAACATTACGCGCACTCGGTTTGCATCAGCACTATTGTATATCGCGATTGTTATAAACGCTATTACTGCGCCAAATCCGTAAGAGCCGCCATCTCCTAAAAACAGCCAGCCGCGCAAATTACTAAGAAACAATACTGTTATCGCGGCTAAAATAATCAATATGACGGGCAACAAGGGCGCAGGCGCACGCACCGCAAGCAGCGTCAACCAACCAAGACATAAACCTGTGACCAAGCCGTTTTTGCCATCAGCCATGTTGATCGCATTAACCAGCCCGACACAGCACAAAGTTGTGAAAAATATAGATATCGGCTTAATCCCCATGCCGATATCTGTTGTTGGCGAAGTTACCGCAAATTGTAGAAAGCGAACGTTAAACATCGGCTGAATAATCGCCACCGCCGCAAAAGTAAGTGAGGTTAATATAATCCGATTAGTTGCGCTCAAGGATGCACGGTCATCGGCCATACCAATCAGAGCGATGATGGCAGTGGCTGCAACCATTATCGCTACAGGCCAACGATACGCCGGATCAATCCAATTAAAGTTAACTAAAACAAGCAGCGGCAATACAACCAAAACGAGACATAGGCCGCCAACAAGCGGTGTTTCATGTTGGTGCAACTTGCGAGTATTGGGAATATCCATCAACCGTAGCGATTTACAAACCGGCCCCGCAAAATTCACGAGAGTAGCGGTACCAAGCGCACAAATGATGCATAATAATATCAGGATAAGGTTGTTCATTTATATATTCTTGCCATGCTAAACAATCTGATCGTGACATACAATTACGCTGGCAACGCCTCTATTATCTAAGCTTTCGTAAGTCTACTTCAAATTACATGCTCTTGTGTAAAATCAGATAGCATATCCACATTTAGATCAACACTTTGATACCTAGGGCTCTTACCCTCAGCTCGCCAGCCTTAGTGCGCTTTGTTCCACCGCGGCGTTTGTTTGATCGGGCCAGATACCGCGGGTATCATACACCAGTTTGTGGGCGCGCTCGGCCAAGGGTATTGATTTAAACATGTCATGATCCACCAGCGCGATTAGAATGTCGCAGCTTTCTAGCGCGTCGTCGATATCGATCAAGCGCGCGCCGGTGCCGTCAAAATCCTTGGGCAGCGTGGCGGCATAGGGCTCGACAATGCTCACCCGCTCGCCATATTCGGCAGCCAGCTGTGCTGCGACTTTTTTGGCGGGGCTTTCGCGGAAGTCATCAATGTTGGCCTTAAACGCCAAGCCCATACACGCAATGCGCGCGGTTTTGGGGGCGCGGGCAATAAGCGCTTTGGCTTGTGCAATCGTATGTGCGATCTTGCCATCATTCACGGTGCGCGCGGTGCGAATTAGCGGGCTTTGCTGCGGTGCGCCGTGCACGATGAACCACGGATCCACCGCGATACAATGCCCGCCAACGCCGGGGCCGGGCTGCAGTATGTTGACGCGCGGATGCCGGTTGGCAAGGCGAATAACCTCCCACACATCAAGCCCCATATGATCCGAGATGATCGACAATTCATTAGCAAACGCGATGTTGACGTCGCGGTACGCATTTTCAACAAGCTTTGTCATTTCAGCAGAGCGCGCATCGGTGGTGATGCATTGCCCGCGCACAAATCGCTTATAAAACGCGAGCGCCTTGCGGGCGCAGCGCGGTGTGATGCCGCCTATGGAACGGTCATTGTTGATCAGCTCTTCAAGGATATGGCCGGGCAGAACGCGCTCTGGGCAATAGGCGATGGCGATATCGGGAATGTCGGCGGTGATGCCGGGAATTTTCAAATCAGGCCGCAACCGCGCAATCAAATCACGCATTTTATCGGTAGTTCCCACAGGGCACGTAGATTCAAGGATAATAATATCACCCTGTTTCAATGCGGCTGCGACATTGGTTGCAGCGGCCAGCACGAACGAGATATCGGGCGTACGGTCATCATAAAACGGTGTTGGCACTGCAATCACAAACACATCGGCAGGCGCAACGGTTAAAGATGCACGCAGCAATCCGCGCGCCACTACGCCCTGAACTAGGCCGTCCAAATCTACTTCCTCGATATGGATGCGGCCTTCGTTGATGGTATCGACCACGCTTTGATGCACGTCAACGCCGAGCACCCGGCACCCCGAACGCGCGATTACAGCGGCGGTGGGCAGGCCAATGTAGCCAAGGCCCACAACGCACACATCGGGTTTTTTGTCGCTTAGCATCGCAAATATTCCTGTCATGTTGCAGGCAAGTGAGCGTCTGACTACAAATCAGATGCGCTGCCAGTCAAATTTTCAGGAACTGTATGCACGGCGCGGGTAAATATTTAGCAAACGCGGAGCATACTAATTATCTGTAAGGGAGATGGTTATTTTGAATTCTTTTGCATAAAAGCCGCAAAGGTAAAAAGGTAAAAAGCTAAAAAGCGATTTGATTTGCAGGTTTATACTGCAATATTCCTTTTATCTTTTTTCCTTTGTGGCTTTTATGAAATCTGATCAGGCATGACCCGCTTTCCTACATGTGATGCTTTATCGTGGCGATGACCTCTAATGCATACGCGTAAATTAAATACTGTATTCCTCTAAGCTCCCTATATTAAAGGCCCATCTGCTCATCCCGCCGCTGCTAATATATCCGCAATCCGTGCTGCTGCCTTGCCGTCGCCATAGGGATTGTGCGCACGGGCCATGGCGTTGTAGGCGTCGGTGTCGTCTAACAAATGGCAGGCTTCTTTAATCAAAACATCGGTATCGGTGCCGATTAACTTTACGGTACCTGCCGCCACGGCCTCGGGGCGTTCGGTGGTGTCGCGGGTGACCAGAACGGGTTTGCCAAAACTCGGCGCTTCTTCTTGCAGGCCGCCTGAATCGGTGACCACCAGCGCGCAGCGGGCGAGCAGCCACACAAATGGCAGATAGGATAAAGGCGGCGTTAGGAATACATTGTCTACGCCCGCCAACACTTGATCTGCCGCCGCTTTTACCTTGGGGTTCAGGTGCACCGGATAGACAATCTGTACGTCGCCCCGGCCTGCGATTTTGGCCAGCGCGGCGCATACCCGGGCAATGCCGCCATCATGGTTTTCGCGGCGGTGCCCTGTGACCAGTATCAAGCGCTTTGATGGATCAAGGAAAGGAAACTGCGCCGAAAACTCTGCAGTAAGCGCCGCATCGTTCGTGATCTTGTCCTTTACCATAAACAGCGCATCAATCACCGTGTTGCCTGTAACATGCACGGCATCTTCGGGTATGCCTTCTGCGAGCAGGTTATCGCGTGACAGCGATGTTGGCGCGAAATGCAGGTTCGCTAACCGCCCGGTTATCTGGCGGTTGGCTTCTTCGGGCCACGGCGATTGCAGATTGTGTGTGCGCAGCCCAGCCTCAACGTGGCCAACCTTTATCCCGGCATAAAACGCAGCTAGCGCGGCCGCTGCCGATGTGGTGGTATCGCCGTGCACGAGCACATAATCGGGGCGCATATCGGCAAGTACAGTTTCAAGCCCGGTTAGTACGGCGGTGGTAATGTGGGTTAGACCCTGTCCTGCCTTCATGATTTTCAGGTCGATGTCGGGCGTAATCCCGAACAGGCTGTTCACTTGTTCCAGCATTTCGGCGTGCTGCCCTGTTACGCATACCTGCGCATCAAATCGCGGATCAGCAGCGAGCGCAAGTACAACCGGCGCCATCTTGACGGCTTCAGGCCGAGTTCCAAATACGCTTAGCACCTTCATCATACGCGCCGTTTAGCAGGAAACTTGAAAGAAAGTGTCAACGTATGCGTGTATTCGGCTATATTTTATATCCCGCCGATCGCGGCTTCGATCCATTGCCGTACTTGCGGGAAATTGCGTTCAACGTCTGGCAAATCGTTGATACAAAGTAGTTTGATATCATGCCGTTCCGCGCTGGATAAATAGGCGTGGACTTCTTCGACAGACCATTTTTCAAACGCCCCGATGGCAACGTGCAAATAATCACGGCCGGTATGGATTGCCGCCGAACCCGCGCGCAGACAAGCATGATTATACAGGCTTTGCGGCAAAAATTGCTGCGTACACCGAAACCGGTGTGCGGCATTGCGCACAAACGTATCACGGTGCGCATCAAACAGTGCGGACATTACCGAACGCTGCATCGGGTGCACTGCATGGGCGCTGGCAAAAATATGCTCCGCAGTATATCCTATCATCTGTGCTGCATTTATCTGATTATAATGATTGAGTAAGCTTGCTTGATCCCGGCTATCATTGCAATCGGGCAGATACGCGTAATCCGCCCATTTCCCGCGCAACACAGGACCTGTAGCCGTGAAAAAATCAGTAGGTAATACCGGCGCCGTCAGGAAAACATCATCATTGAAATACAAAAAATGCTCTGACAAATCGGGAATCCGCCACAGCATCGTCTCAATCGATAGCGAGTTAAACGTGGGCAGTACGTTTTCATATCCGGCAAAGATTTCGCGGTGATCAATAATACCAATTTTGGCGGCAAATTCTGCTGGCAAATCCTGCAGCACTGGAATCTGATTGTCGGTGACTATCCAGACCCGCCGGACCCACGGGGCATTGTTGGCAATTGACCGCAAACAAAAATTTAGCTCATCGCTGCACACCCATCTGTGCGGATTGGTGCCGTTATCATGCAGCGGCACGGTTGCATTGGACAAATAATGCTCCCGCTTTACTGATAACGCAGGATCAGCGCCATCTACCCATGTAATAACTGCATCTACGTCTGACATTTCTGTCACATAAACGACATAAATCCAAAACGCCAATATGTTCTATACGCAGTATTTTTGGAAGCCTAACCATGGTAGAAATACAAATTATGACAGCAAAGAAACGGAGACCATTATGCCTACATTGCAAAAAATTGGACTGGTGATTGCTCTCATTGGTCTTATTATTGCCCTATATGGTTCGGTGGCAAATCAAGAACAAAGCGTAGAAGCAGGATATTCGATGCTGTTTGCCGGCATCGCCGGGCTAATATGCTTGCTCGGCGGAGCAACATTGATAATTTTGGGTAAGCCCAAATCGTAGCGGGCAAAAGCTGACCAATGGAGAGTGCGATGCTTAAATTAACGTACAAGTTTGCAAGCTGCGCCATGTTGATGCTTGGAGCTGTAACTGCAACCGGTGCTTTTGCGTTGCAGAATCCATCGCCGCAATCATTAATTCAGGCTACAGAAAAACCCGCAACAATCGTCAAAGACCGCGCCGCTTTAGAAAAATTATTGGGCAATTCCGGGGTGTCTATACAATGGCTAGGTTGGTCCAAAGCACGCGGCGCATTAGATGCCAGCTGGAAGGGCAAAACACTGTATCTAAAAGGCGGACAGATGCAGAAAGATGGCTCAGGCAAACTCGAAATGGACGGGTATGTTGTAAGTATCAGCAAAGACAATTTTGTCTTTCGCGGCACAATAACGATAACCAATGCGCCAGATTTGGGCCGTAAATGTGAAAAATCCGCTAACTGGGCTTTTGCGGTGACCCAAAAACGCCAATATTGGCGAATGCGCGAATTCGAATGGTGTGATGGGCTAACCGATTATATCGATATCTATTTTTGAACTTATGATTTGAAAATGGTGCCGCTTATAGGATTTGAACCTACGACCCCCGCATTACGAATGCGATGCTCTACCAACTGAGCTAAAGCGGCTTAAATTACTTGATGCGCTTATACTTAGCACAGCTTACGAATTCAAGTAGACTATTGCTTAGATGTTTGCGTATGTAATTAAACGGCGGCACAAGAATTATCGAATTTGCTACCGCTCTTTGGTTACACGTAAATCACAAAACATATGAAAAGAATTATATCATGAAAACCCGCGCTGCTGTTGCATTTGAGGCCAAAAAACCGCTTGAGATTGTAGAGCTTGATTTGGAAGGACCGCGCGCAGGCGAAGTGCTGATCGAAATTATGGCGACAGGGATTTGCCATACTGATGCCTATACGCTGGACGGGTTGGACAGCGAAGGCTTGTTCCCATCGGTGCTCGGCCATGAAGGCGCAGGAATTGTTCGCGAAGTGGGCGCAGGCGTCACCAGCGTGGCCGTGGGTGACCATGTTATTCCGCTTTATACGCCCGAATGCGGCAAGTGCAAAAGCTGCTTATCGGGTAAAACCAACCTGTGCACCGCCATCCGCGCGACACAAGGCAAAGGTTTGATGCCCGACGGCACGTCTAGGTTTAGCTATAAAGGCCAGACAATCTATCACTATATGGGGTGCTCAACCTTTTCGAATTTCACTGTGCTGCCCGAAATTGCAGTAGCCAAAATTCGCAAAGATGCCCCGTTTAACAGTGCATGTTATATCGGTTGCGGCGTAACCACGGGTGTGGGCGCGGTAATCAATACGGCCAAAGTACAGCCCAGCGATAATGTTATTATATTCGGCCTTGGCGGAATTGGCCTGAATGTGTTGCAGGGCGCGCGTATGGCGGGCGCAAATATGATTGTTGGTGTTGATATTAATCCATCACGCGAAGAATGGGGCCGTAAATTTGGCATGACCCACTTCGTCAATCCAAAGGACATCACGGGCGATTTGGTTGCGCATCTGGTGGCATTAACCGATGGCGGCGCAGAATATACGTTTGACTGCACCGGCAACACCGATGTCATGCGCCAAGCATTAGAAGCGTGCCACCGCGGGTGGGGCACATCGATTATCATTGGCGTAGCCGAAGCCGGCAAAGAAATTGCCACGCGGCCGTTTCAACTTGTTACGGGCCGCAATTGGCGCGGCACCGCATTTGGCGGCGCAAAAGGCCGGACCGACGTTCCCAAAATCGCCGATATGTACATGGACGGCATAATAGAGATTGACCCGATGATAACCCACGTCTTAAGCCTTGATGAGATTAACAAAGGCTTTGATTTAATGCACGCCGGCGAAAGCATCCGCAGTGTTGTGGTATTTTAACAAATCTATATTTCAAGGATAAGGACAAATTTATGTATAGTCACATTATGTTAGGCGCAAACGATATTGCGGAATCAAAAAAGTTTTATGATGCTGTTCTGGGTACGCTAGGATGTCGGCCCGGCGTTATCGATGAGAAAGGCCGCTGTTTCTATTTTGAGAAGACAGGGATTTTCTCGCTCAGCAAACCTATTGACGGTGCACCTGCTTCTTGCGGCAATGGCAGCACGGTGGGCTTTAATGTGGACAGCACCGAACAAGGCGACGCATGGCATGCCGCAGGTTTGGCCAATGGCGGAACCGCGATCGAAGATGCACCGGGCGTACGCGACACGGGAAAGATGAAAATCTATCTTGCCTATCTGCGCGATCCATCGGGCAACAAAATCTGTGTTATGCACCGTATGCCAAGCTGACGGCTGGAATCAGACAATTGTGACTACATTGCAAAGCATATCGCAGGCGATTGCCTTTGGCGGGACGCAAGGCGTCTATAGCCATGATAGCACGTCCACAAAAACGCAGATGACATTCAGCATCTTTGTGCCGCCGCATGCGCCGGGGGTAAAATTGCCAGTTATATGGTATCTTTCCGGCCTGACCTGTACCCATGCCAACGTTACTGAAAAAGGCGAATACCGCGCGGCTTGCGCTGAATTGGGCCTGATCTTTGTGGCTCCCGATACTAGCCCGCGCGGACCTGATGTGCACGGCGGCGATGTGCCCGATGATGAAGCGTATGATTTTGGCAAAGGCGCCGGATTCTATGTTGATGCCACCCGCGAACCATGGGCGCAGCATTACCAGATGCGTAGTTATATCGAGGAGGAATTGACTAGCGTCGTCGCTGCCAATTTTCCCGCCGATATGTCGCGGCAAGGCATCATGGGCCACAGTATGGGCGGGCACGGCGCGCTGACGATTGGCCTGCGCAATCCCGGCCGGTTCAAAAGCATCTCCGCGTTTGCACCCATCGTCAGCCCCATCAATTGCGCATGGGGGCAAAAAGCGCTTACGGGATATCTGGGACCGGATCAAAATGCATGGCGGGCTTATGATGCCTGCGCCCTGATCGAAGACGGCGCGCGCGTTCCTGCGATTTTGGTGGATCAAGGAGGCGCGGACAACTTCCTGATCGAACAGTTAAAACCGCATTTATTGGCGCAAGCATGCGCCGCGGCGGGCACCGACCTGACCTTCAATCTCCGCCACGGTTATGACCACAGTTATTATTTCATCTCAACTTTTATGGCCGATCATCTGCGCTGGCATGCGGCGCGGCTGGGCGGATAATATGTGCGTCAGATATGCCCTCCAGGATCGCTGTAACCCCCAGAAAAGCGCCTAAAGTCACACTAAGGTCTCACCTAAACGGATTTGGGGAAAAGTAATTCTACAGTGCGGCAACACATGCTTACCGCAAGCCCATACAGCGAAGGGCGCCTGGAGATTTCACATTATCCGGTGACAGGTGCAATCCAACATTGCAAGAGCCAGAGCGTGATGACATTAGGTTAAATCATACCGTACCCTGAGGCTTGCCGGTGGGCGCTTGTAAGGCTAGACATCGCTGATCTGCGGTCGCCTGCGGTTGCCTTCGCCTCGACAAGCTCAGGGCTATGGTGTTTTCTTGGGCGATTCCGTCATAAATCATTACGCGCTAAAAATAAGGCATAAGAAATGCAGATTACAGGAATTTTTGCTGCGATTTTGGCGGTCACGCCTATCAGCACATCCACAGACAGGCCCAGCGTTTTGGATGTGCTTAATTGTAAGGTCGATTCAGGATCATGGGCGGACATCCGCGCGCGCATCGATGTTATTAGCGGCGCAACTGCTGCTGCAAAAAGTACAAGTGACAGCAATGCGAACAGCATCTTTGGTGCTGATTTAACATTTTATACGCTGCCTGAACCTATCACGTTTCTGGGACATCAAACCCAAACGATAGCATCAAGCGAGGATGGTTTTTTTGCCGTTCTGAATACGTCTGATCGGTCAGGATTGGCCATAAAGCTAGGCATTGATCCGGAAAAAGCAGCACCCTATTCAGTTGCAGTTGATGTGCCAGGTGAAAAATATCAATCGGCCGGCGATGTCGGCGGTTCGTTCTTGGGGGAACGCGAGGCGTATAATCGTAAGGTTGTAAAAATCTCCGATGGCCCGCGATATTATCAGCGCGCTGTGCACATCGTGTTCGACACCAATGACAGTCCATCTGTCAGCTATGCTGGTTGTAAATATTTTGAAGGGTTGGATACCAGCGGCTTATAGCTCACGCTGCGCGCTATTAGAGCGAGATACTTTTAGCCTGAAACACTCCATTTATCCTGTGGAGGGGCTGAGCTTGCGGAAGAACCGTCTCCAAGGACCTCGGGCCTTGCACGCCTTCAAGGCTCTATTTCGTCAGGCTAAATAGCTCCTCAGGACGCGCGGTTCGTATATTCTTCATGGCGCTAAAGCTTACATAATGACACTATGCCTGGATGATCGTTGTAAATATTACAACATAACCAGCGATGTCATGCCACGTTGCGCTGCGCTGCCTTAAATAACTCAAGGCTATCGGCAAACATCATTGGCCGGCCAAAATAATATCCCTGAATTTTCTTGCATCCAAGTTGCTGGATCATCTTCAATTCTTCTTCGTTTTCCACGCCCTCTGCGGTTGTGGAGATATCCATACTGTCGGCCATCGCAACAACCGCGCGGATAATGGCGATGCTTTCCATCTTATTCTTCGCCGCGCCTTGCACAAAGCTGCGGTCAACCTTGATAGTATCAAACCTGATATTGCTAAGGTAGCCAAGCGATGAATATCCTGTGCCAAAATCATCCAAGGACAGCTTGATACCAAGGCCGCGTATGCGCTCCAGCACTTGTACGGCAAGGCCGCCATCGCGCAGGAATATGCTCTCTGTCACCTCAAGCTCAAGCCGCCATGTGGGCAAGCCGCTATCGTGCAACGCAGAGATAACAGATTCGACAAACGACGGGCTTGTAAGTTGATCCACCGAAATATTGACCGCAACCTTAGTTGTTTCAGGCCAGCTCATCGCGTCCATACATGATTGGCGCAGCACCCACTGACCGATAGGCACAATCAAGCGCGCATCTTCGGCAACGGGTATAAACTTTGCAGGTGATACGTTGCCAAACTTTGGATTTTTCCACCGTAGCAAAGCCTCGAACCCGACAAGCGTATGATCGCTGCTGCTGTTGACCACAGGCTGATATTCAACATGAAACTCTTTTTTCTCGAGCGCATTACGCAGCTCAAATTCCATCAACCGTCTTTCCTCGGCGCTGGCATGCAATTTGTGTTGATAGCTGTTATGGCTATTGCCGCCCAAATCTTTCGACCGGTATAGCGCAAGATCGGCGCTTCGCATCAGCAGCTCAACGGTACGGCCGTCTGCAGGGCCCAATGCACTGCCGATGCTAGCGCCAATAAACAGCGTATTTTGATCGACTTCATAGGGCCGGGAAATGGCATCAATGATTTTGCGCGCTACATTATTGACGTATTGGCTATCGGTCGCGTCCTTTAACACAACTGCAAACTCGTCTCCGCCCAGTCGTCCGCAAAGTTCATTGTCTGTCATTATCATCTGCAAACGCTTTGCAACTTGCGCCAGCAACCTATCACCAACAGGATGGCCAAGCGTATCATTAACCGCTTTGAACCTGTCCAGATCGATCATCATAAAACCGCACCGCCGGCGCCATTTTTCGGCATCGCGCAATGCTTGCCCCAATGTTTCTGTAAGTTGCAAGCGGTTCGGCAAGCTGGTTAGCGTATCAAACCGCGCAAGATGCGAAATTTTATCAGCCGAAACGCGTTGCTCCGTAACATCGGATCCAACACCGCGGAAACCCAAAAATACGCCGCTGTCGGACAAGCGCGGTGATGCAGACAGCTCCCACCAACGCATGTCGCCTTTAATGGTAACAGGCACGGTCAAATTACTAAATGATTCGCGCCGCTTCAGCCGGTTTGCAAGTTCGTGCAAGGCATTGTCGTATTTGCCCTCCTCCCACCTGTCGCCTGCAATCAATTTTAGCAGCGGCTGCCCCTCAATCACATTAATATCCTCGCCCAGTGCAAAGGCGAAACGCGGGCTAACATGCGTGGCGCAGCGTGCCGTGTCTGTTTGCCAAAGCCAATCTGCGCCGCTGTCTTCGAATTCTCGCAGCAAAAGGCTTACGGTTTCAGATTTATCTTGGAGCACTTTGCCAGCGATTTCAAAAAGGATTTGCGCGCGCGCAGACCGCAAGGCAGCGGTTATTAGCAACACACCAATGCCGATCGCTGACACACAAAGATAATAACCCTGATGATAGACAAACGCACCTGCGGAAAACAGGCTTGTGATGCTTATAAATATTGTCGCGCCCATGGGGGCCGTGGGTAGTAACAAGGATACATATACCATCATCGCAAGGATAATAGACCAGAGGCTGAGGTTCTGCATAAGATCGCCATATGCACCCAGACACACAAACGAGGAGCCCCATGCCAATGCGCTTAATACGGCGTGGATGTTAATCTTGCGCATTTCATAAGCGCCAAACCGCGCAGATGAACCCGTAAAAGTTGATCGAAAAACCTGCACAGAATATACCGTAAAGCCGGTAAATATCGACGCCCAAGTCAGTAATGCCCAGACAGGCGCAACATTGTGATATAATCCGAGTGCGATTAATGCAAAAACGAGGTTTAGCGCAACTCGCACTGTAACGCGGTTGGTAAGCGAGCGCGCCTGAATAGACCTTACAAACTCCATATCTATACCCGCAGGCACTGCAAAGCCGAGCAGCGCCTTATAAGAGATATTGGTGGGCAATTCGGATGTTGGTTGATTTTCTTTCACACCGCATAAATAACGCGTGAACCTTACTTATTGGTAACCAAGCCGACAAATATTACGATATGGCAAAATAGAATTGTTTTTCTAAACAAGTATATGATAACATTATTGAATAGTAAATAAAACGGTGCTTATCATTATCATGCCGCCAGTGCATAGGGCTGTATTTCGCCTGACAGATACAGATTGCGCGCTTTTGCTCGGCTTAGTTTGCCCGAACTTGTGCGCGGCAAAGTACGCGGCGGGACAAGTTCGACAACACAGTTCATACCTGTAACCGACCGAACTTTATCGCGAATTTGTTCCCGCAACTTTAATCGTTCGCCCTCATCAGATGTTCGGCATTGCACCAATACCGCAGGCGTTTCTTCACCGCCCGGTGTTGTAATTGAAAACGCAGCAATATCACCAGACTTAAAGCCCGGTAATTGTTCCACTGCCCATTCGATATCTTGCGGCCAATGATTTTTGCCGTTGATAATTATCATGTCTTTTGCGCGGCCAACAATGAAAATATAGCCATCGGACATGTATCCCATGTCGCCTGTATCCAACCAGCCGTGTATCATACAAGCGGCAGTTGATTCTGGATCGCGGAAATATTCCTTCATCAATGAAGGACCGCTGCACCATACTTTACCAATTGTTTGATCGCCGAGCTTTCCGCCATCTTCATCACGGATCTCAATCGTCATATCTTTGACCGCTTTGCCGCAGTTTACAATGGCGCGGTAGCGCGTGGGACGATCGCTTGCCCCTGGGTGCCCCGTTAAATCTGTTTCTGCAACCAGCTCAACCTTAATCCCCTCGCCCATAGGCATAATTGAAACCGCAAGCGTGGCTTCGGCCAAGCCATAGCTTGGAGCAAAAGCGCGCGCCTTAAATCCTGCATCCCCAAACGCATCGACAAAATTTTGCATTACATCAGGGCGGATCATATCGGCGCCATTACCCGCAAGCCGCCACGGCGAAAGATTAAAACGTTCGGACACGTGGCTTTGACTAGAGATTCGGCGTGCACAGATGTCATACCCAAACGTCGGAGAATAACTGATAACAGTACCGTCTGCGGCGCTGATCATGTCAAGCCATGCCAGCGGACGCCGCGCAAAATCTTCGGTTTTCATGTAGTCCGCCGACACTTGATTGGCAACAGGTGACAGGAAACATCCAACCAATCCCATATCGTGATACCACGGCAACCACGAAACGCAGCGGTCGCTATCTTGTACCTCCATACCGTGTGAGTGCGCGGATAAATTATTCAGCAACGCGCCGTGCGTAACCGCAACACCGTGAGGAAAACGGGTCGAGCCGCTAGAATATTGCAAATAGCAAATCTCTTCGCTCTGCGCTTTCGGCAGCTTCGTTTTGAGCGCGATCCGGTCTGCAAAGCTTGCCCAGTCCAATCCTTCGACGCTGCATGCTTCTGCTGCTGCTCCTGCCATCTCGGCCAGTTCAGGCGGAAAAAACAAAAGCGATGGATCGCTACTTTTTAGCTGTACGGATAACTGCTCAATATAGCTTTCTTTGCCGCCAAAGCTGGTTGGCAGCGGCAACGGCACTGGCCACGCTCCGGCATAAACACACCCGAAAAACAGTGCCGCAAAATCAGGTCCTGTTTCTGCAATAATCGCTATCCGATCTTCTTTTTTTACACCATGGCTAATTAAACGGTAAGCAACATCCAGCGCGTCTTGCTGCATTTCGGTATAAGTATAAGGCCGCGCCAACACGCCGCGCATATCGTGAAAGTTCACACCTCGTTTGCCCTTTGCGGCATAATCCATCGCCTCGGATAATGTGGCGAAATCAGACAATCGGCGCGGTAGTTCATCCAGCGTCGGTGTCGCGATTATTTCACTCATATATCTAAACCAATCTTTGTAATTCGCGCATTGTGTGTTTAGCGTTTACGTTAAATGTTTCTTCAGATTTCTACACTGTATTCCAAGTTCAAATTTGGACCCGACTATGGCACAAATAGGGCGTGAAGGCACCATCGACTCAAAAAAAGCCCGCGCCGCCGCTCAATAACCGGCGGCTACGTGATATCGCTCTGCATTATGTGGGCAGGTATGCGACGACGAAAGCCAAGTTAAGCACCTATCTTAACAGAAAAATCCGGGAGCGCGGCTGGCAAGAAGGTGAGGCATATGCCGACCTTGACGCAATGATGCAGGATTTTGCGGAGTTAGGATATGTCAACGACGCCGCTTATGCCGATGCCCGCGCGCGCAGTTTTGTGCGCAAGGGATATGGCGCGCGGCGTCTTGAACAAGATTTGCATGCCGCCGGAATAAGTGATTTTGATGCGTCAGGCGCACGTGCCGAAACATCAAGCAGCACTTTTGCCAGCGCCGATGCCTTTGCTCGGCGCAAACGCATTGGGCCTTATTCCTCTGAACCTGCGCCACCTGAGCGCAGGCAAAAACAGCTACAGGCATTTTTACGCGCTGGTCACAGCTTTGATTTGGCCCGCCGGTTTGTGCAAGCAGACCCCGGCAGCGAGGTTAACGAAGAGTAGGCGGTCAAGGCATATCAATCGTGCGCGTTAATCATACACCCTGTCCGCCTGTGCCACAGCTTCGGAGGAACGCAACGCAGATATGATCCGCATCAGATGCTGCAAATCATGTACTTCTAAATCCACTTCAAACGTGTGAAACTCTTGATCCCGCGCGGTTAAACGCAAATTTATGATATTCGCTTTTTGATAACCGAATATGCCCGCTATTTCCCCCAATGTACCGGGACGGTGATGAATGATCACGCGCAGACGCGCAGATGCGCCATCGCTACCTTTGCCCCAGCTAAGGTCAACCCAATCAATATCATTGCCGCTGGCCAATCTATCGCACTCGATCGTGTGCACCTCTACGAGTTGTTCAGGAATACGCAGGCCAACAATACGGTCACCGGGCACGGGATGACAGCAATCGCCAAGGTGATATCCAACGCCCGGGGTCAAACCGTGGATGGATATCGCGCGTTCTTGGTTGGGCCAATCGGCATCTTTGCCGCTTGCCTCATATCCAGGAACCAAAGCCTCCATCAATTTACGGTCGCTGATTTTGCCCGCGCCAACCGCATGCATCAAATCATCCTCGCTTGCGCATCCCAGTCTATCGGTTGCTGCCGCAAGCGCTTTCTTGCCAATTTTGGCAGGCAGGCGTTCTACAATCTCGTCATATAATTTGCGGCCAATAACAATCAGTTCATCGCGTTCCTGATGGCGCACATGCCGCCGGATCGCCGCGCGCGCTTTGCCCGTCGTTACAAAATTCAGCCAATTTGGTTGCGGTTCCTGACCTGTACTGCGCAGGATTTCTACCATGTCGCCATTATTCAATTGCGTGCGCAGCGGCACATGCCGGCCATTTAGCTTTGCGCCCACAGTTTTATCACCAAGGTCGGTGTGTACGGCATAGGCAAAATCCACAACGGTCGATCCGCGCGGCAACTGTTGCAACGCGCCCTTTGGCGTGAACGCAAATATCCGGTCTTGATACATCGCCATCCGTGCATTTTCGAGCAAGTCTTCGGCATCGTGGCTGGTTTCCAAAATCTCGATCAAATCGCGGATCCAGCCTGCTTGTCCGTCCGGGCTATCGGCTTGTTTGTAGGCCCAGTGCGCGGCCAGCCCAAATTCAGATGCCTCATGCATTGCTTTGCTGCGAATTTGCACCTCGACGCGCATATTTTTCGCAAACATAATAGTGGTGTGAACGGAACGATATCCATTGCGTTTGGGCGTAGAGATAAAATCCTTAAACCGCCCGGGTACCATCTGCCATTTGCGGTGCAGCACGCCCAGCGCCCAGTAACAATCCTCGGGATTTTCGGCGACTATGCGGAATGCATTAATGTCGGATAATTGATCAAAGGCGACATGGCGCTCCTGCATCTTGCGCCATATCGAATAGGGATGTTTCTCGCGGCCAGATACACTCACCTTTAATCCGTGCCGCTGCATTTCGGCGGCGATGCCTTCATTGATTGTTTCAAGGCGTGTTTCGGCATTATCACGGATATGTTTTAACCGCGCGGTAATCGTCTCATATGCTTCGGGCTCCAGCTGTTGGAACGCGAGCAGCTGCATCTCGCGCATATATTCATACATGCCGATCCGTTCCGCAAGCGGCGCATAGATATCCATTGTTTCGCGGGCGATACGGCGGCGTTTATCCGGGCTTTTGATAAAATGCAGCGTGCGCATATTATGCAACCGGTCGGCAAGTTTAACCAGCAACACGCGAATATCATCGGATATTGCAAGCAGGAATTTACGCAAGTTTTCCGCCGCGCGCTCATCCTCTGTTTGCGCCTCAATCTTCGAAAGCTTGGTCACGCCGTCAACCAGCCGGGCAACCTCTGCGCCAAATTTCTGCTCAATATCCTCAATCGTGGTCAGCGTGTCTTCGACGGTATCGTGCAACAATGCTGTAATGATGGTTTCTTCATCCATCTTCAAATCGGTCATCAACCCTGCAACTTCAACGGGATGGCTGAAATAAGGATCGCCGCTGGCACGTTTTTGGGCGCCGTGCATCTGCACCGTAAACACGTAAGCCCGGTTCAAACGGTCCTCATCAACATCGGGCGCATATGCGCGCACCCGGTCCACCAATTCATATTGTCGCATCATATGATGTTAAGTTGGAGTAAACGGCGCGGCGTGCAACAAAAAAATGCGCCGAGAGTGCCGAATATTATGTCGGACGCCCGGCGCAAGAGATTTTGGTTCTTTTGGGAAGCAACACAAAACGGCATTGCTAGGAGGTTAGGAGAGAAGAACCAAAATTGGATAATCAATTACTTTTTGGCAACCTGCGTTTTAACTTTGCCATTGCATTTTTCAATTTCGGCTGCGTCAAATGCGCGCTCGCCTGCCTTAAAAGAAGCAACCGCGCCAAATTCGCGGGCAACTGAGATGCACATATTTTTTGCAGCGGAGCTTGCGATTGGCGCACGGCACATTGTACCTTCGCACTTTACAAACACACCGCGTACAAGTTGTTTTTGAACGGCCGGTGCTTGCGCAAGTTCAGCCTGATAATAGCTGCCGGAAGGTGCAGCAGCATAAGCCTGCGGTGCGATGAAAATTAAGGTTGCGCTTGTTAGTATTGCGGCGGCCAATGCCGCGGCGCGTGTTGATATCTGGGAGAGGGTCATAACATATTCCTTTTATTTGTAGTCATCCAGCACCGCTGCTTCCAATTCGGAGTGTCAATGGCCGGACATACAGCAGGTTTAAGCAAAAGCACTTAATACCAGTTGCGAATCAGTACCTAATATATTAAGTATCAAGTTGCAACTTAAAACTGACATTGTTTTTGATTTTTATCAAATTATGCGGTTAAGTGGCAACAGAGGATGAAATATGGGAAAACTAAGAGAGTCGCTACGAGACCTTACGGACTGCGGGCTGCCAATTGCGCTTGACGCAATGGGAGAACGCTGGGCATTCATGATATTGCGTGCATCGTTTAACGGTGTGCTGCATTTCGAGGAATTTTTGTCAGAAATCGGTATCGCTCGCAATATTCTCGCTAGCCGTCTGATCAAGCTGACGGACAGCGGCATATTACACAGAACGCCCTGCCCAGATGACCGGCGCAAAGTTGAATATCGCCTGACACCAAAAGGCGTAGAGCTATTGCCCGCTATGATTGCACTGCGGCAATGGGGCGAAAAATGGGGTACAGGCATTGCATCCAACCCCGTGCTTGCCGACGAACGCGACAGGCAACCTATTGCGCACGTGACCATTCGTAGCCACGATAACCGCATACTTAGCCACAGCGACTTATGCTGGATAGATGCAAACGAAGTTAAAGAGTTAAACAACTGCAACAACATCGAAGGTCAGGGTTCTGTGCGCAGTTTAAGCGCGATTTAAGCACCTATATTGCGCACCTATCAACAGCGTGGACAGCAAAGTTGAAACTTTGCATCGAATGTGTTATATTACAAGTAATGGTGCTAGCGGTAGCGGCCATTGCGTGATCACATTAATGATCCGCGCACAACAGGAGAATAGACAATACGCCGAAGCACAACCACAATGTTGGCTCGGTAAGTTCGCCTGAATTATAATCGAAAGGGTCCAAACTATGACGTCCACAGCGGTGTCGTTCGAAGTAGGTGATTATGTTGTTTACCCCAAGCATGGGGTTGGCCGAGTTATTGAATTACAAAATACAGATATAGCGGGCATGCAGCTTGAATTATATGTTTTGCGTTTTGAGAAAGAAAAAATGACGCTGCGCGTTCCGTTTAACAAAGCCGAGGGCGTTGGTATGCGCAAGCTTTCTTCGGATAAAACGTTGAAAGAAGCGATGGCAACATTAACCGGAAAACCCAAAGTAAAGCGTACCATGTGGTCGCGCCGGGCGCAGGAATACGAAGCAAAGATCAATTCAGGTGATCTGGTATCAATCGCCGAGGTAACCCGCGATTTGTTCCGTCCTGATGATCAGCCCGAGCAAAGCTATTCAGAGCGGCAAATCTTTGAAGCGGCATCAAGCCGTCTTGCCCGCGAATTGGCCGCGATGGAAAAAACGGATGAGCCAAGCGCGATGCAAAAAATACTGGTAATATTGAACGAGGCTGCACCGCAGTATTACGATAAAGCTGAATAGTTTTCTTATCTAATGGTAACAAAAGTGCGGGAACAAAAAGGCGTCTAATCAGGCGCCTTTTTTGCGCGCATATTCAAATTTGATCCTGCATGATTGACCCTGCGCAGTGCACAAGCCATAGTGACCGTAGTACGCATACAGGGCACGGGACATTGTAATGAGATTAAGCATTAAACCGAGTATCTGCACAATCATCGCCATACTGGCGTTTCCGCAAGTTACATTTGCTGCGTCAAAAACGCTACTTGTTGGCGGGTTTCAGGATATTGTGATCGACGGCGACATGCAGGTTGTTGTTGTGACGGGTAAGACGCCGTCCGGTACTGCAACAGGAGACCTGCGAATGCTTGATCGTTTGCGATTAGAACGCCAGTCAGATGCCATAACCGTTCGCATGCAGCGCCCGCCCTCCAATGATAACGCTGTTCGGATTACAGAACCGCTTATTGTAACAATATCAACACGCTCACTGCGCAACATAGTGCTACGCGGTAATGCAAAGTTAAAGGTTAACGCGGTTAGCCAATATGACGGGTCTCGGATTTATTTGGATGGCGGCGGAGAGATTAACATTGATCAACTCAAAGCAGATACGCTTGATGTGACGCTTTCTGGCCAAGGCAAATTACGGATTAGCGGCGGCACTGCACGCGCGTCAAACGTTCTAATCCAAGGCGCAAGCGTATACGATGCAGCCAATTTGAAAACCCGCAGCTTAATGCTTAATCAAAACGGCAATGCCACATCAAGCGCGCAGGTTGAGGAAGGTGCAACAATTTCAAATGAAGGTGCAGGCAATATTACGATTACTGGCAGAGCCGAATGCTTTATTCGCAAAGCGGGTTTTGCCGTGATATCTTGTCCTTCAGATAAAAAGCGCAGCCGCAGCAATTAAGGACAATCATAATGAAATTGATGTTAAAATCTGCCTGCATCGTGGCTGTAATCATGTGCACGACCGCTGCATGTACCGCGCAAAGTAGCGAAGCCGCCAGCCGGTCTTCAAAAATGGCCTGTACAGCTGGAAAGAAAATGAACCCGTCTGATGCAGGGCTAAATCAAGTGCAATTATGCATCCAAAGCGGCAAGAAAATCCGCAGCTACATCGTTGAAGTGGCATCCAATTCCCGCGAACAAGCGCAAGGTTTAATGTTTCGCAAGTCACTGGCGGATAATGCCGGGATGATATTCCCGTTTTCCGAAGCGAAACCTGCAAGCTTCTGGATGAAGAATACGGTTATATCATTGGATATCATTTTCATCCGAGCAGATGGCACGATTGAGAGCATTGCCGCAAACACTACGCCGTATTCAGAGGTGCCGGTATCTTCGGGCGAACCTGTTATCGCCGTATTGGAACTGCGCGGCGGGCTTACCAAAGAACTTGGCATTAAGCCGGGCGATATGGCAAAATGGTAAGAGCGCAACCATGGCCCGGCCCAGCGTGGGACTTTATTATTGGCTTACGTCCTTTTTAATTGCGCACTGCGCTATGACGGCTTAATCGCTTGATGCATGGGAATTTTGGGTAAGATATTTACGTGGTGGGACGGTGCAACCATAGGAACTGCAATTTTTAGCGCGCGTAACGGCGTCCTAATGGGCAGTGATGACGCCGGAAACAAATATTATCAATCCAAAGACGGCGTGCGCCGCTGGGTCATGTATACAGGTTCCAACGATGCAAGCCGCGTATCTCCCGATTGGCACGGATGGCTGCACCATACGCATGACGGCGACCCTGAGAGTTATTTGCCGCCTGCGCGCAGCTGGGAACACGGTGCGATTGGCAACTTGACGGGTACTAATGCTGCATACCGGCCGCAAGGCGCATTGGAACAGGGCGGCAAACGCGCCCGCGCAACCGGCGATTACGAGGCGTGGAGCCCGGACGCATGAGAATAGCTTTGCGCGGCACATGCGCGGTATCTGCACTGTTAATTGTTTCGGCTTGTAGCAATTCCGGCCAAGAAGACCCGCGTGATAAAGAAAATAAAATCACCGCAAAAGCGCAAGCCAGTAGCGAAGCGATCGTAACGCCCGCTGAAAAATCGCTTGGTACGCCGATGGCCGAACGTGTTGCAATCATCGGATTACTAAACAAGCGCAACGGCGAAACCCGCGATCTTGAGTTAAAACCAGGACAAGATATCCGCATCGGCAAAGTGGTTGTCCGCCTGCGTGCGTGTGAGCGAACCGCGCCGTGGGAAACCTATCCCGATGAAGGCGCATTTGTGCAATTAATCGTAAATGAGCGCCCGCCCGGTACATCGCAAAAAGCACAGTGGCGTGAGGTGTTTTCTGGATGGCTGTTTAAAAACAATCCTGCGGCAAACGTGGTGCCTCACGGCATTTATGATGTCTGGGTCAAAGAGTGCAGAATGCGCTTCCCCGGCGAAGAAGATGAAGCCAAGCCCGCCGCACCAGACGCAGCTGAAGGCGGTCCGCCAACCGCAGCATCGCCTGCGACCGCGCCAAAGGTTGCAGATAAAAAACCATCAAAAGCGCCCCAAGCGGCAACCCCGTCCGCAGCAGATGAAGAAGATGATACCCCTGCGGTAGAAGAAGAAACAATAGAAACACGGTAATCCTGTGTTTGCAAAGCATCGGACAATAAGTTCAGATATGTTTTCTGCGAGATTTCAACTGCTCCCAAAGTTACCAGATGTTCTGTAATAAACTGGCAATCGAGTAAGCGATACCCGCAGTAAGTCAGCCGCCCAACCAAGTGCACCAGCGCAACCTTTGATGCGTCCGTCGCGCGCGAAAACATGCTTTCGCCAAAGAATGCGCCGCCCATTGCAAGACCGTATAATCCGCCCACCAAGTGTGATCCTTGCGCGTCATCAATCCAGCATTCGATGCTATGGGTTTGGCCGCGTGCGTGCAATTCCAAAAACGCATCCTCAATCTGTCCATTGATCCAAGTTTCATCGCGCCCCGTTGCAGGAGCAGCACATGCTTTTATAACCTGTGCAAATGCCGTGTCGCTGGTGACGCGAAACTTATCCTGCCGCACGGTTTTGGCCAAAGATCTGGAAACCTGCAATCCATCCAGCGGCAATATCGCACGCCTTTTGGGCTCCACCCAAAACACATCGGGATCATCACGGGTATCTGACATCGGAAAATATCCGTTGGCATAAGCTTTTAGGAGCATATCTAAATCAATGGTCAAAACGCCGCCTTTCGCATGTTCATATACATCCCTACACTATCCACTTTCTTTAGTGTATGGGACTTTGTAACTCACGATTGCAATCTTTGGAGAAATTAGTATGCGTCTCAAAACTGTGACTATATTCCTGGCAATTCAAAGCATCACTGGGTGTAGCAATGCAGAAAACGCTTCTAGTAAACAAGAAAACCTGAATGTTACAGAAGCATTGCCTGCTACAGAAGCTGCTGCGGATGCTGCTTCTAATACTTCTGATAAATCGGCCCAAGAAGCATCTAAAGACGTTAAAATAGACAGTGCTACAACTGTCCCGTCCGCTGAAATCAAAATAAGTATCCCGCAAATCGCGTATACTTATGAATATGGCTACCGCGTATCAGCCAGCGGAATGCCAGCCATGCAGCGTGCACATGCTGACCTATGTGAGCGAAAAGGCCTAAAAGTTTGTCACATACTCAATATGTCGCAAGATGGTTCCGAGGGTGCATATGCAAGCGGCAAATTGGAGATTGAGGTTGCCGCCCCCTATGCCCGTACATTTGCCGATGAGCTCTCTAAAATCGCTGCGGATAACGGCGGCGATGCCATTTCTTCCTCAATCGCGGGCGAGGATTTGTCCAAACAAATCGTCGATACACAAGCACGGCTACGCGCGCGGATAGTATTACGCGACCGGTTGATGGAGATATTGCAAACCCGTAATGGCAAAGTATCCGAATTAGTTGAAGCCGAACGCGGCGTCGCCGAGGTCAACGAAGAGATTGATACCGCACAAAGCTGGCTTGCCGAAATGAAAGGCCGCGTAGCATTTAGCAAAATGAACCTCAATTACAGCTCAAGTAGCCCCGGCGCAGGAGGATTTTCCGCGCCTATACGCGATGCCCTTGGTTCTGTGGCAGCGACATTTGGTGTCGCGATTGCAGCCATCATATATATCCTTACCTTTCTACTGCCTTGGGCCGCATTAGTCGCGCTGCTGCTTTGGGTAAAACGCAAAAGAGGGTGGAGCTGGCGTTTTTGGGCGCGCAATAAGAATTCAAATAGGTATTCGGACGAATAACCGCACCGCATTGCACCTCATCGCGCAATCCCCTATGAATGCAATGAACTTAAAGATTCTGGGTTCGTTAATTCCATGCTTTGACTAGGGGCACATATCATGACACGCCGCCGCAAAATATATGAAGGCAAAGCCAAAAT
This sequence comes from Sphingomonadales bacterium, assembly GCA_043778865.1. Taxonomy (GTDB): domain Bacteria; phylum Pseudomonadota; class Alphaproteobacteria; order Sphingomonadales; family Sphingomonadaceae; genus Sphingorhabdus_B. Next base: position 23,430 of record JAYWFI010000061.1, read on the forward strand.
CCTTTATGAAGGCCCTGAGCCTGGTACGTTGATCCAATATTTCAAAGATGACGCGACCGCATTTAATGCCCAGAAAAAGGGCACGATTGCAGGTAAAGGCATCATCAACAATCGCGTTTCCGAACATGTATTTACCCGCCTGTCGCATATTGGCATACCCACGCACTTCATCCGCCGCCTGAATATGCGCGAACAGCTGATCCGTCAGGTGGAAATCGTACCCATCGAAGTGATCGTGCGTAATGTTGCCGCAGGAACGTTATCCACGCGGCTTGGCATCGAAGAGGGTACGCCCCTGCCTCATACGCTGCTGGAATATTGTTACAAGGATGACGCGCTGGGTGATCCGTTAATTGCCGAGGAACATATTGCCTGTTTTGGCTGGGCGACCCAAGAAGAGATGCAGGATATTTCCTCGATGGCGATCCGCATCAACGATTTTATGTGCGGTATGTTTGCCGCGATTGGCATTCGCCTTGTTGATTTCAAACTGGAATTTGGCCGCTTATTTGATGGTGATTTCACGCGTATCATTTTGGCCGATGAAATCAGCCCTGATGGTTGCCGCCTGTGGGATATTGAAACCGGAGAGAAGCTCGACAAGGACCGGTTCCGCCGCGATTTGGGCGGCGAGGTTGAAGCGTATCAAGAGGTTGCCCGCCGCCTTGGGTTGATGCCAGAAGAAACCGAGGGCGCTGTTGTTGACATGGTCAAGCACCGCGCGCGCAAGGGAAAGTAGTTCAGTCTAGGATAGCTAAACCGCAAATAACATAGCATCGTTTGCAAATGCCTTAAATTCGAGTGCGTTGCCCGATGGATCTTTGAAAAAGAAGGTGGCCTGCTCGCCCGGCTGCCCGGAAAACCGAACTGTCGGCGGTATAACGAACGAAATGCCTGCGGCGTGTAATCGCTGAGCAAGCGCATGCCAATCAGCCATCGTCAACACAATGCCAAAATGCGGCA
>JAYWFI010000062.1:0-15429 GCA_043778865.1 Sphingomonadales bacterium
TCAGGCTCATAACCTGAAGGTCGTAGGTTCAAATCCTACTCCCGCAACCAAGCTGATATAATAAAATCAGAAACATAGCGAAATGCCTCAGTCTCCGGATTGGGGCTTTTTTGTTTTGCGGTCAGCGCAGCAGCCAAGCTATAGCCCCGCGAAGATTTTTTGACTTTCGGCTTATTTATGCAAAAGCCATTATAGCATGCTCGGCTAACTGCAAAAGTAACGTAGGTATTGCTCATACAACTTTACATTCGCAATTTGGTATTAGACGTAGCGCAATGTACTACGGGTTCTACTTATGGGTATTTAAGTGGTAAAATCGGCGTTTCATGATTGGATATGTTCTCAATTATCGTAGTCGCCTTAATGCCGCTGGAAAAGTCGGTGTGGCTCTTGCCTAATATATGAACCGCATGCAGATTGTTGGTGCGCATAATTTCACTACTATCATAGACAACCGCAAAATAAACTGGCTTTATCCATTTGCTATCACTTTGGCGGCGTAAAGGGCGATACGAAGCGTCATACCATTTAAGCGTGCACGATATCTCTCCAATCGTGACAGCGGAATACAACCCAATGATGTGTATAGCTACAGCACGGATCGTATCGCAGGACATCTGCTAATTACTGCTTATAAGAAGTTCCAAGCGAAACCGAAAGCGCAAGTAAATGCAGTGCTTGTTGCCAAAACAACAGGGATTAATGGCCGCCAGCCTTGGGAAACGAGCGCGTCTAGGCGCGAACGCATGGCAGTTGCCGCAACGGCGCATAGCAGCATTGTTTTAGAAGCAATCGATCCATATTCTTGCACCCACGCTGGAAGAGCAATGAGTGAATTTACGATCATAATAGCAAAGAAGGCAAGCACGAACCAAGGCAATTTCAGCCGGGTTAAAAAGCTTTGTCGTTTGCTGCCCTCACCGGGAATGGCAAGTCCGATAAGAGCGATAACCGGGGCTAATAAAGCAACGCGTGATAGCTTTACGATCGTGGCATATTCGCCGGCACGCTCCGAAAAGCTGTAACCGCCGCCAAGTGACTGCGCTACATCATGGATTGCTGCCCCCATTAGAAACCCGGCTTGCTGATCCGTAAATCCGGCCGCACTAGCTAATATGGGATAGAATGACATTGCAATAGCGCTTGCCAAAGCGATGCCTACCAAAGAGAGCGTAAACTGTGCTTGCGTGAGCCGTTCACGGCCAATCAGAGCATAAAGCGCCAGCGCCGCCGATGCGCCGCAAATGGCCGTGGCACCGCCTACAAGCAAACCTAAATAAAGGCTTTGTCCAGATAGTTTAGCGCCAACTATGCCTGCTAGAATGACCACTGCCATGATTACTATAAGGGCCATAAAACTTGAAAATCCTAGGCTGCCGATCTGTGCTGCCGTTATTTGTGTGCCGAGCAATACAACCCCCCACCGCAATAAGCTGCTGCTGCACACATCAAGCCCGAGATGTACTTTTGGTGATGTTGATACGAAATTGAGCGCCAGCCCAATCAAAAGGCCGCCCAAGACAACGGGCATGCGGTAATGTTCCGCAAGCCAGGTTGCAGCGACACCGGCAACTGCGACAAGGATCAATCCGGGCAAATAATCTTTGAGGGGATGCTTTACTTTTTTTTCCGCCGAATATTCTGAAATCCAGATTTCGCCGTATAAATCGCCTGCCACTGCATCCATTTCCGTGCTGGTTTTACTGCGCATTCACAATTCCTGATACGCCGTACAGCACTAATAATGCGGCAATATATGTCATGTATGTTTTTGCCGCTCGGATAGAAAATCGGATAGCATTTGCACTTGTGCCGTATCAAAATGCAGACCAAGTTTAGAACGCCGCCATAATATATCTTCGGCTGTTTGTGCCCATTCCTGGTCCAGCAGATACTCCACTTCAGCCGCGCTCAAGCCGTGGCCGAAATCCTGTCCCAAATCCGCCGCCGATTTGGCATCGCCCAACCACTTAACGGCGAGCGTTCCGTAAGCTTTTACGATGCGGTCGGTTGTGTCAGCATCAAGGAAAGAATATCGATCGGACAGTTGCGATTTGATCTGCGCCGCGCCGGTTACTGGAAAATCACCGCCAGGCAGCGGCTTGTCTGCTGTCCAATGCCCGCGTGATAAAGAGGGCACACGAGAGGCAAGCTTATCAACCGCACTTTCGGACAGATGCCGGTAACTTGTGATCTTGCCGCCAAATATATTCAGCAAAGCGGGGCCGTCGGCAATATCTGACAAATCAAGTACATAGCCGCGCGTTGCCGCTTCAGGCTTTCCTGAACCATCGTCCAGCAAAGGCCGCACACCTGAATAGGTCCACACCACGTCCTTAGCCGTTATCTGCTTGCTAAAATATTGATTGGCACCGTCACATAAATATTCGATTTCGGCAGGCGAGGCCTTGGCATCGGCGATGCTACCTTCATGATCCTGATCGGTCGTTCCAATCAGAGTGAAGTCGCGCTCATAAGGGATGGCAAAGAAAATGCGGCTGTCGGGAAGCTGAAAGAAATAGGCATAATCATGATCGAACAAGCGCCGCGTCACAATATGCGAACCACGAACAAGCCGCATCTTGCCGGAGCTTTCAAGTTTAGCGCGCTGCAACAACTGTAAAACATAGGGTCCGGCGGCATTGACTACGCTATTTGCAGAGAAATTCTCGGTTTTTCCATCAGGCGAAACGGTTGTGATGTTCCAGACATCGCCGCTACGTTCCATTCCGGTAACTTGCGTGTGGGTACGTATCTCCGCGCCCTTATTTGCGGCGTCGCGCGCATTTAACACTACCAAACGAGAATCATCCACCCAGCCATCTGAATATTCAAAGGCTTTGCCAAAACCTTTTTTCAGTGGCTTACCTGCTGTATGCGTTGTCAGGTCTATTGTCTTGGTGGCAGGCAGCAGCTTTCGTCCACCAATATGATCATAGAGGAACAAACCAAGGCGCAGCAGCCAGGCCGGACGCATGCCTTTTCGGTGCGGCAGTACAAAGCGCATAGGCCATATGATATGCGGTGCAATGGCCCAAAGCCGCTCACGTTCGGACAATGCCTCGCGCACCAATCCAAATTCATAACTCTCCAAATAACGTAGGCCGCCATGAATGAGTTTTGTCGACGCAGATGACGTACCCTGCGCCAGATCGCCTTGTTCAAGCAGTAAAACGCGCGCTCCCCTCCCGGTTGCATCGCGGGCGATACCCGTACCATTTACGCCCCCGCCAATCACTGCAATGTCGAATGGGATTTTGCTATTCGCCACGGCAATATTCCTCTAAATTTGGCGTGCTATCAAGGCCAGTAAGCAACCTTATTCGTATTGCTTGCGCTATGTCTTACGGTGTCATATCAAATGTTAGTTAAGCATTGGAAATTGGTTGCGCAAGTTTTTTTTGGCTTCACTAGCTATCTGGACAATGGCGCAATTGGTAGCATCAGAGTTTGGAGAGGAAAGTGCGTATGTCAGCTGCAGAGCAAGTGCGGAAAACAGGCGGAGGCCGAGCAATTCGGATTGCATTAATTTCCCTTATATTTTTTGGGACAGCGCTGAATTATCTTGACCGGCAAGTGCTGGCTTTATTGAAGCCAATGTTGCAGGCCGATTTTAGGTGGACGGATCAGGAATTTGCGCATTTCGGTTCCTCATTCCAAATCGCGGCTGCATTCTCATTATTGGGCGTCGGTTGGTTCATCGATAAAGTCGGCGTCCGCTTTGGTTATGGTCTGGCTGTGGCGGTCTGGAGCTTGGCTGGAATAGCGCATGCCGCCGCCGCCAGCGTGCAGCAGTTTGTTATGGCGCGGGTTGTGCTCGCCGCCGCAGAAGCCGTAAACACCCCTGCAGCAATCAAGGCGGCTGCTACGTATCTACCGGAAAAGGAACGCTCAGTTGGGCTTGGCGTTATTAACAGCGCGTCAAACATCGGCGCTATTGTTGCACCCCTTGCTGTCCCCACATTTGCGTTGGCATTCGGTTGGAAAGCGGCCTTTCTTGTGACGGGCGCGCTGGGTTTTGTCTGGCTCTTCTTTTGGTGGCTTGGGACCAGTAAACTACCTGCAGAGCAGCAGCATGCCAAACAAGATCAAGCAGAACAAGTTTCCACCCCTTGGCTTAGCCTGCTTGCTCAGCGCCGGACATGGGCAGTGATTGGCGCAAAGATATTGACCGATATGGTCTGGTGGTTTGTGTTATTTTGGGCTCCTGATTTCTTTGCACGTCAATATGGATTGACCCAGGGTGAGATCGGTTATCCCACGTCTATCGTATTCGTAATGGCAGCCATAGGCGCTTTATCCAGTGGCTTTTTGTTTCCGATATTACGGGCGCGAGGGTTTTCGGGCAATGCGTCACGTAAATCGTCGATGTTCTTTTATGCATTGCTGATCTTGCCTTTGCCTATGGCACTTTATGCGGCGAACCAGTGGACAGCGGCATTGATTATTGGTCTAGGCCTGTTTGCGCATCAGGGTTTTTCGACCAACATTTTTGGCATGACCGCCGACATTGTACCCGCCCGTACCGTTGGCAGCGTGATTGCGATGGGCGCGCTGGCAGGGAATTTGAGCGGAGCCGCGATGCTAGAATTTGCGGGCTGGTCACTGGATAGTGGTCATGGCTATGCGCCGATGTTTGTTGTTTCGGCGAGCGCGTATTTGTTGGCACTGCTGTGGATCCATACAATGCAGCCGGTACTGCGCAATGTGAATACTATTGATGCGTAGTTAGACAGATGGCTACAAAGAAAAAGGGGCGCTGCCAGAAATGGTAGCGCCCCTTTTGTTTGCGGCTATTAAGAATAAAAGTTTAGCGGATTTTCGCGCTTAACGTCACGCCGAAATAACGATCCGCATCGCGCGGGATATACGTCCGCAAACCCGAGCCAGTGTTCAACGTAATATAGCTGGTATCGCCAATGTTACGGGCATGAAGTGTAAGGCGATATTTGTCGTCAATGTCGCTAACACCCAAGCTTGCGTTCCATATTCCATAACTTTCCAGCGGGCCGGCTTGACCGATCTCAGAAAATTGGAAGCCGGTGTAGTTGTAGTTTGTGCCAGCATAAATCTTGAAGCTTTCGCCAATGGGTGTTTCATAATCGATACCAGCATTCCAACTCCATTTGGGTGCCAGCGGTAACCGTTGCCCGTTGCGAACATCGGCAGCGCCCGTTGTTGGGTTCGGGTTAAACCGGCGAACCTTCGCATCGACATACGCAACGCTTCCGCGCAAAGTAAGGCCATCTAAAGGCGTCACAACACTATCGATTTCAAATCCGCGCGTGCGCACCGTTCCGGCGTTGGTCAAGTTGGTAATGAAAATCGCTGGTGCAATCTCGACCGAATTGTTGGCTTGAAAGCCATCATAAGTCGCCATAAAGGCTGCCGCATTAAACTGAATTTTACGGTCCCAAAATTCGGATTTTAAGCCTGCTTCGAAAGCATCAGAAATCTCGGCATCGATGGCTGGCGAATTGTTGGGCGCAGTATGGTTGAAGAATACGTTAAACGCCGGGCCTTTGTAACCGCGTGTATAGCTGCCGTAGAATAGCATATCGTCGTTCGGTTTAAATTGAACCGATCCTTTGCCCGATACATTGCTCGTCGTTGTTTGCCCGCGCGCGATATTGGTGCCGTCTCCTCGGACAGGCGAACCGGCGATGTTGCCGCCTGCGCCAAAGGGACTGACGCCCGCGATATTTGCAGTTCCACCAAGGGGCAGGCCCGTTCGGGCATCGATCCCCGGTGCGCGGAAATGCGTATAACTCAAATTATCGCGGGTATAACGCAGACCGCCAGTAACACTTAACTGATCGGTTAGATTATAAGTCGCTTGACCAAAAAATGCCCAGTTGGTGACGTCGACATCGCTGCGTGATGTTGCCGTTGGCGCCCGGGTGTTAACCAAGTCGGTCATGTTGCATGGACGCGCGCCAGTTGCAGCAATAGGTGCGGTGGAGCCGGGACAAACTATGCTGGTCCTGGTAAAATCTTGCTGGTTATTGGAGATAAACAAGAAGCCGCCAGCTTGATAAACAAAGGGCTTGGACTGGTCCGATGCCAAACGAATTTCTGCGGATGCTTGCTGGGTCCGAACGGTTCCTCGGTCATGCAGCTGCCCGCCAACATTCGTTGCGCGTGGAAGGAAATCGCCATCGCGAATTTCGGTATTTTCCCAGTTGCGATAACCAGTGACAAAGCTGAGCGTATGATCGGTAAAGACATCAAGGTCCGCAGCAGCAGTTAGGCTCCACTGCGTATCTAAGCCCTTGCTTATCAAATCTTGATTGATGAAGCGCTGTCTTTCGCCAAGCGCAACGCCGGGCAATCCAAGCTCAGCATTTAACACTGCGGGGACCCTACTGATGCCGGTCACTTCGGCGCAGCAATCGCTATTCGATTTAAAATAATCGGCGATAAACCGTACGCGGGCACTGTCGCCTTTATAGTCCAAAATGCCGCGAGCGCCGTAATTTTCGTAGCCGTTTACATTATTATTCACGCCGCCGAAAATATTGGTAATGTTGCCATCATAGCTGCCGTAAAAACCAGTAAGGCGTGCCGATAAATCCTGAGCCAAAGGACCAGCGATTGATCCTTTTAACCGATATTCGTCACCTTCAAAATATTCAGCACGCAAATCGGCCTGCAGATCATTGGTGCCTCCTTTTGAAATCAAACTTACTAACCCAGCAGAAGCATTCTTGCCAAACAAAGTACCTTGCGGGCCGCGCAAAACTTCGATCCGTTCCAAATCAATTAGGTCGGCAAAAGCCTGACCGTTGCGGCTAAGGACAATTCCGTCCACGACGGTGGATACGCTTGGTTCCACTGCAGCCGAAAAAGTGATCGTGCCCACTCCGCGCAAAAATAGCGCGCTGTTGGCGGCGGTGTTGCCTTTTCGGAATGTAACAGACGGAGCCAACTTGCCGATATTTTCTAAGCTGGCAACGCCCGATTGAGCAAGCCGTTCGCCGGAAATAGCAGTCATGGCAATCGGCACATCTTGCACATTTTCCTTAACTTTATTGGCAGTTACAACGATTTCTTCGACCTGCGCACTGGCGGCTGAAGAGATGCTAAGAGCTGCAACGGAAACCGCGCCAGCCAGAATTGACCTCGCCGTGAAGCTACGGTTCTGGATAAAATTACGCACTATATTGTCCTCCCAAAAAACTATCGCCTATCGTTGAGGCGAGGTGATATTTGCATTTAGCTGATTCAGAGATGAAATATCATCATTGATATGTCAAGCGGTGTCATATAGGGTTAGCGTTGTTTATTAGATGATTTTAATGACCTGTGGTTAATCGGCAACGGGTCGCATACCGGGAAGTGTGGTTATTTGACTAAGCTGCGGGCCTCTTTTGTTGCGCAGGATGATGGCTTCGATCTTATGGCCGGTGGCCGCTTGATTATGCGCCATCGCCCTGCATCGCCAGCGATCCATTGGGCCCGGGGCGATGCGGCCATAGATATGTACAGAGGAAACTTCAAAATTGCCGATAACCCGGCTGGTCTGCCAGCACTTTCGGTTGCGATAGTTGAAGATAGTCAGGTGAAGTTGTTTACGCAGCAGGATAGCCCCGTTGCCGCCGTTCTTTCGCTGCTTCAAGAGGCAGATCGATTCTTACTCAAAATAAAAACGTATGATGCATCATGCGACCGCCTAACAATTTGTCTTGTTGCACAGCCCGGCGAGCATATTTGGGGCGGCGGCGAACAAATGAGTTATCTTGGTCTCAAGGGACGCCGCTTCCCAATGTGGACCAGTGAGCCAGGCGTTGGCCGTGATAAGTCAAATCAGTTGACCCGCATCATGGATGAAGAGGGCATGGCAGGCGGCGATTATTGGACAACCAATTATCCTCAGCCGACATTTATGTCATCGCGTCTTTATGCCTGTCATCTGGATAGTAGTGCGTACAGCGTTCTGGATTTCAGCGACGCGGCGCGGCATGTTGTGGAAATATGGCAAAGCGAAGCAAACCTCGAATTTTACACAGCTCCGGATATTGCGCAACTCGTTTCAAAGTTGGCATCACGGTTTGGTAAGCAACCTCCTTTGCCGGATTGGGCCATACAAGGCGCGATAATCGGGTTGAAAGACGGCGCAAACAGTTTTGAACGGCTGGACAATATCATCGCAGCAGGTGCCGCCGTGTCGGGTTTATGGTGCGAAGATTGGGTCGGGATCAGGCAGACAAGTTTTGGACGGCGGTTGTTTTGGAACTGGGATTGGAACGCCGAACGCTATCCTGATCTGCCTGATAAAATTGCTGCGCTGGCCAAGCGGGACATCCGGTTCTTGGGATATGTAAATCCTTATCTGGCGATTGATGGCGGACAGTATCAGGAGGCTAAAACCGCTGGCTATTTGGCGTTGCGGCAGGATACAGACGCGCCATATATCGTCGATTTTGGCGAATTTGATTGCGGCATTGTGGATTTTACCAATCCTGCGGCGGCCGAATGGTTTGCAGAGCGCATTATCGGTAAAGAGATGCTCGATTTCGGGCTATCCGGCTGGATGGCGGATTTTGGGGAATATTTGCCTACGGATCTGCGCCTGCATGATGGCAGCGATCCGATGCTTGCCCACAATCGATGGCCCGTGCTTTGGGCCAAGGTGAACGCCGATGCATTGGCGCGCCGCGGTAGAACCGGCGATGCGATATTCTTCATGCGCGCAGGTTTTTCAGGCGTTCAGCAATACTGCCCTTTGTTATGGGCGGGCGATCAGTGCGCCGATTTCTCCCGCCATGACGGCATAGGCACAGTGATTACCGCAGCGCTCTCCGCGGGCCTGGTTGGCAACGCCTATAGTCATAGCGATGTCGGCGGCTATACCTCGCTTCACGGAATTGTGCGCAGCGAAGAACTTATTATGCGCTGGACCGAGATGGCGGCATTCACGCCCGTTATGCGCACGCATGAGGGCAACCGCCCCGATGATAATTTGCAGATCGATTCCAATGCGGGGCTGCTTGCCCATTTTGCTGCGATGAGCCGCGTTCATGCAGCACTTGTGCCTTACATCAAAACCCTAATGGACGAAGCCGCCTGTAGCGGCCTTCCACTTCAACGACCACTTTTCTTGCATTACCCTCATGAAACGGAATGCTTTTCCTGCCAAGATCAATATCTTTATGGCACAGAATTATTGGTAGCACCGATAATTCAGGAAGGCGTGATGGAACGTGAGATTTTCTTACCCGGTGATGCGCCATGGGTGCATATCTGGACAGGTGAGGAATATCGCTCTGGGCATCATTGCGTCGCTGCACCTTTTGGATCGCCGCCCATATTCGCTCGTTCTACGAGTGCGTTTTCTGATCTGTTTAGGTCACTGAAAGATGCGCGCGGGGAGATGTCCTTATGAGCCAGCGTAGCAACATTCGGGATGTTTCGGCTTTGGCAGGAGTCTCTGTAAAAACAGTAAGCCGGGTGCTTAACGCGCACCCTTATGTCAGCATCGCCACCCGCGAAAAGGTGGAAAGTGCGATGAAACAGCTGGATTTCAAACCGAGCGTCGCGGCACGTATATTGGCAGGAACCAAATCGGGGCAAATCGCGCTAATATACGATAATCACAGCCCTTATTATATTAATCAGATACAGGCCGGCTGCTGGCACCGCTGCCATGAGGATGGCATACGGCTTTTGGGTCAACCCGTTGATGTGGCAGACCCTGATATCGCAGAGCACATACGCGGATTAGTAAGCGAAACGCATGTCGATGGTATTATCTTGTCGTCGCCTGTTACCGATTGTGATCCGGTGCTGCGCGTACTGGAGCAAATGGGAATTCCTTTTGTCCGGATATCGCCGGGCACCAATCACGCGCTGACATCATCTGTGTTCATGGACGATGCGCAGGCCGCAGATGACATGACTATGCATCTGATCAACCAAGGGCACCGGCGCATCGGGTTCATCAAAGGGCACCCCAACCACATGGCGTCCGATGAGCGCCTTTTTGGGTATCGCCGCGCACTTGACCGAGCGGGACTGCCGTTTGAACCGCAATTAATGGCGGAAGGTGAATTTGATTTTGAGAGCGGATTTGCTGCGGGAGAAATGTTTCTGGGACTAGATCAGCCGCCCACGGCGATTTTTGCCAGCAACGATGATATGGCCGCCGGTGTTCAGGCCGCCGCGCATCAGGCAGGGCTTATCATTCCCGATGATTTGTCCGTTGCCGGGTTTGACGATACCACTTTGGCGCGCATGGTATGGCCGCCGCTAACGACTATTCGGCAACCCACTTTCGAACTTGCCAAATCGGCAACCGATCTTTTGCTTTCGGGGGCAACTCTTGTCCACCGGCGTTTGCCGCATGAATTGATTGAGCGGCAATCCGTTGCCGCTCCCGCTGCTTCCTCTGCTCCCAACCTTAGTTTTCCCAAAGGATGATATTTGAATGAGTAATATTTCGCAAACTGCAAAATTCCGGAAACTGGGCAAAAGTGGGATTGAAATATCCTCAATGGCTTGGGGCATGTGGCGTTTTGAGGGCGATACGGGTCCGGCATCAAAACTGGTACACACTGTGTTAGATACCGGTATCAATTTTTTTGATGCCGCCGATATTTATGGTTTTAATGGCACGTCGGGTTTCGGCGATGCAGAGGCGTTACTGGGTAAATTGTTCGCGGCACAGCCCGGTTTGCGTCAAAAAATGATACTGGCCAGTAAAGGCGGGATTATGCCGCCGCTGCCTTATGATAGCAGCGCCGCATATTTAACCGCAGCCATCGACGCATCGTTGAGGCGGCTTGGAACCGACCATCTTGATCTTTGGTTTATCCACCGGCCAGATATTCTGACCCATCCGCAGGAAATCGCTAGAACATTGGGCGATGCCGTTACAGCGGGGAAAATTCGTGCCATCGGTGTGTCCAATCACACGATAGCGCAGATCAATGCGCTACAGTCGTTTTTGGATATTCCGATTGTCGCGACGCAGCCTGAGCTATCGCCTTTTTGTTTGGATACAATCGAGAATGGCGAGCTTGATCTGGCCATGCAAATGGACATGGCGGTATTTGCGTGGTCACCGCTTGGCGGCGGGCGCATTTCAGATCCGCAAAGCGCGCGCGAAAAAGCTGTCGTGTCGGCGCTTGATGCTGTTGCGGGGGAACAGAATGTGAGCCGCGCTGCTGCGGCCTATAGCTGGATCATGGCCCATCCCGCGCGGCCTATTCCGATAATTGGTTCGCAAAATGAAGAACGTATCCGTGATGCGGCCAATGCTTATGCCGTGCATTGGACGCGGGACAGCTGGTATAATGTTTTGGTGGCATCAAGAGGAGAGCAATTGCCATGACCGATGGTAATCAAGACCGTAAATGCGAGGTGAGCTGGTTTTCGGCGCTGTGCGATGATGACTATGAATTTTTGGGACAACCCGATCCGCTGTTGCAGTCCAGCTGGGAACATTGCCGCAATATCGCATTAACCGCAGAAAAAGGCGGCTTTGATAATATTCTATTGCCATCGGGATATCAGCTTGGCCTAGACACAACGGTTTTTGCGTCGGCCATCGCGCCCTTGCTGCAACGCATGCGGTTATTAATGGCGGTTCGTATTGGTGAAGATTGGCCGCCGCAACTGGCCCGGCGTATCGCGACATTGGACAGGATTATGGGCGGCCGGTTGACAGTGAATATTATCTCGTCCGATCTGCCCGGGCAAAAGTTAGATAGCGATCCGCGTTATGCCCGCACCGTTGAGGTTATGAAGATATTGAAGACAATGTTGTCAGGTCAGCATTTGTCGCACCAAGGTGAGTTCTATCAGCTTGATCTTGATCCGCCGCGGATGACAACCCATTCGGGCAAATGTCCGCCGCTTTATTTTGGCGGACTAAGCCCAGCTGCAAGGGACGCCGCCGCCGAAGCCGCCGATGTTTATCTGATGTGGCCCGATACGATGGGCAATGTCCGCGCCGTGGTTTCCGATTTACGCGAACGAGCCGCCAAAAGGGGGCGCACATTGAAATTCGGATACCGCGCCCATGTTATCGTTCGGGAAACCGAGGATGAAGCGCGTGCCTATGCCGCGCGGTTGATGTCAAAGTTGGATGATGCCGCAGGCGAGGCAATCCGACAAAAATCACTTGATGCCAAAACGGCCGGAGTGGCGCAGCAATCGGAACTGCGCGCCGCCGCATCGGATGACGGATTTGCCGAAGACAATTTATGGACCGGAATTGGCCGCGCGCGTTCAGGATGCGGCGCGGCTATTGTCGGCGATCCCGATCAAGTGCTCGCAAAAATACGCGCTTATCAAGCCGAAGGCATGGATGCTTTCATCTTGTCCGGTTACCCGCACGCCGCCGAATGCGATCTATTCTCGCGCCATGTGCTACCTCATCTGAACCACGGGCCATTATCGCTGGATGATTAGGGGCTGGGCTGTTTATTTATATGCATAGTTATTGAACCAAAGTTGGCGGCGATGATGGACGGAGACTTTCAGCATTACGCGGCATGATGCGAACGCTTATCGTCCTAACATCTGCTATCCCAAATGCGGTAATGACAATAACTTGCGGGCGGCCTAACTAGGGTCAGGACCTATTAAACTGCTTGCATAATGTTTGTAAGTTTGATTCAAAGGCAATGCTAAGGAGGCATTGTTATGAGTGATTTGATTTGGTTGAGTAAGGCGCAGATGCGCAAGATTACGCCGTATTTTCCGTTGTCGCACGGTATCCCAAGAGTGGATGATCGGCGGGTTATCAGCGGTATTGTTTTTGTTATCCGTAATGGTTTGCGCTGGCGTGATGCGCCTGCGGATTACGGTCCACACAAGACGATCTATAACCGTTTTATCCGCTGGAGCCGCTTGGGCGTATTCAACAAGATATTTGCAGGACTTGCAGCCAAAGGCGGCAAACCTGACCAATTGATGATCGATGCCACGCATTTGAAAGCGCACAGGACAGCTGCCAGCCTTTTAAAAAAGGGTCTATTCCCAGACGTATCGGACGCACCAAGGGCGGCCTAAACTCCAAGCTGCACGCTGTGTGTGATGATAAGGGGCGCCCGCTCATCATGCTGCTTAGTGAAGGACAGATGAGCGATTTTGGCGGCGCAGCGTTGATGCTACCCTCTTTTCCAAAAGCAAAAGTGCTTCTCGGTGACAAAGGCTATGACGCCGACTGGTTCCGCGAGGCGCTGGAAAGTCGGAAAATTGAGGCCTGTATCCCCTCAAAAGCAAACCGCAAAATCCATATCCCGCATAACACTATCCTCTACCGCCAGCGCCATAAAGTAGAGATCATGTTTGGAAGGATCAAAGATTGGCGGCGCATCCACACCCGCTATGATCGATGTGCTCACACCTTCATGTCTGCAATCTGCATCGCAGCAACCTTCATCTTCTGGATCAATTAAAGAGTCCTGACCCTAGGTATCATGAAACAAGTTACGGTATGGTATGACGGCGCCTGTCCGCTGTGTTTGCGCGAGATTGGATTGATGCGGCGTTTGGATTAGCGCTCGCGGATCAGCTTTGTCGATCTTGTGGATGATAATGCGCATTGTCCCGCTGATCGCAAAGCAATGCTTGCCCGGCTACACGCGTCTGAAAATGGCCAGATGGTGACAGGAGCTGCCGCTTTTGCTGCGATGTGGCGCGCAATACCCGTGCTGCGGCCATTGGGATTACTGGCGCGCAACCGCTTTGTCTTGAAGACTTTGGAACGGCTTTATCTTGTGTTTTTGCGGTTCCGCCCAAGGATACAGGCCGCGATGGCTGCCAAGCTGCGATAGCTGTAGCCATAGCTGCACGTGCCCAAACATACCTATACATGCCTACACATAGCGCGCCAATATCGCATGCACGTCAACGCGGGCCTTAAGCCTGCTGGCAAGCAGATAGATGCCCCCTAATTTACGTTGCACAAATAACGTGTCGACAGGCGGGATATGCCAATTGGCACGGTCGGCGGCGATAGCCATGCCTTGGTCGCGCATTTGGGCAACAAAAGCGTTATTGCCAAAATCAAACGGCGCATCCGCGCGCAGCAAATCAAGCACTGTAGTCACCATATCTTCAATTAAGGCTTGATGCTTTTGCGCCGTATGCGCGTTGATAAAACCGATGCTGGTTGCCGCATCAAACACACCTGTGGCATCTCCGGCGAGCACCTTTTTTAGCAAGCCGCGATATTGTTTCTGAATAGTTTTGGGTAAAGCGCGCGTCGCACCAAAATCGAGTAAAATTATACGCTTCGTATTCGAATCATAACGGTAATTTGCGAAATTGGGATCGGTTTGCATCAGGCCAAATTCAAACAATTCGCGTAGCACCAGATCAATCATCAGCGCCGCGGCTTGGTCTCGCTCGGCTTGCGGCGCACTCACGAGCGCCTCAATCGCGATGCCCTTCACATACGACATTGCGAGCACGTCCTTACCGCTTAAGTCAGCGTGGAATACGGGCACAACATAATCCGGCGCATCAGACAGCAGCGCGCCAAAACGTTTAAGGTACTTGCCCTCGCGCACGTAATCCGCCTCCTCGTGCAGTTGGCGTTTTGCTTCTGCTAGCACCGGCCCAATATCAAGGGTGCGAGGCAGCAGATTGGAGAGACGAAGCAGCGCCGCGACATTATCAACATCGCTATCAATGCTGCGCCGTACGCCTGGATATTGGATCTTGATCGCAATATTGCGGCCATCCTTAGTTACCGCGCGGTGCACTTGCCCGATCGAAGCGGCAGCAAGGGGCCGCATATCAAAGCTTTCAAACAGGCCCTGCCAATCCCTGCCCCAATGCTTTGCCAGCTGCATGGTCAGCTGCCGTTCGGGCATATGCTGCGCATCGGCGCGCAATCGCGCAAGAATATCGGATAGTTCAGGCGGCAACAGATCACCTGCATCCATCGACATCAACTGCCCCAGCTTCATCGCTGCGCCGCGCATTTGCCCCAATTGCAGCGTAACTTTGAGCGCGTTGGCGGGTGTCATCAACAGCTGACTTAGCGAAGGCCGCTTGCCAGACGCCAGCTGCAGTGCACCGTCCAAAAGCATGCCGCCCGCAATGCCGCCCGCCATGCTACCAAAGCGCGCAAGGCGAGCAACGCGCCCGCTAGGGACCTTTAGGCCTTTGGAAGAGAATTTATCAGGTGGCATCGCAAACGCATATCTCAACTTGCCTGCAAACAGGAATGAATTCTTGAAATTAATACAATGCTGCGAACATCTCGGTAGGCTGGTATCGATATTAAAGCCAATCCGCGTCAGAACGGCGGCATCATACACCGTACTTGCAATGTAGGCTTTGATCAGTGACTTCATGCCTCACCAAATCCTACAGCAGTACCGCAGCGCGGATGCGCGCCTCTAAATCGCTAAGAACCACCGTCTGCCATGCGTTCTAGGTGTGAACTTAGTGTGACTTTCCAGCTGCGTT
>JAYWFI010000063.1:0-7899 GCA_043778865.1 Sphingomonadales bacterium
GTTACTGTGGCGATGCCACGTATTCGGGATTTTCGCGGATTAAACCCGAAAAGCTTTGATGGTCGCGGGAATTTTTCCATGGGATTGAAAGAGCAGATCATTTTTCCTGAAATCAGCTACGACGCGATTGATGTTATTCGCGGGATGGACGTAATTGTAACGACTTCTGCTAATACGGATGATGAAGCGCGCGAAATGCTTAAGCTTTTTGGCTTTCCCTTCCCGATAGAAGAAACCGAAGAGAAGGCGGCTGCATAATGGCAAAACTAAGCTCCATAAACAAAAATGAACGGCGCAAAAAGCTAGTTAAGAAATATGCCGGCCGATACGCAAAGTTAAAGGCGATGGCAAAAGATGAAGCTCTTGACGAAAGCGAGCGTTTGATTGCGCGCCTTAAAATGGCAGAGATACCGCGTAATGGTAACCCTAACCGCGTGCGTAACCGCTGCGAAACAACGGGCCGCCCACGTGGTTATTACCGTAAATTCCGGCTTTGCCGTATCGAGCTGCGTGATTTGGCGAATAAAGGCCTGATCCCGGGCATCACAAAGTCAAGCTGGTAAGGATAAGACATCATGGCATTGACCGATCCACTGGGTGATATGCTCACCCGCATACGTAACGGACAGCGCGCGAAGAAAGACTCCGTCATCTCGCCTGCATCGGGCCTTCGCGTCCGCGTTCTTGATGTGTTGCAACGCGAAGGTTATATTCGCGGTTACAGCGACGAAACACTTGGCAAAAATGGCCAACACAAGGGCGTTCGTATTGAGTTGAAATACTTTGAGGGCGAGCCTGCGATATTGCATGTGTCCCGCGTCTCAAAACCTGGCCGCCGCGTATACTCAGGCTCAAAAGAGCTTCCAGTAATACGTAATGGTTTGGGCATTACAATTGTTTCGACGCCAAAAGGTGTGCTTTCTGATGCAGAAGCACGCGAAGCCAATGTTGGCGGCGAAATTTTGGCGGAGGTTTACTGATGAGCCGCATTGGGAAAAAGCCTGTCGCTATGCCTGCGGGTGTCACTGCCATTATGGCGGATGGCATACTGTCGGTAAAGGGACCTAAGGGCGAACTAAAGATGCCGCTCGTCGAAGAGGTTAATTATAACCTTGAAGAGGGTGCGTTGACGGTTACGCCGATTAACAAGACACAAAAAGCGCGTTCTTATTGGGGCATGCAACGTACCTTGGTTCAGAATTTAGTTGAAGGTGTTACTACTGGTTTTACTAAGGTCTTGGAAATTACAGGAGTTGGTTATCGCGCAAATGTTCAGGGTAGCAATTTAAAATTGCAGCTTGGTTATAGTCATGATGTAGATTTTGCTATCCCTGAAGGCATTGATATTAAAACGCCTGATAACACGACAATTGAAATATCCGGTATGGACAAGCAGAAGGTCGGGCAGGTTGCTGCTGAAATCCGCCGTTGGAGAAAGCCGGAGCCTTACAAAGGCAAGGGTATCAAGTATCGCGGTGAGTATATCTTCCGCAAAGAAGGGAAGAAGAAATAAGCCATGGCGAAACTATCTCTTTTTGAACGCCGCCGTCAACGCGTGCGCTCCAAGTTACGGAGCCAAGTCGCGGGGCGTCCTCGCCTTTCTGTTCACCGTACGGGCCGCCATATTTATGCGCAGGTTATTGATGACAGCAAGGGGTCTACTCTTGCAGCGGCATCGTCCCTCGATAAGGACGCCAAGATTAAGAACGGTGCAACTGCCGAAGCTGCTGCTGAAGTTGGCAAGCGCGTTGCAGTAGCGGCCAAAAAGGCAGGTATCGCAAACGTTGTGTTTGATCGCGGCGGTTTCTTGTATCATGGCCGTGTCAAAGCGCTGGCGGAAGCCGCGCGTGAAGGCGGATTGGAGTTCTAATAATGGCTGATGAAAATAACACAAACGCAATTGTAGCGGGAGCCGCTACACCCGAATCCGCCGATGGCACGCAGCGCCGTGGCAGAGGCGGCCGAAGTGGCGGTGACAACCGTGGCGGCGGCGGTGATGGCCGGGGCCGCGGGCGCGGCGGGCGTGAAAACAACCGTCCTGCGCAAGACGAAGGCGATGAGCTGATTGAAAAATTGGTCCATATCAACCGTGTTTCCAAAACCGTTAAAGGTGGTAAACGGTTTGGTTTTGCCGCACTTGTTGTTGTTGGTGATGGTCAAGGCCGTGCAGGATTTGGTCATGGCAAAGCGCGCGAAGTACCCGAAGCAATCAACAAAGCAACAGCCGCTGCAAAAAAATCTATGCTCCGTGTTCCTTTGAAAGAAGGTCGCACATTACACCATGATGGCCGTGGTCACTTTGGCGCGGGCAATGTTACATTGCGTTCGGCTCCTGCCGGAACGGGCATCATCGCAGGTGGTCCAATGCGCGCTGTTTTTGAATCACTCGGCGTGGCAGACGTGGTTACCAAATCGGTGGGTACATCAAATCCATACAACATGATCCGGGCAACTTTTGCGGCATTGAAAGAGCAGACCAGCCCGAAATCAGTGGCGCAGCGCCGCGGTAAAAAGATTGCTGATTTGCTAGGACGTGGTGGCAGCAAAACAGCCAGCGCCGATGCTGAAGCAATTGCGGAGTAATTCAAATGGCAAAAATTAAAATCAAACAAACCGGTTCACCAATCCGCCGTCCAAAGGATCAGCTCGCTACTTTGAAAGGCCTCGGCTTGAACAAGATGCACCGCGTACGTGAGCTGGAGGATACTCCAGAGGTACGCGGCATGATCCGCAAAGTTCGCCACATGGTTGAAGTGCTGGCGGATTAAAATTACCATCGCTCTTTGGTGGAGCGGCGAAACAAAGTGCGACTTAAAGCGAAAGCGAGTGCAACATGAAACTGAATGACATTCAAGATAACGAAGGCGCCCGCCACCGCCGTATGCGTGTTGGCCGCGGTATTGGATCTGGCAAGGGCAAGACCTCTGGCCGCGGAATGAAGGGACAAAAATCACGTTCCGGTGTCGCGATTAAAGGATTCGAAGGTGGCCAGATGCCCCTTCACATGCGCATACCAAAACGCGGGTTTAACAACCCATTTGGCAAAGATTATGCCGAAGTAAATTTGGGTATGATCCAAAAGTTTATTGATGCCAAGAAATTGGATATCAAAGGTGTAATCGACCATGCAGCGTTAAAAGCCGCTGGTCTTGCACGCGGCGGCAAAGATGGTGTCCGCTTACTTGCTAAGGGTGAGCTTACAGAAAAGCTAACCTTTAGTGTTGCAGGAGCCTCGAAAGGCGCTGTTTCTGCTGTCGAAAAGGCAGGGGGCAAAGTGGAGATTTTGGTCGTAGTACCCGCCGGCGAAAAAGCTGCTGCAAAAAAAGGTAAGACTTTAGCTGCAAGTAAGGCCGCTGGTAAGAAGTAAGGATAGAGTTCGGGCGTATTCGCTCTTGCTATGCAGGCCCCGCTGTCCATATAGGATTGCGGGGCTTGGCATTTAAGGGCTGCTTATAACGCCGGGTTGAATATTGGGGCTATATGTTTAGAGTGATGAATTATCGATCTATGCCATAATTTAAGGCCGAGAATTAAGGAAAGCGTACACATGGCAACCAGCGCCGAAAATATGGGAACGAATTTGAATCTTTCAAAATTCGGCCAAGCAACCGATTTGAAAAAGCGCTTCTGGTTTACCATTGGCGCATTAATCGTATTTCGCATGCTCAGTTTTGTGCCGCTGCCTGGGGTCGATCCCGTCGCCGTTGATATGCTTTATGCAAATAACGCTGCGGGCGGCGCACTTGATATCTTCAACACATTTTCAGGCGGTTCGCTCTCGCGGATGAGCCTGATTGCGCTTGGCGTGATGCCATATATTACAGCATCAATTGTTATACAGCTCGCTGCATCGCTTTCTCCGCAGCTGGCGGCGATTAAGAAAGAAGGCGAAACAGGCCGCAAGAAGCTTAACCAGTATACCCGCTATGGCACCGTGTTTCTTACCGCTATGCAGGGTTATTTTCTTGTTGCCGGGTTGGAAAAGCTTGCTGCTGCAAATGGTATCGCTGCGGTTGTGGAGCCAGGTATGCTATTCCGCGTGGTTGCCACGGTTAGCTTGATTGGCGGAACCATGTTCCTGATGTGGCTTGGTGAACAGATTACAAGCCGCGGTATCGGCAATGGTGTGTCGCTAATTATCATGGCCGGGATTGTAGCGCAGATACCAAAGCTGATCGTCAACCTGCTTAAGGGGATTAGCACAGGATCGATTGATGGGTTTCTGGTGGTTAGTTTCTTTGTGATGTTTGTTGTATTGATCCTGATGATTTGTTTCTTTGAACGCGGTCAGCGCCGTGTGCTTATTCAATACCCCAAGCGCGCGACGCAGCGCGGTATGATGCAAGCCGATCGTAGCCACTTGCCGCTTAAAATTAATACAGCAGGCGTCATTCCACCGATTTTTGCATCCTCGCTGCTTCTGCTTCCGTTAACGGTCACACAGCTAGGCGGGCAAAAAGTTGCTGGCGAAAGCAGAATGGGTGATTTTGTAATATCGCTCAACCAATATCTCGCGCATGGTAAGCCGTTATATCTGTTGCTTTATGGCGCAGGCATTATGTTCTTCTGCTTTTTCTACACCGCAGTAGTATTCAATCCTGAAGAAACATCTGAGAACCTGAAGAAAGCCGGCGGATTTATACCTGGCATCCGTCCGGGCAAAAGCACTGAAACCTACCTCGATTATGTTCTGACCCGTATTACAGTGCTTGGCGCGGCGTATCTCACTATTGTCTGTGTGTTGCCCGATTGGGTTATGGGCCAAACAGGGCAGCGGCAATTCTTTGCTATTGGCGGTACTAGTTTGCTGATTTTGGTAAATGTCACGATTGACACTATATCGCAGATCCAGAGCCATCTGCTCGCGCATCAATACGGCGATTTGCTTAAAAAAGCAAAGCTCAAGGGCGGCCGTAAACGTTAATTGGACAGTCAAAACACGCGTTGTAAACAAAGGCGGGGAAGCTAGATTAATGGACATAATCCTGTTGGGACCTCCGGGAGCAGGCAAGGGAACGCAGGCCGCTTTGCTTGAGTCCACTTATAATATGGTGCAATTATCAACAGGTGATATGCTGCGCGCCGCTGTAAAAGCGCAAACTCCTGTTGGCGTAAAAGCTAAAGCCGTTATGGATGCGGGCGAGCTGGTTTCGGACGCGATCGTATCAGATTTGATCGGGGATCGCCTGGATGAAATAGGCGCAGGTACGGGCGCAATATTTGATGGCTACCCGCGTACGGCGGCACAGGCGGCATCACTTGATGAGATTTTGGCACTACGCGGTCGCAAGCTTGATTATGTAATCGAGCTGGGGGTGGACGAAGATGCCTTGGTTGACCGGATTACGGGGCGTTATACCTGCGCAAAATGTAATGCAGGATATCATGACCGTCATAAGCATCCAGCACATAAAGGCATATGCGATGTTTGCGGCGGTACCGAGTTTAAGCGCCGCCCCGATGATAACGAAGAAACGGTACGTACCCGGATGCAGGAATATCGCGGCAAAACGGCTCCTATACTTCCGATATACAGCGCGCGCGGTATTGTAAGCCGCGTCAATGGTATGGCAGACATTGATGAAGTAACCGCATCAATAAAAGCTATTTTGGGTTAATAACTTTCACGCTTATGGGCGCTGATTTTTTGCCATCCATGCAGTGACATCGTTCGCACTTTTATCGGCGATTTCTTCCATCGGCAGGTGGCCTACCCCGTCATATAAGATCACCTTGCTATCACTAAATTGCTGGGCAAACCATGGCGCAGCACCGGCGTTGATCAGCTTATCTTCTTTGCCCCATAATATAAGGGTAGGAATAGGTGAGTTTGCAATCGGTTTTGATTGCGGCATTGCGGCGCGGGCGGCAAACCGCTGTGTAGTTGCATTGCGGTTGCCGGGCCTACGCAGCAGCTCCCAGTACAGGTCGATTTTTTTGTCAGTTAAGATGGCCTGATTGCTGACTGTTTGGCTCAGGCTTTTGGCAACCAGCGCGCGCGGCGTAATGTAATTCATCAGTTTGTTGACAACAGGTATGCGTGCAATCTTGAAACCGATGGGCAGATCAGCGGGCTTAGCCTCTGGCGCGCCTGCGGGATCAATTAGGATCAGGCCGTTTAACCGTTCGGGATGTAGCTTGGCATATTCGTATGATACCCACCCGCCCATGCTATTGCCCACTAATGTGAATGTTTTTAGCCTGCGGTTATTTGCAACGCGGTCCACCACATCAGTAAAACAAGCAGCGGTATAGCAATCAGCTGGGTGCGGGCCAGTAAGTCCATGCCCTGCTTGGTCATAGCGAATGATCCGGTATTTACTCTTTAGCGCAGCGGTCCATGCATCCCATGTATGCAGTGACGCGCTCGAACCATGCAACAGGATTATCGCGGGAGCATCCACTGGGCCTTCATCGCGCAGATGCACTGTCATACCGCCGCCTAAATTTACAAATTCAGATTCGGCATTGGCGTATTTCTTTTTTAGCTCTGTCACTGAAATATCGGGCGCGTATCCCCATGCAAACAAGGCAATGAACGCGATTGCAAAGAGCGATAATATACCCAGCAGAATTTTCTTTAACATCGTGTGGTTCCTTGGCATTTCGTATACGGCGGCTTACGGCCTGCGGTTTGCATAATGATACGCCTTTATTCGTATTTATGTAGAGGTATAAATTATGTAAGCCCGCATATTATATCTTGCACATGCGAATTATTCGCAATAAAGAAATCATATTATATTGCGAAGGAATCGCAATAGCCTCTCTCGGAGCTTTCTTTATGCGATATTATGGTATTTCAATTCTGGCTTTAACCTGCGTGTCGTTTGCCAGCATGCCTGCTTTTGCAAATGCTTCAGAAGAAGCTAACGATGATCAGGCGATTATTGTTACAGGTACTCCGCAAGGATATGGTACGGCGGCTGCGGCCTCAACCAAAACGGATACACCATTAATCGATACACCGCAGACAATAACGGTAATCACGCGTGATCAATTGGACGATCAAGCACAGCGTAGTTTAGGCGATGTACTGCGTTATGTGCCCGGCGTGACTGTTGGGCAAGGTGAAGGAAACCGGGACCAGATTACAATACGGGGGCAAAATACAACATCCGACTTCTTTTTAGACGGTGTACGCGATGATGTGCAATATTACCGCGGGCTATACAATCTAGAACGCATTGAGGTTTTGAAAGGTCCGTCTGCATTAATCTTTGGACGCGGCGGCGGCGGCGGGGTTGTGAACCGTGTGCAAAAAGCACCGGTATTTAGCGAAAATATTACAACTAGCCGCGCCAGCGTTAATAGTTTTGGCGCTTATGAGATCGCAGCTGATTTGAACGCGCCTGTGAGCAACAAAATCGCCATTCGGTTGAATGCTAACTATGAAAAGCTGAACAATCACCGCGATTTTTATTCAGGCGAGCGTTATGCTTGGAATCCCACCGCAACCCTTGCATTAAGCGATGATTGGAAATTGGGCCTGTCGTATGAATATGTGAAAGACGACCGCGTTTTAGACCGGGGCATCCCTTCGGTAGTGAACGGCGCAGGCGTGCCTAATACACCGCTAACGGGATACCGCGATCAGTTTTTTGGCGTACCGGGCGTTAATAAATCAGTGTTAGAGGCGCAAATTGCAAAGCTAAGCCTGAGCGGTAATGTATCTCAGAACCTGAAGTTTTCAGCTGCGTTGCTCTATGGTGATTATGATAAAATTTACACGAATGTATATGCAAATGGTACTTTAGTTACGGCGACAAACAGCGTTGCATTGGCAGGATATAGTGATCCAACAGCACGCAAAAACTACCTTGCACAGGCCAATCTGCTTTGGGACGTGGTAACTGGCGGCATTCAGCACAAGGTATTGTTTGGCGCAGAATATGGCAT
>JAYWFI010000064.1:0-29608 GCA_043778865.1 Sphingomonadales bacterium
AGCAGCGATCAGCATCGCCAGCCCTCAGGGCGTAACGGGCTTGCGTATCTGGATTGTCGTCATGCCGTTTATTGGTGCGGCATTAATAGGTTTTGGGCCAGGGCATAGACTGCTCCGAGGCAGTTCTTATACGAGCAGTTCTTAGAGTATCCGTGATACGATTAACCGGCGCCCACTTAATCGCATCACGCTCTATATCTCTTTGTGGTCGCGTGATTTTATACGATTAACCGGTACCCACTTAATCGCATCACGCTCTAGACCCCCTCTACACATCAATAGTGCGGCTGCCGGGGTGGTGTTTGTCGAGATGTTTCTTGATGATGCGTAGGTTCTTGCTGTTTGATCGCCAGACAAAATCAAACAAATCGCCCACAAACGGGATCATTCCAACTGCGGTATCAATGCCGACATTGGCGGTCATACGGGTAAGTTGCCATTTGGACATGCCCAAATTGCGCGCTTCCCACACGATGTATGCGCCCATTGCAGCAGTAACGAGATCGCCAATTACGGGCACAAGGCCAACAATTGAATCTAGGCCAATGGGAATTTTGGTGCCGGGAATATGAAACGCACGTTCAAGCAGCATCTCCAGCGCCTCAACACGTTTTCTTATGGCGCCCGAGTCATTGCTCATCTGCGGCATTTGCGCTTGCATTTGGCTGGCGATTTGTTCGAATTGGTCTTTGGATATCGGCATGATCGCGCTCCTTATATTCTATGTGGGGCCGCGTCCTAAATATTGCAACAGGTGCCAGCCGCGGGCATTGGGCGCATAACCTCGCAATCCGTTGCGCGTCACGCTCCAGCTAATGGGATTGGCGAGCGGAATAAAGTTGCGATGCGTTTGCAATCTGGTCTCGGCCTCTCCCAGTAACCGTTGCCGGTCGGTTTTATTTGGTGACATTCGCGCGGCGGCAACCAGCGCGTCGGCCTGGCTGTCGCATATTATGGTGGCGGCGCATGATAGCTGCGACAGATACCAACTAGGGCTAGAAATTTCTGCGATATGGTCAATGAGCACAATGTCAGGGTCTTTGTCATATGCCACTGCTTCTATGTTAAGGCCGATCGCGGCAAAGTCGCTGCGTAGCCGGGCAAACAGAATGCGGCTGCCCGCTCCCGGCGGCAAACCAATGCGCAGGCGGCGTATTTTTCCGTTGGCCGATTTCCAGCGGGCAATTGCCAAGCGGGCCTCTATTTGCCGCGATTCAAAATTCTTCGTGAACCAATCTGGCTTACTTATAGGATCGCGGTTGGGCATATTCTCTGGCACGATGCTCAGCGTTTCTTGCCACGCCAGCAGCCCAAACGAACTGAGCATTTTGGGCCGGTTTATCCCCTTTGCCAATGCCTCACGATTGGCTTGGTTGGATAGGAACGGTCCTGCTTTAACAATCAGCAGCCCGAACAATCCCGGCACTGGATCAAATTGTATACTGCCATTACTAATCTTCGCAGCTTCTAACGCAGGCAGGTGTTGAAACCGGCCCGCGGTAATAAAGTCGGTTTGCCCTGCGTTAAACCGGGCAAGTGCCACAGGCGCAGTAACGGGCAACATAGTCAGCCGCTCGCTTTTTAAGATTGCCTTGCCTTTCTCGTCTAATCCGCGCAGCTGAAACCGCATGGCAGGCCCGTTTGCTTGTGCCTGCATCGGGCCGGAACCTGACCCTTTTTGCACCAACCCAAATTCGGGTTGCGCCATCAGCTCAAGCAAATTGGGCGCAGGCGCTTTCAGGCGAATTTCAACAACCTTTCCCGTCATCGATACCGCGCGGTCAACTGCGGCAAGCTCGCTGCCTAACCGGCCATTACGTAATGCTGCGATACGGCTGTTTAGCAGTACCGCGACCTGATCGGCGGTAACCGCTTTGCCGTCGTTCCAGGCGATTTTATTCAACCGGAATATGTAACTCATACCGTCATCTGTTACGATCCAGCGCGATGCCAGCGCCGGGATAACGCGGCCTTCCTTATCAAACGTAACCAGTCCCTGCGATGTTGCCGCACGCAGATACGCCGATGATTTTGATAGCGGTAGAGCGCCGGTAGCAAACGCACGCGGCGCATCCTCCACCACATCGGCGCGCAGCCTATCATTGTCGATACCGCCCGAACAAGCGCACAGAAAAGCCGAGATTACCGTGATCACAAAACAGCCACGGATCATTTGCGCGCCTTTGCCAAAGTATAGCTCGGGTGGATATTGCCAACATTATCCTGCCACCCGGTAACATCAGGCTGCACCAGTGCACGCGAAACATAGAAATAAAGCGGCAATATTGGCATGTCGTTGATCAGTATCATTTCAGCAGTGCGCATTTTTTCGGCGCGGCGGGCAGGATCAGGTTCGGCGAGTGCATCATCCAATGCTTTATCATACACCGGGTTTGCATAGCCTGAATAATTTTGCGGACCCGCATCACTTTTGTGTACAGCCAAAAAATTTTCAGGCGCGGGTATATCTGCCACCCAGCCAGAACGAGCCAGTGCAAAATCACCGCGCTTTAAGCTATCGAAATGCAGGCTGGCCTCGCTATTCAGCATTGAGGCTTCAACACCCAGTTCGCGCCACATAGTTGCAAGTGCGGTGGCCGCACGGCGGTGTTCGGCCGAACTATTCAGCCGGATTTCAAAACGCAGTGGGCGCGCCGCGTTATAGCCAGCCTGTTGCAGTAGCGCGCGCGCAGCAGACAAACGCTTTGCTCTGGGCCAATCGCTCCATATAGGCCGCATCGCACTGGGACCACCAAGTCCAGGCGGCAATAATCCCCACGCAGGTTCATTGCCTGCTGCGATCATTTTGTCTGCCATCCATCTGCGGTCCACTGCAAAACTTAGCGCGCGGCGAACGCGCGGATCATTGAACGGCGGACGGCGCGTGTTGAATGCAAAATAATATGTCGCCAAAAACCCGCTATTATGAACAAGCTTTGGATATCTATCCTGCAGCCAAGCGGTGCGGTTGGCGGGAAATTCGGTGCTGATGTCTGCGCCCCCCGCCAGCATTAAGCGCATGCCGGATTGCACATTGTCGGCAGGCTGCCAAATCACGGTTTGCGCCGCTGGCCTCCCGCTATGCCATGCAGGGTTCGCGGACAATACCATGCGTTGGTTCAGCCTCCACTGGGTCAACCTGTATGGTCCGCTGGTTACTAATGGCCGTGCGGCTGTCCATGCCGCGCTCTTTTCCTCAATTACGTGAAACGGCAGAGCGGCGAGCGCAGGATGCGCAAGTAACGCAGGTAATTGTGGAAACGGTTTTGTCAGGTGAACAGTTACAGTATTTGTGCCTGAGACATCGATGCTCTCAATCACAGCAAACAAAGATGTATGCGGCGATGCTGTTTTTGGATCACGGATACGCGCCAACGCCCGGTTAAACACATCGGCGTTAATGGGCGTATTATCTGAAAACCTAAGGTTAGGGCGCAGAGTGAACGTCCACGCTAGGCCGCTAGGCGTCATGCTCCAGCGCTCGGCAAGTCCTGGTTCTGCTACGCCCGCACCATTGAATCTTGTTAAGCCCTCAAACTGGTCGGCCGCGATGCGTATAGATGACAGATCAGAGGATATTTGTGGGTCAAGCCCTCGCGCTTCTGATTCGGCCAATCTGATAAGGACGTTTTGGCTGCGGCCCGAAGCGCTCGCCACATCTTTGTTGCATGATGGTAGCATCAATAGCAGCGGTAGGAGGCATAATGTGCGCATTATGTTTGCTAACGCCCCGTTGGCCGCATCGACAAGCAAAAACTTTGTATCAGCACACTTATGCCTGAGCCAAATATTGCACTGGTGCGGACGGCGGGACTCGAACCCGCACACCATTTCTGATAACAGATTTTAAGTCTGTAGCGTCTACCATTTCGCCACGTCCACCTGTGCAGGAATGCGGAAACACCATTCTGCCGATTTGGTCAAGCATAATGGCGAATATAAGTGCCGCTAGCCTTAATGATTAAGGCGCTCTCGCACCTCTTTGCCAGGTTTGAAATATGGCACGCGCTTTGGCGGAACATCTACAGAAGCACCTGTACGCGGATTGCGGCCTTTGCGCGGGTTACGCTCTCGCGTTGAAAAAGCGCCAAATCCGCGAAGTTCAACACGGCCACCATCGGCAAGACGCTGTATTATTTGGTTGAAAAATAGATCGACAATACGTTCGACTTCTTCAGTCTTAAGTTCCGTATTTTCGCTCTCGATCTTTTTAACTAGCTCGGAACGGATCATGCTTTGGCATCCTTCAGAAATGACGAACATTAATAATAAGCCAGAATTGTTTTACACCCCCCAGTGCATCATGATAATTCCAACACTCAACTTCTTGAACATTGCAGATAATCTGATAGTTTACAAGAGTATTGGACATTTTGGTCAAACCATTACGTTGTAATCACGGCACAACGTCAAACAAAAAGCCCGCCCTAAACACAGGACGGGCTTTTTTGTGCACCTAATGATCCGTAAGTTTATTTATCGCGTTGCTTCAATGCTTCGCCTAAAATGTCACCAAGGCTGGCACCTGAATCGGACGAACCATATTGTTCAACGGCTTGCTTCTCTTCGGCAAGCTGCAGCGCCTTGATTGAGAAGTTTGGTTTCTTCGATCGGTCAAATCCTGCAACCAATGCGTCAAACTTCTGGCCGACTTGGAAACGATCTGGACGTTGCTCATCACGGTCACGGCCCAAATCAGCGCGCTTGATAAATCCGGTTGCGCCGTCATCGCCTGCTTGCACTTCAAGTCCGCCCTCGCGTACTTCAAGCACGGTAACTGTAACGGTGCCGCCTTTCTTAAGGCCGCTTGCCGAAGGTGCCGCCGATGGTGCGCCCTTTTCAAGCTGCTTGATGCCAAGCGAGATACGTTCTTTTTCAGCATCGATATCAAGCACGATGGCTTTAATCATCTCGCCCTTGCGGTGCAGATGTAACGCTTCTTCGCCGGTGATGCCCCATGCAATGTCAGACATATGAACCATGCCGTCAACATCGCCGTCAAGACCGATGAACAGGCCAAATTCGGTAGCGTTCTTCACTTCGCCTTCAACCGTTGCACCCACAGGGAATTTATCTGCAAAATTGGCCCATGGATTGTCTTGCGCTTGTTTCAAACCAAGTGAGATACGGCGCTTGTCCATGTCGATATCCAGAACCATCACGTCGACAACTTGGCTGGTTGAAACGATTTTGCCAGGATGAACGTTCTTTTTGGTCCATGACATTTCCGAAACGTGCACCAATCCTTCGATGCCGGGCTCCAGCTCAATGAACGCGCCGTATTCAGTGATGTTGGTAACGGCACCCGAAAGCTTCGAACCAACGGGATATTTTGCAACTGCTGCATCCC
Organism: Sphingomonadales bacterium; assembly: GCA_043778865.1. Taxonomy (GTDB): domain Bacteria; phylum Pseudomonadota; class Alphaproteobacteria; order Sphingomonadales; family Sphingomonadaceae; genus Sphingorhabdus_B. The sequence continues at coordinate 5,351 of JAYWFI010000064.1, forward strand.
ATGGATCGCTTTCAAGCTGCTTCATACCCAGGCTGATGCGCTGTGTCTCGCGGTTGATGCGTACGATCTGCACTTTAACGGTGTCACCAATGTTGATGATTTCGGATGGGTGGTTGATGCGCTTGTAGCTAATGTCAGTTACGTGCAGCAAACCATCGATGCCGCCAAGATCGACGAACGCGCCGTAATCAGTGATGTTCTTCACGATGCCTTCGATAACCTGATTTTCTTCGAGGTTCTGGATCAGGCCCGTGCGTTGTTCGGCGCGGGTTTCTTCCAAAATGGCGCGGCGTGATACCACGATGTTGCCGCGCTTACGGTCCATTTTCAGGATGACGAATGGCTGGGCAATATCCATCAATGGCGCAACATCGCGCACGGGACGCACATCAACTTGGCTGCCGGGAAGAAACGCAACTGCGCCGCTAAGATCCACAGTAAATCCGCCTTTAACGCGGCCAAAGATTACGCCGTCAACACGGTTACCTGCGTCAAACTCGCCTTCGAGCACATCCCATGCGGCTTCGCGGCGGGCGCGGTCACGGCTGAGCATTGCTTCGCCGTTCATATTTTCTACGCGGTCGACATATACTTCGACTTCGTCGCCGACTTTCAAATCTGCTTTTTGGCCCGGAGCCGCAAATTCACGAAGCGCCACGCGGCCTTCGGATTTCAAACCAACGTCGATTGTCGCGTGGTCGTTGTCAATTGCAGTGACGGTTCCTTTTACTACGCGGCCTTCAAAGCCGCCATCTGCGCCGCCGAGTGATTCGTCGAGCAGGGCCGCGAAATCGTCGCGGGTCGGGTTTGGCGAAGTTGCCATAGGTTAGAGTTTCCTTACATACATTTTGTCCGGCCAGCCGGTTGGTTCCAGCGGTCTTTGACCAGAAGTGCCCTATTACCCGAATAGCAATAAGGCATTCAAATACAGTGCATTGTGAATTAAAACAACGTCATGCCGAACTTGTTTCAGCATCCATTTATCGGCTTAGACCACTGGTCATAAAGGCGAAATAGACCCTGAAACAAGTTCAGGGAGACGTTGTGTTTTATTCAAACACTCCGGCCGCTTAGGCATTAGCAAGGCGGGCCTCTAATAATGCAATTGCAGCTTGAACGGCGCTGTGTATAGTCAATCCGCTGGTATCAAGCAAGACCGCATCGCGGGCGGGTTTAAGCGGAGAATCGGCGCGTCCCATATCGCGTGCATCACGCGCTTTTACATCGGCAAGAATGTCTTCGAATTTGGCAACAATGCCATGCGCGATCATTTCGTCATATCGCCGCCGTGCTCGCACTTCGCAGCTTGCCGTAACATACAGCTTTGCATTGGCGTGCGGCGCAATCACCGTGCCGATATCGCGCCCATCCAGCAAAGCACCGCCGGGCTGGTTTGCAAAATCCACTTGCCGCTGGTTCAGCGCAGCGCGAACGGCTGGATGCACGGATACCTGGCTAGCTAGCCCGCCGGCTTTTTCTGTACGCAGGGCAGGATCATTCAGCAGAGCGTCTTCAAACGCACATCCCGCCAGCGCATCCGCCGCATTATCCGCGTCCCCGCCATTCAGCTGTACTTGGTGCCCAACTGCGCGGTACAGCAAGCCTGTGTCGAGCATAGGCAAACCAAAATGCGCCGCCAATGCCTTTGCTATCGTGCCCTTGCCGCTAGCAGTAGGGCCATCAACCGCGATAATCATCAGGATGCTCTCGTTTAATCAATATAATTTGACTGAATGACTACCACAGTTTGAATACGATCATTTGCATCAAATAATAATTCAATGCTTGCGGGGTCCTGCTCTTTTGGAAGCGCCTTTACGCCCATTTTTCTGGGGATATTTGCAACACATGTTGTATAATCGGCCTGCGGTGTATCTGGCCCGCCCGCAGACGCGCAATCAAACGAAAGACGCGGCACAAAACGAGCAGCGGCGGCAAGCACGTCTTTTTTTGACCGCGTTGTTCCAATGCCAATCGCACGCACTGCGCCGGAATATCGCGGGCCAATAGTGATGGATTTGCGGTTTAGGCCGTCATACGGGCTGAAATATAGTTCGACGCCGTTTACATCACGCACATTACAGTCGGAAAGGTTTTGCACGCTACACGACGGGTTGCTTCCTTCTTTAAGCAACACTGCACCTTTGGGCATGGTTGTTCGGCCCAACTTATCATCCGAAAAGCTCTGACTAATTTTCTGTAGCGGCGATAACAGCACAGTGGCCGTTTTGGCAGACAATGGCGAAGCCACCAAACCTATTCCAGCCATAAACAAAAGCATTCTGTTATTGTTTTGACGTACATTAATACGTAGCATTAAAATGGGTCCCATGCCTGATATCCGGCCGTCGTCAGCCTGTCTTTCTTATCAAATTCCAACCAGATATAGCCGCCATCGCTTGTCGTACTTTGCCTGCAAAACTGATAGCTGCCAAATTTGCCTTCTTCTTCTTTCTCTTCGGGATTGTTAATATCACACTCGAAGTTTTTCGTACCGGTAAATTTGCGCACAGCATCCAGCGCCGATTTTTTGGTCCGCGCCATTCCAATACCCAGCGCCTTGATGGGTTTATGCGGCGCGCCTTCTTCTACATTCAACATTTTTTGCCACAGCCCGTCGTAGAAACTGTGGATGACACCATTACTGTCAGTGACTTCGAATTCGTTGCCTATTACGCCTGTAATCTTGACGTTTTTAAGCTTACTGGCCTCTTCTTCGGATAGGTCTATTTTAAGGCTGGAGAAGCTTTGATCGATCCTATCTTTCAAACTGATTTTGGGCGCTGCATACGCATTCTGAAGGGATGCAAATGTTGCAAGACCGCAGGCGGCAATACGTAAACTGGATTTGATCATCTTGTAAAAAGCTCCTTCCACATTCGAGATTAGAGCGCTTGCCGCGCTTTCAATGCTTTAGCGATGCCAAATATTGCAATCGTCATCCAAACAACTTCCAAGACAATTGTGGGTAGATTATAATTTACCGTCAACGAAACTGTGAGCAAAGCGGCTCCGATAAAGTTGGTTACGTTGAACCATAAGGCGTTCATTTGTGTTGTCAGATTGCTGTATGCAAACGCCGCAACAATGAGAAAACTACCGGCAAACCCAATAAGGTCAGCGGCAAAAGGGGACAGTATATCGGTCATTTTTGAACTTTCAAATTATCTAGTATGGTTTCAAATGTTGGAAAACTGGTGGCAATTGGGGATATGTCATCGACCGTTATACCGCTTGTGCTATGCTGCCCGGCTACGGCAAAACTCATGGCGATGCGGTGATCGAGCGCACTGTGTACTGCTGCACCGCCTGCAAACGCCGCGCCGCCGCTGCCATCGATAATCAGGCCGTCTTCGGTTTCGGTAACCTGCGCCCCAATCGCGGTAAGGCCCGCCGCCATCAGGGCTAATCGGTCACTTTCTTTGACACGTAACTCTTCTAAGCCAGACGTAATAGTACGCCCATGCGCGCAGGCCGCCGCCACAAAGAACACCGGAAATTCGTCGATCATGCTGGGTGCGATCTCGGCTGGCACGGTGATGCCCTTCAGTGCCGAATGCCGCGCGGTGATATCGGCCACAGGTTCGCCGCCAACCTCGCGCTGGTTGGAATAGCTTATGTCCGCGCCCATCGCCTCCAGCATTTTGTAAATCCCGGTGCGTGTGGGGTTCATGCCAACATGGGTGACGGTCACCTCGCTGCCCGGTGTGATTAGTGCTGCCACGATAGGAAAGGCGGCGGATGACGGGTCGCCGGGCACTTCGATTGTTTGCGGTTTAAGCTCTGCTTCTCCCACTAGCCGGATTGTACGCGTGCCATCTGCGTCCACCTCCACCGTGATGTCCGCGCCGAATCCGCGCAGCATGCGTTCTGAATGGTCGCGGGTGGGGATGGGTTCGATGACGGTTATGATGCCGGGTGTGTTTAAGCCGGCCAGCAATATGGCGCTTTTTACCTGCGCGCTGGCGACTGGTAGGCGGTAGGTGATGGGCACAGCGGGGCATAATCCGCGCACCATTAACGGCAATGTACCGCCGGGGCTGGCGTTAAATTCTGCACCTGTCAGGCTTAGAGGATCAGATACGCGGCCCATCGGGCGCCGCGACAGGCTGGTATCGCCTATGAAGGTTGCGATAATATCGTGGCTGGCAACAAGGCCCATCAGCAGCCGGGCCGATGTGCCGCTATTGCCCATATCAAGTGCGGTTTCGGGTTGCAACAATCCGCCAACACCGACGCCGTATACGGTCCATGTGCCATCCGAATCGCGTTCTATATCTGCGCCCATTGCACGCATCGCCGCAGCAGTGGACATCACGTCTTCGCCTTCTAATAATCCGGTGATCGTGCTTTTTCCCACGGCAAGTGAAGCAAACATCAAGGCGCGGTGCGATATGGATTTATCTCCTGGCACACGAACGGTGCCGCGCAAAGGCCCGCGGGAAGCGAAAGTTCTTGGATCTGTTATGAGGTTGTTCATTATGATGCGCTTTGCGGTGCAGCAATAGAAGTGTCAACGTTTACACTTATTTTTGACAGCGCGCATTTGCTGCGGTAAGGGCGCTGCAACAAAAGTAGAGTGCAGGAGCACTCACATAACATCAAGCATCAGATTGAAGGATACATACCCAAAATGGTTAAGGCTGAATGGGGATCAAAGCGTGCATGTCCCAAATGCGGCACTCGTTTTTACGATCTTGGCAAAGAAGATCCGGTTGAATGCATTGAATGCGGCAACCAATGGACGCCTGAACCTGTTCTGAAATCAAAGCAGCCAATGCCATTTGAAGAGGCCGAGAAGAAAAAGGACGATTCCGATCTGGCTGACGATGATCTGGACGTTGATGTCGATGCAGTTGACGGCGAAGATTCGCCCGACAATGATATTGATCTTGGCGGCGATGACGATTTGGGCGTTACAAAATCAGATGATGACGACGACGCCAAAGACACATAAGTAATGATCCGCGCGGTGACCACGCTGCGCGGCAATTTCCTGCTTGCAATGCATGCTTGCGAAAGAGTAAATAATTTAGACCACGCACCGCATTTTATGGCGGTGAATGGGGCCTTAGCTCAGCTGGTAGAGCGCTTCGCTGGCAGCGAAGAGGTCAGGGGTTCGACTCCCCTAGGCTCCACCAATTTATTTCCACAGACCTTAAGGTTTCCATGATGTTTGGTATTTTTGGCGGGAAACATAAAGAGTTAAATGCTGATATTGATAATGCACTTAGCCATGCGCGCGATGAACTAAATAAAAACACACCTGAAGGACGAAAGGTAGCCTTTAATCTTTTAATTCCTGTTCTTGAAAAAGCACGCGAGAAGGGATTTGAAGGCCGTGATTTGGAAATGTTCACGTTGCTGGGAGATATCTATACTCAATCTGAAGATTGGGCACAGGCATTGAATGCCTATGGCGATGGGATCTCTGCCAATAATGGTAAAGGCATTGGCAATGAACATTTGCACTTTCGATTGGGTAAGTGCTATTTTGAACTTGGCGAGCAAGACCGTGCCGCTGATGAACTGTGCCGCGCTTATATGGGCGGCGGCAAACAGATTTTTGATAATGAAAATCCACGCTATTTTGAATTTCTCAAAACAAAAATTCAACCCGGACCAGGTGGCTGGTAGCATTGTCATTGTTATGCACCGGTTCGGTTTATACGTTCAGGTTCTTGCATACGAGTGCAGCTGCGCCCCCGCTCTAAGCCACTTGCTTGCGAACATGGCTTTGGAACGCGAGTAGCCCTAATTCCAGCGCAAGCGTGACCATATGGGTACGGTTTCTAGCGCGAATTTTAAGCCGGACGTTTTCGATATGCCGCTCCACCGTACGCGGGGCGATATCGATTTCTTGCGCGACTTCTTTGGCAGAAAGTCCGTTGGCGATGTATTCAAGCACTTGCTGTTCCCGCGCAGTGAGCAATGGCACGCCGCTATTGGGATCTAATTGCAACACAGTCTATCTCCTTTTCAGTTTTTAGGCTGATTTGATATTCGTGATTGCAACCCGCAGCCTCACCCTTGTTATTTTAGAATCAGCGGGCGCTGGCTTAATTTCCTTTTCCGGCAAAGATATGACGGAAATACAATCTGCTGCCCCGGCTATTTTGGCTAAATTCTAAGAAGAGCTGCCAAATTATTTACATAAGATAACATGGACCCTTAGGTAATCCCAATACAAAAATCTCCTTAGTAAATATACGTACGCATATTGGCGCTGGGATTTGGCGCACGGGTTAAGCCCAATGGTCAGGGCAAATTTACAGCATTAGTTTATTTACATAATAAAAATGAGTCGGGCCGCGCTGACCAAGGGAGATCATAATGTTAAGGCTACGCGGCCAACACCCAGTTGCACCAGCAGCAAGGGAAACGGGCAATTCATTAGGCGGTTCATCGGGCAACCAAGCGCACGGTACGTTCCTTAAATTTCGCAAGGGCGAAATTGTTTACGACCAAGGCGATCCCGCCACTCATTGGTATGAAGTTATCAGCGGCACGGTACGCACATGCTTTCTGTATTCCAGCGGCCACCGGCAATTAACGGGGTTCTTTTATGCGGGCGACGTATTTGGTATTGAAATGGGCAATCACCAATCGTCGGCAGAGGCCGTAACCAATGTGGTTCTTCGCCGTATAGAACGTACGAGCAAACCAGAAGAAGCGATGTCGCGTCATACGCCTGCGCAGTCAGTGCTACTAACCGCACAGCCGCATAACCCTGTATCGGCGCCTGTTGCAACATCGGTCTCAACATTAGCATCAACATTGCCGCCCGCGGCATTATCGGCGGGTGCATGGGAAAGCGCGCTTAGCAATGCGCATGCATGCATATTCTTGCTGGGCCACCGCACGGCACCTGAACGCATGGCGGCGTTTCTGCTTGCCACTTCACGGCGGATGGGAGTGGATAAGGCGGTAAAGCTTCCTATGTCGCGCGCCGATATCGCCGATCATCTTGGTTTAACAATTCACACGGTTAGCCGCACTTTATCCGATTTTGTCCGGCGCGCTTTGATTGCGTTGGATGGACCGCAATCGGTCCTAATCCTTGATCGCAGCGCATTACGGCAAATGGCAGGCCGTTGCCCAGAGGATAGTGAAATACCGCATTCTAAACCGATTGTTCGGACACCTGCCAATCAAAATACATCGGGTATTGGTGTGCATACTTTGCGCAGGACAGCTGTTTTCGCCGCCAGCCCAAGGAACTGATTATGGCCAAAAAACTCACCCGTAAACTTAGCCGCAAACAGGGTATATATACGCTTGGTTGTGCCATAACATGCACGTCATTTATGTTGCCTGTATATGCGCAGGCCGCCGCCGATATTACCCCATCTAAAGAATATAACGATTCCAACGTAACCGAAGCTCAGCCGCACCAAGGTAACATAATTGCCATGCAAGGAAATTTGGATAGCGGCAAATACAGGACGGCAGATGACAGCGATCAAGCAAAAAGTGTTGCCGATACGCTTGCCGCGATGGAGGTGCAGCTTAAATCGCAACAGGAACAGATCGCGGCGCAAAGCGCGCTGATCGCAAAACAGCAATTGGCGCTTGATAGCTTGCTACGCGCCAGCACCGCAGACGCCGACCTCGCCATACAGCGCGGTAGCGGCGCATCTGAAGCAATGTTTCAATCCGCGCCGCTGCTTGCTGGGTTACAGTCTGCATCTGGCTCTGCCCCGGGTTCCGGCGCGCCCAGAGCCAATACCTCTTTACCAAATGGTCCCGTCGGCGAAGCACCGCCGCCTGAACCTGCCGTCGAAACACAGGTGCAAGCATTGCCAGAGGGACAGGGCGTTTTGACGCCCGCAGGCACGCTGGCAATTGATTCCGCGTTTGATTATACCAGCTCGTCTACAAACCGGCTGGTGTTTCGGGGCTTTGAATTGGTTCCAGGTATTCAAATTGGTTTAATAGAAGCGTCTGATGCTCGCCGCGATACCGTGGGCACATCCATGACATTAAGGTACGGCGTTACCAACCGGTTTGAAATTGAGGCCCGTGTTCCCGCGCTGTACCGCTGGGACCGGATTCAAGTGGCGCAGCAACGCGGCGAAAGCATTGTGCGCGAGATAAAGTTAAAAGAGCGCGGCATTGGCGATATTGAATTTGCGGCACGGTATCAGCTTAACCGGCCAACGGCTCAGGCACCGATATGGGTCGCCAATTTGCGGGTGAAATCAAATACAGGGATCGGGCCGTTTGATGTGGGATATGATGAGTTTGGCGTAGCCACAGGCCTTGCCACTGGATCAGGATTTTGGGGCATACAGCCTGGCATCAACTTTTTGCTGCCATCGGATCCAGCGGTAATATTTGGCAGTGTTTCGTATCTGTATCATGTCGCCCGCAATATCGGCCGAACCGTTGGCGGCGCATTTATCGGCCGCGTTAATCCCGGCGATGCGATCAGCGCCAATCTGGGCTTTGGATTCTCGCTGAACCCGCGTTTTTCGTTCTCGTTGGGCTATAAACACAGCTACATTTTTCCATCGGTTACCACTATCAACAACACCATCCAACGATCCGACCGCGCACAAGTGGGGGCATTTACATTCGGCATGTCATACCGCTTAACCGAAAAACAATCGGTCAACATCGGCTTTGATATTGGCGCGACGGCCGATGCCCCTGATCTTGGCGTATCCCTGCGCTTCCCGCTTAGCTTCAATCTACGCAGGTGATAGGATAGCAGCTCTGGGCTACTCGGGCCGCATACATAACGGCGCTTAAAATTGCTGCTTTCATATTCGGTAATCATGTTTTGGCCATCATAACTAAACCGCGCGTTATTACTGGTGGAGAGGGGAGTTATTACAGAGCAGGCAAATTATTACTATAATTCATAAAGCACTGTATTAATGTTATTAATCTCACGCCGCTCTGTGGAAAGTCACACTAAGGTCATACCTAAACGAGTTTAGCAGCATCCTTGCCCCTGCTCAGAACTTTGCCTGTGTGCACAAGCCAAAATGACGCAGTAAGCGCCGCTCCATAACCAGGCATCAGATATAACGAAGTGCAGTTTTGTAGCCAACGATCAGGGTATGTAGACACGGTAAATATTCCTAAATTTCGTAACTGAAATACATTATCACAGCGATAAGCCTGTAGGACAGAAAGAAAATGCAGCCGCAGAAACGGGATCACGAAATAAATCAAGTACAATGCGCTGTCAGCGTTATTTGTCAGCATTATTGTGGATCAATCAATAAGACCTGAGTCTGAACCAAACATGCTATCATGTATAGCTAGCCCATCCCGTTTAGCCGATATGAGCTGGTCAAAAAGCCTCAAATAGGCTGCGGCGGCCACGTCTGTGCGATAGGCGTAGATTGCATCTTTTGACAAGAACTCAGTTTCGGCCGATGTTCTGGTAAGCGCAACCACGGCATCTGCGATAACGTTGGCGCTACGTGATGGAACGATAGTGCCAAATGCTGGGTCGTGTAACAAATCGCGCAAGAAGTGTGAGCAGTCTGTGGCGACGACTGGCACGCTTTGTTCCAAGGCTTCAACAGCGACGGCGGGTCCTCCTTCGTATTGCGAGGTTACCAGCAAAATATCGGCAGCGCGTAAAGCAGGCGTTATTGATGGCACATGGCCTGGCATGGATACTTTATCGGCAATACCCAGCCGCTTGGCGAGCCGGGACAATTGTTTGCGTTTGGGGCCGTCACCAAGGATAGTTAAATGTACATCATGCGTTGCCGCCAACGCCGCTGTGACGCGAAGAGCGAGTGCAAAATCTTTCTGCGCAACCAGACGCCCGGCCGCAAGCAAACGGATGACGGCGTTCGGGCCGGTCCGCTTTGGGCGGGGTGCAACGCGCGCGTCACCATCAATATTGGGATCAAAGATGACGCTAATCTTGTCTGATTTTGTGGCGCGCTTTGCTTCACTCAGTAATCCTGACGACATCGCGACCAGCCAATCGGCGTGCCGTGCAGCGCGGCCAAACGCATAATTGCCAAGACGCCGAATAATAACAGATGAGCCAGGACCGATAGGATTGGAGATTTTAGCTATCACGATTGGTTTTGATCTGCTTTTTGCAGCAGCCCCGGCGAGGATAAGATGAAAGTTACCTGGCAAGAAAATGACATCAGGATTTATACGGTCGATCCATTTAGGCAGCTCTCGTTTCATTTTGAGGCGCGAAAAAAGGCTGCGGCCGATTTCTGGATTGAATGTTACAACTTGGATTTCCGCAGGGATGCGGGCCAGCAGGGGGCCATCGAGCGTCCCACATAATAAAGTCACGCGGCGTCCGGACCTTGCCCACCGTTGTGCCAGTTTAAGCGCAATCATCTCCGTACCGCCTGCTGCAAGATCATGAAAAACAATTAGAATATGATTTGCGTTCGTGCTCACAAGCGTCAGTTGTCCTGAAAGTGTAATGCGCCAGTGATATTAATCATAATTCTGTGACGCTACCGAGATAAAAAAACCGCATATTATTAATGTGGAAAATATGAACTTGCGGCGTCTTGTTTGTGAACGGTTCAAAAAGGTGTTGTTTTGATTAATTTGCTAAACAAAGCGGTGCGTAAAAAATGAATGGCGTACACTTGCTAGAAAAACCAGCTGTGCCAGATATTGATGCTGCTGCCGCGCTTCGGCCGTTACGCGTAATCAGCAGCCGCTGGCCTATGTATTTAAGCGGCGTTATAAGTATACTTCTGCTGTTCGGGTTAATCCATGAGCTATCGAGCGGCGGCTTGCGCGGCCTGCAAACGGCATTACCTACTAATCCATTTTTCTATATCATTTTTATCGCACTTTACAGCGTACAGCCCGTGGCCGATTACGTCATATTTCGAAAATTATGGCAGATGCCTCTATCGGGAATTAGACCTATTTTACGTAAACTTGTCGCGAATGAAGTTCTGCTGGGATATTCGGGAGAAGCCTATTTCTATGCTTGGGCTCGCTCCAAACTCAATTTGGTAACCACACCTTTTGCGGCGATTAAAGATGTTAGCATCTTGTCGGCTGTCGTGGGTAATATCGTTACGCTTCTGTTGTTGGCGATTGCCGCGCCGTTTGCTTATCAAATGTTACCCGCCGATCTGGTGCGACCAATTGTGTTATCTGGCGCCGTTATTATGATTATGTCTCTTGGAATTATGGCGTTTAGAGGACGGTTGTTTTCGCTTCGCCGCCGCGAATTGATCTGGGTTTTTGGGGTCCATATTGTACGCACCATATTTTACACAGGGTTGCTGTCGCTTTGTTGGCATCTCGCGCTTCCAGCGGTGCCACTAAGTATATGGATGATATTAGTGACCAGCCGAAATCTGGTCTCACGGCTACCTTTGGTGCCCAACAAAGACATTGTGTTTGCAAATCTTGCGCTGCTGATGGTGGGTAGCGACGGCGACGTGGCAAAATTGATTGCTATAACTGTTGCTCTAACTCTTTTGTGTCACACGGCCGTTTTGGCCCTGACATGGTTTCCTATTTTCAAAAGGACCCCAATATGAAGTATTATCTACCCGTATTTTTACTCAATGCGTTTTTGGCACAACCTGCGGCTGCCCAAATTTATGGTGATGCCGCAGCCTGTGCCAGCGGCAGCACGGCACCGTCCGTGTTGGTATATTATGATGGCCTAAAAGACCGTAAAGGCAAGATTCGGCTCGAACTGTTTCCTGATAACGATGCCGATTTTTTGGCCGATGATTTTGTGTTGACCAAAGCGGGTAAGACATTCCGCCGGATTGAACTGGCCACTCCGCAATCCGGTGTGGTCGCTGTTTGTCTGCGCGCACCAAGGGCCGGGCGTTACACCATGGCGATGATACATGATCGTGACAATTTGCGTAAATTCAGTTTTTCGGTTGATGGCGCCGGTTTTCCTGGCAACCCCAAATTAGGATTTAGCAAACCAAAAGCCGCTAAGGCTATGGTCAATATCGGCAATAGCGTGACTGTATTACGGGTTAGAATGCGTTACTTTAACGGCTTCGGTTTTTCACCGGTAACTAAGTAGTCATGCGTATCGTCGACGTCTGTGAATTCTATTCGCCAAATGGCGGCGGTGTACGCAGTTATGTGGACCGCAAAATGCAGCTACTTGCCGAAATGGGGCATGAGTTAATCGTTCTAGCGCCCGCAGCAAAAGACAGCATTGAAGAGTGCGAAACGGGCGGCACAATTATCTGGATCAAAGCACCTGCAATGCCATTTGATGCCAATTACCGCATGTTTTGGGATGCGGCGCCAGTTCATGCATGGCTGGATAAATTAAATCCTGATGTGGTTGAAGCTTCGTCGCCATGGCGGCCTCTATGGATCGTCGGTAAATGGGCGGGCGGTGCAGCTAAAGTATTTTTTCTTCATAGCGATCCCGTCGTTTCCTATCCCTACAGGTGGTTCGGTAAGGTGGCTTCGCGTGACCGCATTGATGCGGCGTTTGATTGGTTCAACAAATATCTTCGCCGTGCGATACCGCTTTTTGACAGCGTAGTTGTCTGCGGACAGTCGCTTGGTAAACGTTTGATTGCGCGTAACATCAGGCCAGTTACCTGCGTGCCGCTGGGCATTAACCGGGGAGCTTTTTCACCGGCGCTGCGTGACGATACGCTTCGTGCGGAACTGCTTGCGCAGTGTGATCTTCCCGAAACCGCGCATTTGCTTATTGGGGTCGGGCGTCACCATCCTGAAAAGCGCTGGTCACTAGTAATTGATGCAGTGCAAGCGGCAGGCGCGCAGCAACCCATTGGCCTGATCCTGATCGGTCAGGGTATGGAAAGTGCCGCGCTGAAAAAACAAATTGGCGCTAATCCCCACATCCGAATGTTTCGCCCGGTATATGACCGGCCTAAATTGGCTCGGTTGCTTGCAAGTAGTGATGCGTTGATCCACGGATGTGAGGGCGAGACATTTGGCCTTGTTGCATCCGAAGCGCTTGCGTCTGGATTACCGCTTATTGTGCCTGATGAAGGCGGCTGTTCCGAAATCGCGCGTCCTGCTTTTTCTGAGAGTTTTATCTCAAACGATGCTGCTTCGGCTAAAGACGCTATCCTTGCTTTTTGCGCGCGCGATCCTGTTCAAGTGCGCTTTGCCGCCCGTGAAGCCGCAATAACGGTGCGTTCAGATCATGATCATATCCGCGAACTGATCACACATTATGAATATGTGATTGGTTCACATTTGGCGCATGCGGCATGAATTTACTGCAAATCGGCATAGCGCCCGATGCTGCGTCCTTTCAACAAGGCAGCCAAGGTATCTTCGATGCTACTTCGCAAGCGCGGCACATGCGCATCGCCTGGATGCACGGCAAGACGGACATGGGTGATTGGTTTGAGCGCATGGCAGGCAAGCGCTGCAAAGGCCACCGAGCTGGCGATACGCGCCTTGGTTCGGCTTGCCCAAGTGATAACGGGGCCGCGCGCCAAAACTTTGCCAGTGGCGGGGTTCCATACCTTCATATGATCCTCGGCCATCGTAAATCCGGCAACATCAAGCGCACGCAGCGCGCCGCCTCCATACAGCCATGCAGGAGCGATAAAGCCGGTTGCCGCTCGGCCGGTAATATCTTCTATCAGTTTCTTACCGTCCACCATACGCGCCAAGGCATCGGCATAATCCAGCCCCAGAAACTCACCTTCGCCCGCCGTCATATGCTTGGCCTTAAACCCGGCTATAGCGTTTTTATGCGCACTATTATCGCGGTGTTCCCAGCCATGCACAAACATCTCTACTCCGGCATCAGCCCATCCGCGCAAGCGGTTACGGAAGGCGCGATCTTGGGAGATCGGCGCGCTACCCCAGTGATCGGGAACAACCAGCATCGCAAGGTCAATGCCATTCATATGCCGCAACAATTGTTCAAGCAGCGTATCAATTTCGTTAGAAAATTTTGGGCTGACGTCATGGATCGACGCCAGCAGCTTTTTTGGACTTAGAGGCGTTATAGTCATGTTACACTGTTCCTGCACGTTGCTTATGTACCGCTTTTTGATTTGGGCGACGCGCCGCAATAAAAAAATTGTGCCCCGGCTTTTTGCAGATATGCAGACCGTGCCTAACATTCCTAAAATGCAGCATCTATCCCAATCCTTATTGTACGCGGACGTAGCGGTGTTTCCTGAAGGCGATCGGCTACAGAAAACGGATTGCCAAATGAGAACCGGTTTCCCTTTGCGTTAAATAAATTTGTCACGCCAAGCACAAATCCGAAATTCTTATACGTCATGCGCATATCGAATGCAGTATCGACATATTGCCCCTGCGGTATTTCAAGCATTGTGCCAACGCCCAATGTTGATTTGCCCGTGTAACGGGCCGATGCGTTGATCGCCAAGTTTGTATTTGGGGCAATGTTGGCATCGTATCTTGCCGCAAGCCGGCCGCCAACATCCGCAGTATTGGGTAAATCAACATCCAGCGAACCTGCAAATGCAGGAGAGAATTTCGCGCTCAGTCCGCTGTTGTTAAGAAAAGCTGATGCCTCCAGATTTAGGCTCTGAGTTGGACGCCAATTCATCGTAGCGCTTATCCCGGTTATGTTCCCATTGCCCACATTTGCCGAATAAGCAAAACCCGCGCTATCAACCAAATCTGCTTGGATATTTTCCCACCGTGCACGTGAAATCGTCACAGCGCCGCTGAACGGGTCGTGCGCCTGATCCCCGTAACGAACGCCTATTTCGTAAGCACTAATTGTATCGGATGCAAATTCCTTCACTGCCACGTTGGAACCTGTACTCGATATTGAAAGACCGCCTGCACGAAACCCTTCGTGATATCGCGCAAACATAAGCAACCCATCACGCGGTTTCCACGACACGGCAATATGCGGTAAAATCGGTGTCGCCGTATTTTTAGCAGAAAATTCGTTTGTCCCTGCCAATTCGAGCAATTGGCTAGCGACGCTATTATACGCTAACCTTCCTCCAATGCTGACATTTACATTTGGCGTTATTCCAAACGACCATTCTCCAAAAATAGCCACTTCCGAAAATTCGTTTTCAACACCGGGCAGGGATTTAATCGATGCAGGAGGCCCCAAAGTTCGTGTTAGTACCTCATCATCGTATAGTGCGCTAAAGCCAATCAGCCATCCATTACCGTTGCTAAGTTTGCGAGAAAGCCTAGTTTCGTGGGCGATTATGGCGATATCGTTTTTTTGCCCAAATAATATTGGTCCAATCGCGTTTTTGGGTGTTGCATCAAAGCTAGTGTTAAGCAGGTGACTAACAGCTGAAGTAGACGATACCAACGACAGGCGATCCCATTTTTTCCGGATCGCCAGCTCAGCTAATCGGTAATCATTATCAAACGGCTGGGATAGCGCGCTGGCTCTTGCCAATTCAGGCTGGCCCCGTTCGCTATATTGTCCGTCACGGCTATATATATCTTGCCGAATCGCATTGATATCTACTGTCCAATTATCACCAGGGTTTATCCGCAACATCAATCGGCCGCCATTGGTTACGGTGCGGTTGATATCACGTAGGCCCCGCTTTGTATCATCGATATAGCCGCCGTCCTGCAAACGATAACCGACCAAACGCAGTGCAACATGATCCTTCAGTATGGGTAGATTAAACATCCCGTTCATATCATAACTTGGCGCGCCCTGTGCTGTCACTGCGCCTCCTAACGCGATTGTTGCAGCGCTGCTGTACATATCCGGTACATTTGGGATCAAGCGAACAATTCCGCCGAGCGATCCAGCCCCGTACAGCGTGCCTTGCGGTCCTTCGAGTATTTCAGCACGTTTAATATCATACAGATTAAGATCGGGATCTGGCGCATTATAACTGATCCGGGCATCACCAAAATATTGACCAACGGTGGCCTGCGTTGGGCCATTAAAGCTGCTATCGGCCACGCCCCTGATAAACAGTTTATTGCGTCCCGGCCCAAGATTAGTCGAATTTAAGGTGGGTAAGCGGTTGACGATTTCGCCTGTTCCTTGCTGTCCGGGAAAACTTCCAGCGCGCTCACTAAGCGTTAAAATGGAAACTGATCCGGGAAAATCGGCAAGGCTGGTATCCCGCTTGCTGCCAGTGACAATTATCTCAGGTGAGGTAGGCGTTACGTTATCTGTAACTGGTATTATACGGCGCGGCGGCGCAGCCGGTTTTGGTGAGAGTGGTTTTGCAGGCTGCGGAGGTAAAGCGCGAATAGCCTTGCGCTGCACAGGTTTCTTAAGGTTTTGCGGTGGCGGCGGCAATCTACCGACCCGGAATGTTCTCGGATCAAACATTTCAAAGCCAACACTTGTATCCTTTAGCATGATACGCAGCGCCGATGCGGCATCCATATTTCCGCGGACACCGCGAACCCGGATTGTGCCAAGTGACGGGTCAGATAAGGCGATGCTGATGTTGGCTTGTGCACCAAGCATTAGGATAGCACGGTCAAGGCGGCCTGAAGGGATATTCAAAGTTGCTTGGTTGTTTGCAAATGCCGGTGAACAAGGCACGATACCGCTAAAAACCGCGCTAAAAATCAGCAGTCCTCTTGCCATTACAGTGTTGCCATTACAGTGCCGTTAATTGCCATCCGCCCGCGGTAGGCGCAACGCGCACACCCATCAAGACCGAAACGCGGTTTAATGCATCCCGGTCTGCATCCTTTTTGCCTACGGCTATACTTCCTGTAAAACGCCGATTAGCGATATTAGGAGCGACACTTATCTGCGTACCAATGAAGCGGGATAGATCGGAGGCAACCCGTGAAAGCGGCGCCGCATCATAAGATAAACGCCCACTCCTCCATCCGCCAATAATGGCTGGGTCAACGATACTAAGGGCTGGTTTTGCATCACCATCTTTGGCGGTTAGCCGATGTCCCGTTTTCAAAAGCACAGCCTGCATGCTCGGATTGAACAGCACGCTGCCCTCGGATACCGCAAGCTCGGTGTCGCGGTTGTCGCGCCGCACGTTGAATACAGTTCCAACATCTTGAAAAACAGACCCTCCGGCTTTTACAACGAAAGGTTTTGCGGCATTGTGTTTCACTGTAAACTGCGCTTCGCCGTAATCCAAAGTAGCAATGCGAGGATTTCTTTTGTCCAAGGTAATGCGTGTGCCGCCATTCAGCGCAATTACGCTACCGTCGTCTAGCGCAATTTCACGTGGCTGCCCTAATCCCGTTTCAATTGCATAGGCCGGAGTGAGAAAATTATACAGCGGGTAGGCGGCAACAGCGATAAGCAAAGCGGCAGCTATCCCGGCATAACGCCAAGGACGCCAAAAATTATCATTAGCGGCATATAGCGTTACAGGCGGCGCGGTAGATACTAAGGCTTCAGCTATATCGGCATCAGCCAAAGTTGCGGCATTATATGCGGCTGCGTTATCTGGAGACACCTCAAGCCAATAGATAAGCTCATCCCAATCCGCAGTTGCAGGATCACGAAGCCGGATAACCCAGTTAATCGCTTCTGTCGTGGCATTCGGATTAAGCATCAAACCTACGGTTCCCCCTTATACCACCAAGACGTTCTGGCTGCCCCAAATCCGCATCCATAGTATCGCGTAATTGTACTATAACTTGATATGCTTTTTGAAGATGCTTTTCGACCGCACTCAGGCTGATACCAAGCCCGTTTGCAATATCGCGTTGCGCAATACCTTCAATACGAAATTGCTTGAAAATTGAGACGGTTCTATCTCCCAATGTAGCAAGTGCCGTTTCGACAATTGCTAGCCTCTCCTTTGAGATAAGAGCGTGTTCAGCCGAGGGCGCATCGGAAATACCGCCAGCTCCGCCGCTTGAAAGATCACTCCAAGCATCATCACGGCGCTCGCGCCGCGCTGCAGAACGTCTTCGGTCAAGCACAAGATTGTCAGCCATGCGGTAGAGATATGCGAGTGGTTCAGCCACCGGTCCTGCTACGCCGTCAAGCTTCAGCCAAAGATCTTGGATAGAGTCTTCCGCCTCACCAGCATTGCCGCACCGAGCCCGCAAGAAGCGCTCCAGCGCCGGACGATGGGTCATGAAGACCGCTTCAAGACCAAGTCTGTCCATTGCTTATGACATTAGCGCCAGTACGCCGATATAGCAAACCACTTCATTTCTATACGGCTAGCCAGCGATGTCAGATGGCAGCCGTCAGAGTAATCTCACATATTGTCTTATCTGCGCAGTTTGGATGACTAAACCCTGTGGCGCACGCAGATGATGGCGGACGGAGAGATTCGAACTAAAGAAATTACTAATTCAATAAGATGCTGTTATTATATAATTTATATTACTAGACAAAAATATTTCCAACACGTTCTATTAGAATGGCCCGAATAACCAACGCACCATGTATCTTAATAACCCCTAATGTTTTGAAGTTTCGTTTGGTTCTTTCTTGGCCTCTTTTGCCATATCAGTGTCAAGCTTCGCCGCTTCGGTCTTTAACTGCTTTTCGGTATCAGCATATTGCTGGTCAAAATCCTTCTCGCGGCACCCGGCGAGTAATAAGAAGAGAAACAACCCGCGCCGCATCAATAATCCTTCCGGTATCTGACATTGACATTCGATGTGCCAAAAGAACTGATCTGGCTCAAGACCGAAAGTGCAGGGGTCAGGCTAATTTCGATCTGGCTTGCGGTGTAGCCGCGAACGTCGGTAACAATCTCCACATAGACATCATTGGTGATATATTGGCCAAAGGCTACAGCCGTGCCGCGCCCCGTTTTGTCGTCGGCACCCAAGATACGTAGGCGGTCAAGGCCGGTTGCCGATTGCAGCACGCCGAGCGGGTTCATACCGCCTGAACCACCCCGCAAGTTGTTAAGTGACGCAGCCAATTGTACCGCTTGTATCGCGGTCAATTCACCCACCGAATTACCGAACAATATCCGTGCCATGATCTCGTCTTGTGGCAGAGCGGGTACCGAGCTGAAGGTAATGTCGGGTTTCTCGCCGGTGCCGCGAATATTGACGCGCACGGTTGTGCCGTCAACTTCGCTGGCCGCCGTTACGCGCAACAGCGGGTTGGTGGCGGCGGCGCCGTTGAATGACAAGCGCCCGCTTTCGAGTTCAAAAGACCGTCCGGCAAAACCCAAAGTGCCGCGTATCAGCTTCATGTCGCCCGCAATCTTGGGCGCATCTGAAGTGCCTGTAATGCGTAAATCCGCACCCCATTCGGATTCTAGGCCCATACCGCTGACATAGAGCTTGCCATCGGCGACCAGTTTCATGTCGAGCCGCCAATTGCTCGGCAGGCTACTTATCGCGTCGGCGTTCCCCGACGCGCGCGACCGGCCCAACGGCGCTTTACGCCGGACACCCGTGAGAGTTGAAACTTTGGCCGCACTTCGGCGGATAATTTTGAAACGCGTTTCGGGCAAAGTGAGCGTGCCGCTAATCAATGGATTACCGTCTGGCGTGTTGGTGAGGCTGATAGCGCCGGTGGCGACGGCCGAGATCAGCTCGCTGCGCGCAAGCCGCGCGTTGCTCAGGTCGAGATTGAGCTGTACCGGAAAGCCCTTTGCCGAGCTGAGATTGACAAAGCCCTTGCCGCTTATCGTTCCCTGCCCGGCTTTGGCGGTCAATTCAGTGACTTCCAGCTGGTCATTGGTGAAAAGCCCGCGGACGCGAAGCTGGGTTAGCCGGGTCCCGTAAATGTCGTTCTCGTAAACAAGGTCGTTGGCGCGGACGACACCGGTAAGCTGCGGCGTTCGAACGCGGCCAGAGAAGTCGGCAGCGACGCCAATATTACCCGTAAGGTTCTGGTCGGCCAATGCGGCGAGCGAGAACAAGGTGTCTCCCGGTCCGTTATAGCGGATGCCGCCCGACAAGGGTGCAGCGAGCAAACGCCCGGTCCAACTCGCGCTGCCCGGCGGTAGCGGTGTCAAATTGATATGCAGCCGCCCAACCGCAACCCCGCGCCGCCGGATAATCGCGCGCGCGTTACCGCCATCGGGCAGGAGCCGTCCGACCATGCTGATATCGACTGGCTGCGATACAGAACCGAGATTGGTGCGAGTAAAGCGGGTTATTTCCAACCGCGTATCGGCGCGCGGGAATGCGGCGAAGGAGGTTTGTGACCAATCGAGGCTACCTGTCGCGCGTCCGCCCAAGCCAAGCCCCGGCATGATCGGGTTCAGTACTGCAATATCAACCTTGTCCAACCGCGATTGGAGTTCAAACCCGTTGCCATAGCTGCCCGCAAATTTGACGGTGCCATCGGCGACGTTGATGGTCGACGGCAATATCTCATACTCACTACGCTTGGGAATAATTCGCACCGGTGAGGCCGTTGCAAAATCAATGCTGTTGGCGCGGCCCTTGGCGGCGATACGCCACAGTTGCGGCGTTAAGTCAGCATTGGCGGCGATGCGGAAAGGCACAGCGCTGCGGCCCTCGACCAAGATTCGTGCAGTGCCAGTGCCGCCGCGATAATCGATTTTGGCGCGTGCTGCGGATATCGACACACCGTTCATCGAGGCATCTTCGACCTGCACATCGGCGATGATCTGCGGGCTGTCATAAAGAATGATGTCGGCTTTGATGATACCGCGTCCGACGGCCAAAGTCTGCACACCTGAAAGCCGTGCGTTGGCGGCGACTGCATTTATGACCGCACGCTGATATTTGCCTTGCGATGACAAAGCTACAGTTCCGTCAAAGCCCGAACCTATGCCAGCCAAGGTGCCGACGAACGGTCCTGCTGTAGCCTGCCGTAAACGTCCGGCAAGCGCGACCCCGGCAAAATCGCCGCGCAATATATCCACTGTCAGCGGGCCGTTGCCGGATAACACATCAAGGTCGCCGCTAATCGGGCCATAATCGGTTAAGCCGGCCATCGTAATGGCATAGCCCCATCTGCTGCGCGTCACGACGGCAACGATGTTGGACAAGCCGACGCCAAAACCAGTTTTTGATGCAGCGATGCGGGCAATAGGACGGTCAAATGTGCCAGTCAGCTTTACTGCTACGGGTCCGTATCTGCTGGAAAAGCCGCTGCCATTGAAGACGATCTCGCCGCCCTCGGTCACATAGGTTCCGGTACCTTGGTTCAGGCGGAATTGCGGCGCCACAACATTGGCGCGAGTGATGCTTAGGATGCCGTTGGTACCATAACGGATACCTGCGTTGACGAACATCTGCCCGCCGAGGAAATTCTGCACACCGGGGCTGAACAATTTGGCCGAGCGTGCTTTCACCGTTCCAACCAGCGCGTAACCGGAACTCAGTTTCGTTTCCAAATCGACATCGGCCTCGACATTGAAGAATCCGACTGATTCCACTCGGAAGTTGTTGACCTTGCCCTTAAGCGCTCCAGTGTAAGAGCCTTTGTTGATATCACCGATGAGTATCGCGGTAGCGTTGACGCGGCCAGAATTGATTTTGAGATTGTCCGACAATAACCGCCCGTTCGCGATCGCCAGATCGCCTTTAATGCGGACGTTGGTAAGTAAGCCACCAGCAATCGCGTTGATACCGGTCACCTGCCTTGCGCGGGCATTTACGGGTATCAGGAAACGGTCTGGTTTCCCCTGCGCCTCGCCACTCGCGCTGACGCTTTCGAACGTGGTTTCGTCAAAGGATAACCAGTTTGCGGTTATGGTATACGCAACCAATGGCTCCGCAAACGGGCCGTTGAGCAAGATTTTGCCAGCGACATTGGTTCCGCTTACGTTGCGCGCCAACACCGATGGTCGCAGCAGCTGGATATCAAGCGCCAGATCTTTGAGGCTGCCCGCGGCCATATCGACAACGCCGCCGACATCCACCGTCATCGCCGCCGACCGGATGCTGCCATCGATATCGGCAACGCGGTTCTTAAGCGTCGCGGCCACGTTAATCGCGGCGCTTGGCAAGAAGGCACGCTTCATTATGCCTTCGCCAAGTAGCAACGCTGGCTGCACGCCTCCCTTCGCCGTAAACCTGCCATCGTGGGCGGTCAGGGCTATATCTGCCAGTTCGTCCGCGCCAATCGACGCTTTCAGCGCGCCGTCCCATTTGGTCCAGCTGCCTTTACCATCAAGCCGCGCTTTCATCGGTACGTTCTTGCCCGCCAGCCCGGCCACCAATCCGTTCGCAGGCGCATCCAAAACTACGCCGACGTCAAAATTATTATCGTCCGGCACTGCGTTAAGTTTCATTACCAGCCGGTCACCCCGCAAACTTAACGCGGTCGCAACGATCACTGCACGCCGGCTGGCTATTCGCACTTTGCTTTCTAAATTAGTCTCTTGTTCCTCGCCCGTAATCGCTTTGGCAAAAACAATACGGTCGATACTCAGCTTATCAATCGTGATGTCGAGATCGGGCAATAACGGCTCGCCTCTATCAGGCACTAACTTTAGTATAGGCATCCGCGATATCCGCATTTCGTTGGCAGTCAGCGCATTGATATCAAGGCTAGAGCGTAAATAGCCAAAAGGATGCCAATCAAGCTTTGCCTCGGGTATGCGAACGAATTCACCCTTTGTGTCATAGAGCCGCACATCTTTTAGGGCGGCTTGGCTATAGATCGAACCTGCAATCTTACCGATGCGGATATTAAGACCATTTTCAAATTGATAGGCCGCAACCTGCCGCGCGACAAAGACGTGCCCGGAATTAGTATCCAACCACAGATAGCCGCCAGCCACGACCAAGAGTAAGGCCGTAATTATTGCCGCTAACCATAACGTAATCCGCCGCAGCATCATCAAAATGCCTGCCCAATAGAGACATAGACCGAAACTTTAGACTCGCCTTGCCGCCGGTTAATTGGTGTTGCGATGTCGAGCCGCACCGGCCCGAAATTGGTGTAGAACCGTCCGCCGACGCCGACACCGAAACGCCAGTTATTAAATTTGGGCATACTGCTTTCATAGACCTGCCCCGAATCGACGAAAGCTACTGCTCCGAAATTGCCGAACCTGTAACGAACCTCGCCCGCCGCCTCGTTTGTGCTGCGACCACCGACCGGGTCACCATTGGGGTCTTTAGGTCCGAGTTGCTGGAAACCGAAGCCGCGCACGGAACCTCCGCCGCCGCCATAGTAACGCCGCGATGGCGCAAGTTTAGCGCGCTCAATTCCTGCTATCGATCCTACCCGCGCACGTCCCGCGAGTATAAGTCTGTCATTCACTGAATAATAATAGGAACCCTCGATCATAGTGCGCGCATAGAATTGTGTACCCGATCCTAAGGACGCCTCGGGCGATAAGCGCAGATTAACGCGGTAGCCCTTGGCTGGGTTCAATAAGTTATCCGATGTGTCGAAACCAACTTGGCCGGGCAGTGCGGCAATATAATAAACACGCCGGTCACGCGCTTGCCGGGTAAAATCAAATTCGCTCTCATAAGTGCCGAGCAGCTCGAAGCCATAGGAATATGTGAATTTCTTCTGCCAGATCGGCGTTGATACATAGGATACTGCACCCGCAAGCTTTCCAGTAAACGCATCAAACGCGTCATAGTTGCTATGCAGTGCCGACACACCGAGTTCGACGTTTCTGTCGCGCCGGCCAGCATTGGAACGGCTAAAGTTTAGACCAATCGCCTGTTCCTGCGTTCCCAAAACTGCTTTGGCGCTAAGCGCCCCTTCGGGTGGGAAAAGATTGCGATGCGTCCAGCTGCCCTCAATGCGCAGGCCTTCTCCTGTTCCGTAACCGCCACTAACGGCAATCGTACGCGGTGGCCCTGCCTCCTGTCGCACCAGCAGGTCGGCATAAGGCGTGCCGTCTGGCGCAATCTCGTTTGAGGGCATCGGCTCGACCGACACCGTCGAGAGCAAGCCGGTTGCCACCAAAGCTGCGCGTAAGTCGTCTACCTTTCGTGCATCATACAAATCACCCTGTTTGAAACGCCGCAAAATGCCGATATGCCGCGCGTCAAACGCTTTTGTCCCTTCGGTCTTAACTGCGCCAAAATAACTGCGGGCGCCGGTGTCGATGGGCAAAGTATAATCGCCAAGGCCGGTATCGCCGTCGAGCAAGATGTCGCGCTGCCCCAGCTTGGCAAACGGATAGCCGTTTTCAGGCAGCTTGATTGAGATATTGGCCTCCGCCGCCAATATTGTTTCGGCGACAATCGGGTCGCCGATTTTGGGCACAAAATTGCTGGAGATCAGGTCTGCCGGCTCAATCTTTGGCGCGTCGAACAAAATCATGCCAAGATAATAACGCCGCCCGGGTGCAACCGTTAGCACCACTGCAACCGGGCCACTCGCCTCTGCTGACGGTTCAGCAGATACCTTCACCTCGGCATCGAAAAACCCTTCGCTGGCCATGATATCGAGCAGCAGTTGCCTGTCGGCGCGCGCACGGCCCGCAACCA
>JAYWFI010000065.1:0-20024 GCA_043778865.1 Sphingomonadales bacterium
CGGTGATATTACCTGTGCCCAGATTACCGATGGAACCGCTGACACTTTTTAACGCAATCGAGCCATCGGAATACACCGTACCCGCATTGGTGAGCGCGCCGGTTGCTTGCAAATCGATATTGGCAAGAGCGCCTTGGTCGCGGCCATTAGCGATAGTTTGCGCGTTACCAATGGTTTCCAGGCGCGTGCCAGCTGCAATATCCAGCGCACCGCCGCTAAGCACACTTATCTTGCGGTCCGATTTAAGCGAACCAGCCAGCGCGATGTCGCCCGTGCCCGCAAACGATATCAAATCGCCCGCCGAAACCGCGCCGCGTGCCGTAATAGCATTAGCGTCATTGGCGTTAATCTGTCCATTGGAAATCAGGGTAGATCCCGCTTTCAGGATGATATCTTTGCCGCCTGTGGTAATCGTCAAATTGCCCACCGATGCTGCAGATCCCGAAAGGACAAAGTTAGCCGATGGATCATACAACGGCGCGACGCCAGCCAAATCACCGCGACGGTTAAACGCAAGGGTACCGCCTGCAAACACATCGCCGCCGATTACAAAGTTGCGCGCGGTTATGGCTGCATTGCCGTCAGCGGAAATATATCCGCCATTTGCAATTTCTAGCGCGCCCAGTACCGAGATATCGGTGTTACGCCCTGAATAGAGCGTAGCGTTTGCACCTAGCTGCAAACTCACAGGGCGAGCAAAGCCGTTAGCCGTGATGTTGGTGTAATTATCGCTGTTAATTTTGAGGTCTTGCCTGGCATAAACATAGCCGCCAATGTTCATTGCGCCGCCAGTAAGGTTGACATTACGTCCGCCAATCACGTTGCCTGCGATATTTAAATCAAAACCTGCGTTTGATAGGCCCGGCGCGCCTATACGCGTAAAGGTAATATCGCCGCCGTTAATTGCGCCCAAGGCATTATAGCTCAGCGCCTCAACGCGGCCTGTTGTGCCGATATTCAACGTGCCCGTATAGTTTACGTCTACGGCGGTTTTGGCGGAAATCAGACCGTTAATTTGTACTGCGCCGACCTTATCGATCAGCACGTTGCTTGCCAAAGAGGTCAGCTGCCCCGTGTTTGTGATCGTTAATTGTGCCGCGCCGTTTGCCGCGCCATTGAACACGGCGGCCCCATCGGCGATCAAATCGCCGCTTATATTGGCGGCTGTATCGGCGTTTAGTGTCGCGCCGCCTGTGGCACGAACAACGCTAGCAATCGTAAGGTTGGGGCTGGTAATAGTAATATTGCCGCCATCAATCCGGCCTGTAATATCAATCTTGCGCAGCGAAACCGCACCTGCGGTCCCTTGTGTTTGTAAGTTGACATCGCCAGCCGTAACAATCGTCCCGCTATGCTCGATTTGATCCCGCGCATTGAGCGTAACGCTGCCCGGGACAAACACTCCCAATGCATTCCTGCCATCACTGGAAATATTGCCTGCATTGGAAATCATCGCGCCTGTAAGCGTGACGGACTGCTTGCCATAAATCTCTTTGAGACTGGCAATGCGAATAGCATTTCCGGTTGCTGTCAAAGCAACCGCGCCCGTACCAGTGCCTGCGATTATATTACCGCCAACGTCAATGTCACCAGTATTGGCAGTTATGGCGACATTGCCACCAGCGTTTACTTCGCCTGTTGTTATAACGCGCCCAGCAGTAACCGTGATATTGCCGCCCGCAGTAGTAACGCCTACATTGGCCAAGCCGCCTGTTGTCAGGGTTGCTCCGCTACCGCCGTAAATTGAGCCTGTAGAATTAATCTGCGTATTTCCGGTAAGCGTAACCAGCTTTGCGCCTACGATTTGTCCCTGGTTGATGAGCGCGCCTGCGGTGTTTACACTCAGTGCGCCTGAAGTGGGCACGCCTACGGTGTCAAAACTGCTCAATATGCCGCTACTTTCAACGGTAACATTGGCACCTGTTAAGGATAGGCCATTGCTGGCTTCGATCCGTTTGGAAACGGTGACATCGCCTGTACCTGCTATGGCTACCGCACCTTCTTGTGAAGATACCAATCCGTTCAACGTCAGCGTCGTTCCAGAAAGCGTGAGCGCGCCGGCAGAAGCTATAATACCGTTGTTGGCAACTGTACCTGTGCTGTTCAAACGCAATGTACTGCCCGCTTCAATCACGCCTGATTGCTGAACAGAAACCGTACCCGCATTGATGGCCATCGCGCCTGACGCGCCCGATGCTTTTAAAGTGCCGCCAATATCTGCGCTTGCCAAAGTAAGTGTGATAGCCTCATTTGTTTGAAGCAATCCACCAGATGCAATCGACAATGACGCAGCATTATTGATAAAAGTAAGGGCTTCGTCACTGCTAACCTGGCCTGTAATCGTTACGGCGCCTGTGTCAAAGCTTAGCGCGCCAAGCTTTGCGATAACCGCCCCGCCCAAATCAAGCATAGGCGCTTTCAATCCTAACGTACCGTTGGCGCTGTATACAGTGCCTGTATTGGTAATACGCGTTCCGCTCGTCAAACCTATACCGTTTGCCGCAATGATCGCACCTGCGTTAGTCAGGGCTTGATTTGCACTCAGTGTGGCAATGCCTTCTCTGCTGCGCACAGCGCCTGTTGCATCAACGGTAATTGCACCCGCACTGCTTGTCAGCGATGCATTATTTACAGCATTTACTTCGCTGGTCACCGCTATGGCACCCGCAGCATTTAGGGTTACAGCCGCATTGGATAATATCTGCCCAGTTATAATGCTACCGCCCGTGAGTGTAACCGAGCCCGCTGTATCTATCCCTAAAGCCTTACCAGCGTTATTATATCCTGAACCAAAGTTGCCTATCGCATCACGCGCAGTGACGGTAACGGCGCCTAAGGAACTTAATCTTGCTGCGCCGCCTATGGTCACTGCGCCCGTGCTTGCTGTGACTGTAATACCTTCTGCGTTAGCGCCAATTTGACCATTGGCAATAATGTTGGCAGTGCTGGTTAAGGCAGCAGATGTGGTCGATGAAATTAGGCTACCTGCGCCCAATGTCAAATCACCGCCTGTGGCCCTTAAGGTAATGCTGCTGCCTGTAACGCTGCCTGTTAATCGCAACGCGCCTGCGGACGAATTGATAGCCACATCCGATTGTGATGCAATATTTCCGCCCAAAGTACCACTCAGGATTGCCAACGTTAAGGCATCGCTGCTCTCCAGTGTTCCTGTGTTCGTTAAAACAGGGGCATTAATCGTCAATGCCGTGCCCGCAGACGTTATGCCTGCATTATTAAAGGCATCTGCGGTAACCGTGAGCGCGCCATTGCGCGTACGAAGTTGCCCTGTGGCGGCAGTGCTGAGCGCGCCTGTAATCTGTGCATCCAATATGCCATCGGTAATCAAAGTACCCGAGATCGTAGTATCGCCTACAGAAGTTAGATCCAGCCGTGTTTTTGCTGAAATATAACCTGCTAAATTCCCTAAGCCCGCATCATTTTTGAGCGAAAGGATACCGTCCGAAACAATAAAAGAACTGTTGTTGAAATTGCGGCCCGATACCGACAACACGCTATTACTGCCTGTCGCATCAATACGGTTTGAGTTTGTGAAATTACCCAGCGCTTTTAAGGTAACATCGCCGCCGCCAAGAACGGTGCCGTTTTGGATAAGGTTGCGATCAGCATTGGCGTTAAAGTTACCGTTTGCAAACAAAGCTCCCGCATTGAAAATATCGCCCGCACTTGTTAGAGTTAATGCGGTTCTACTGTCCCAATTGGTACCAGCACCAATGACAATATTTCCGCTATTTTTGCTGGTAACTGAGATAACATTGCCAAGGCCGCTACTATTCAGCGTTATGGCTGTGCCCTGAATATCTAAGATGCCGTTAGTTTCTATCTTGCCAAATTGCGTAAAATTCCCAGCAGAGTTGAGGCGAATATCTTGCGTTGAAAAAATATTTTTGCGGGTAATAATATCGCTAAGTGTCGATGTGATCGAAACGCCTGTAGCAGTATCAATGTTCGCTGCGCTATCCAAACTTGCTGTGGTCAGCGTTAGTTTACCGCTGGATATAATGCCGCTACCAATGTCAAACACGGTTGCTCCGCCGGACATTGTAATGTCTTGAACGGCATTCAAAACACCGGAGATATTTAACGCGCCAGAACCGCCTATCGCCGTAATAGTCTTATCGGAAGTAATCTTGCCACCAAAGCTTAACGCGTTTCCTGATAGCGCGATCGCACCTCTGGATTGAATGTCGGCAAAGGCGCCTGTGGCAAGCAAGCTGTTGCTGCCCGCAATCAGGGAAAGACCCTGAGGCGAGGCCAAAATATTCTTACTAAATATCTTGCCGTTTGCGTCCAAAGATGTGGCCGCTTTCGCGATAATATTTTGATTACTTGTCAGGTCTGACACTGTGCGCAATATTAAGGCACTGCGGCTTTCCAAATCGATAGCTTCGTTAGCCTTTATCTTGCCGCCAACGACAAGGGATCCTGCCACAAGTGCAAAACCTTTGGCCGCGTAAGCATTGCCATCAAAAACGGCTGAACCGGCAACATTAATAGCAGTAGCAGCGCCTGATACTAAAGCATCAAAATCAGGACCATTGCTGCTGATATTCAATGAGCCTGCATCAATTTTCAGTGCTTTTTGCGTGGCAATATAACCTGCGCCAGATATTCCTAATGCGCCAGATAAAGTAAAGCTCGCGTCGTCCCGCGCAAATATCTCGCTTGCATTAGACAGCCCGCTGCTGGTGAGTAGCAACTTGCCATCCGTGGCTATGCCGCCACTTGCAGCAACCGTGACTGCGCGCGATGCGGTCAAGCTTGTTACAGGTGATATTTTACCAACTAGCGCAGTTCCAGCTTTATTAGTTAGAACAGCATTAATCGCTATGTCGCGGCCATCAAGGGACAAATCACCTTGGCTTCTTGCTGCAACATTAAGTGTTATATCGCGCGCGGATTTTATGTTTAAGCTATTTGCACCCGAGGTTAGCCCCCCTAAAACAATATCACCTGTCATCGATGTAACCGACATATTACCATCGGATAACAAAGTATCCTGCGGGGCTATAGCAGTGCCCACAAAGGCAGTAGTGACAGAAGCGCCGCTCAATGCCATGTCGCCGGCAGCTTGCGTTGCTTGCGTAACGCTGAGCGCGCCAACAGCGCTTAAGGATACATTACTACGTCCGACCAGGCTTGCGTTTTGCGTAAAATTACCGCCCGCCGATACGGCCGCATTGCCTGTTGCGCCAATTGTTCCTGCTGTTATCAAATTGCCAGTGGCTTCAATGTTCAGCGCCTGACCGCTTGTTACACCCGCAGTTGCCTCAAATGTGATATCACTGCCTTTAATAGTGACATTTTTTTGGCTATTTAAGATGCTTGATATAATGGATGTATTGCCTTTGATGGTCAGTCCATCATTGGCATCAATAAGTCCGGAAATAGCGTTGTTGCCGCCCACGCCTAAGTCAAAATTAGTGCCTGCTTTTATAGTGCCGCTATGCGTGAAGTCTCCTGCGCGCTTGATCTCAATAGCGTTAAAAGTTGTAATCGTGCCCGTATTTGAAAAACCACCAAGGCTTTTGAAAGTTATGGCGTCATCGCTCATGACCTTGCCTAATATTGCGATCGAACCTGCTACGCTATTAAGCGTACTGACCGCTGAAAGCTCTCCCAAAACGCGCAACTCTTGGTCTGCGGTAACCGCCACTTTTTTCGTACCGTATAATCCTTTTCCAGCATCAATTAATATGCTTTTACCCTGCAAAATGGCATTGTCTGCGTCTGTTTTTGCATCTCCCAGCAATGCAAGTGCGCCGCGTGCCTTAACATTGAAGCCCGTCTTTGAAGACAATGCGCCCAAAGTCGCCGTATTACCCACATCAATTTTTAAATCAGCCTCAGTAACAAATAGGCTCCCTGCTGTTGTCGACAAACTTACCGCATTAATATCAAGGTTTTTCGCGGCCGATAATGTGCCCGCAACCTTAAGATCGCCGGCTCTAAGCGTCAGCGTATCTTTGGTTCCCAGCACGCCTTTCAAGTCGGTGGCATCACCTGTTAATGAAAGCGCACCCACAGCAGAGATATTAGCATCGCTGTTTAGCACGCCATCCGATTTTAAAGTGACTGACTGCAGCCCTTTGATCGTTTTGGCGGTGGTTAACTGGGATACAGCTTTAGCATCTATGATACCATTTGCCGTCAGCGTGCCAAGCAGAGCGACTTTATCACTCACGATTACAAGATCAGCTTCTGTTTTTATATCTGATGCCGCAGCAAAGGTAAGATCAAGCGCCTTGCTGAGCGGCGCCCCAAAATCAAGCTTACCCACAGCATCCCATTTACCGTTTACAAAGGCTCGTTCGCTGCGCACATTAATAAAATCACCGCTGATAAAACGGCCGCCCAGAACCGCATTGGCTGCAGTGAGTGCGATGTTGCCTGATGAGATTAAGTTCGAAGTGTTTAGATCACTTGTTGTGGTAATCTGGGTAGCAGTACCGCCGCGCAGTTCGCCGCCCAAATCTGCGCTGGCCGCATTGATCTTGATTGATCCTGCAGATTCTAACGCGCTTAATACAGCTGTCGTAACAGAGCCTTGCGTAGAATTGAGGGTTAAAGAATTAGCAGCTTCCACTGAGCTATTTGTATTCAGGGTGATACCGTTTACGGCTCTTAATGTGGTATTTCCTTGACCTAACGCTGCGTTTCCTTTTGCTAATATACCTCCGGAAATTGTCAAAGCGTCGCTTGCATCCAAGACCAGATCGCCGCCACTTTGTACATCGGCACCTAGGCCAATAGTAACTATGCGGCCGCCAGCGGTTAATCCTCTTTTACCAACAATCGTTGCGTTTACGGTTAAGTCACGCGCATTTAAGGTAATATCGCCACCTGCAAAAACATTGCCGCCAAGCGTTAAATCCGATGCGGTATTAATCGCAAAATTACCACCCGATGACAGGCTTCCACTATTATTAAAGGCGCCGTTATAGTTCAGCAATAACGCTGCATCTGTGCCTAAAAATCCGCGATTGGTAATGCCATTTGCAGACTCTAATGATAAGCCATTTTTAGTATAAAGTATGCCAACAACTGCGCTAGGCAAGCTATCTATAAGGATAGAATTTGCCTTGATGACGCCTGTTTCCAAGCCCGTCAATTTGCCCGATACCGTCAAATTACCCAAGGCCGTTACCGTCAAAACCCTATCCGCTGCCACCGCGCCGGTGATAGCAATGGCATTCCCCGATACAGTAAGAGCGTCATCACTTTGTATTTTGCCGCCAGCACGAATATCGCCATCTGTTTTTACAGACAGCGCACCTGCAGATGCAACTACGCCCGCATTATCGATCTTACCGCCTGCATTCAGCGTCAGCGTACCCGCCGATAAAATTTCTGACCCTGTGCCCAGTGTGAGCGTACTTAGCGCAGTAACAGTGTTCTTACTGCCCGCTTGTTTGTTACCCGATTGCAAGCTGCCTGTAATCGTTAGTGCATTGCTGTTTATTGCAAGATCAGAGCCTGCATCAACCTTGCCGCCAAACACCGCATTACCCGATGCACTAAGCGTGATTTTAGTCTCAGTTTGTATAGTGCCTGCGGTATTTATATCAACACTGCTCAGCGCTATCGCATTATTGCTAAGCATTTGGCTACCAAGCCCGGTATCAATAAGGCGCGCTGCTTTAAGAACAACGCCGTCATTGCCACGGATGACCCCCTTCAGCAATACGCCATCAGCGTTATATACGCCTTGGCCAAGCACGATGTCGCGGCCTGTAAGCGTGACAATATTGTTCGCGTTTAATAGGCCCGTAATTTTAACGTCATCGCGCGCCGTCAGTGTTACATCGCCTGCGGCCAATAGATTGCCTCGGGCCGTTAAAGTGCCGCCTAACAAAATATCACCGCTGAGTGCCTGAACATTTATGGCTGCATTAGTCGTAATTTTACCGCTTAAATTGGCGGAAGCCCCTTTAAGACCTAGCTGTCCTTGGCTGCTTAAACCCCCGCTGATTTGCAGTGCATCCGCAGCATTCAAGGATACTGATTTATCACTAACCAAGGTACCGCTAAGTACCATGTTTGCACCCGATGCAATATCGGCTTTATCGAAAGCTTCTATCGCACCCGAAAGAATAGTATCCCCACTTGCATTAACACGCATTGCACCGGTACTTTGCAAAAAGCCACCAATACGAAAATCAATAGTAGCAACATCAATAGCCGTTTTACCAAAAGATAGCGTACGCCCTGTTAATATGGCTGAGCCAACGTTGAGGGTTAGATCAGAACCAGATTGCAGCAGTCCGTTTTGCTTCAGGGCCTCTCGCGCTGTTAGCGCAACAATGCCGCTGCCAATGATTGATTTGTTATTTTCAATGTTCGCAGCCGTTATCGAAAGCTTCCCAGTCGCAGATAACGCGCCATCAACGCGCGCTTGGTTAATCGCTGTAATATCGGCGGTACTGCCGCTCACAACGTTAGCACTTGCGCCGATGACGATATCGCTGCCTTTTATGGTGAGCGTACCAGTGGCAGATAAACTCTTACTTATGTTGGCAAGATTATCCGCAGTAACCGCAACATTTGATAAACCAGTAACGCTGCCGCCAAGGTCTATATTTTTCGCAGTAAGGCTTAGCGCACCCTCGCTTTCAATGCGGCCTGCGCCTGCTTGCGTCAGAGCGCCAGAGGCAGTCACAGATGCGCTATCAAGACCCACGATCTTGCCTGCATTGCTTATAGTCTCACTAGCTTTTACGGACAAATAGCCTTCACCAGACACAGTCTTGCCCGCAAACAGTACGCCTGATTGGGCAATGTTTATGTGGTCATGATTTAATCTGAGAAATCTGTCAGATGCGATAGTACCGCCCAGTTCCAAGCTACCCGATTGCACATCAAGTAAGCCGCCTGCCAAAATGTTACTGCCTGTGTTTGCATTAAGAACACTAGCGACGTTGAGCAAAAGATCCGTTTTTGCTTGTACCAATCCGCTCTGATCAAATCTGCCGCCGATACGAAGCTGGATATCTTTGCCCGATATAATCCGCCCATTAACGCCCGTTAGTGCATCGCCCGATATACCTAATACAAGCGGGCCGCCTGCATACAGCAGGCCTTCATTGTCAAAGCGTGCTGCATCTAAAGTGAGCGTGGCGTTCGTTCTCAGCGCGCCAAGGCGGCCAATAGCAAGCGTATTTTTAATATCAGTTTTGACACCGGTAAGCGCGGTTACGCTACCCAATAGGGAAACATCTTTTGCCGATAAGTCCAATATCCCATCGGTTGCTACATTTCCTGATAAAACAATTAAATCAGGAGAAGATACCAAAAGCGATGTCTTGGCGGTGATGTCCCCTGTGAGGTCAACCGTCCCTGCAAGACTGCGAAGTGTAACTGCTGCATTGCTAGACAGTGCGCCTGAGCCCGATATTCCATAGCCTAATAATGCCAGAGAACCGTTTGCGTTGATGGCTCCGTTTTGCAGAAAGCGCCCCTGCGACTGTAACTGCGCGCTTTTACGCAGCTCTATGCGCGCGGTTTGATCCAAATCTCCGCCAGCAGACACGTTGGCCGCGCCTGTAGACACAATCGTACCTGCCAGCACAGCCTTGCCTGAGGCTTTGATTTGTAATGCGCCTTCGGTCTCTTCGCTACCTGCCTGCACACTGCTGCCTGTACGCAATTCGATACCACGGCCATTTATGTTCACGCCTGCAACGCCCAGTACAGCACCGGATTGCACTATTTGATCGGCCGACAATTCTAGTATGCCCGCCGCTTGCGCCGTGCCGCTTTGTGTGACTGCATTTGCCGCTGCCAACGTCAAATTTTGGGCAGCATAAATGTTTCCGCTATTCGTGACGTTATCTGTTGCACGTAACGCAACATTAGTGCCGCTAACCCTGCCAGATTGCTTGATCGTCGCAGCATTTTTAAATTTAACATCACCCTGAGCCACTATCTGCGATGCGCTTCCAGTTTCAATAACGTTGGCACCAAGCGTCAGCACGCCTTTAGCCGAAAGTGCACCACCGATCTGGGCTGTGCCGGTTGCTTCAAGGGTAAGATTATCTTCAGATATTACTGTACCGGCGGCAGTAACCGAAGCGCCTTTGATAGTAACAGGGCCCTTTGCATTGGTCTGCCCACTTAAATCAACCGCCTTAAAAGCTTTTATTTCTAGTGCTTTTCCGGAGGACAAATAGCCCGCTGCCGTAATATCCCGACCTGTATCCAGATTGAGGGTGCCATCTGCTGCAACAACCGAGCCTGCATCCAAATCCAATTGCGCGATGCTTTGAACTGCAAGATTGCCGCTAGTTGATAACTGGCCGCCTATGCGCACGCTGCCTGCAACAACTTTTAGCTCTTTTACAGCAGCAACAGTCCCCGAGATATCGGCGCGGCCCGTAATATTCAGCGTTGCGATCCCTTGCGCGCCGTTCGCGCTTAACACGCCTTTTATATCTGCGTTACCGCTGCTATTGAAGGATAATGCACCGCCTGAAACAATCACCCCTTCGTGGACGATTGTATCGCTGGCCGTGATTGCCGCACTGGCCACGCCAAGCAACCGGCCTTTATTGGCGATTGTGGATGCAGATACCGTTAGGTTACCATTGGTTTGTATAGAGGCTGTACTGCTGCTTATATCAATCGCCTGCAATGCCTTGTAGCTTGCTCCCTGCAAACCTATCGTATTTCCGCTTTGCGCGATGCTGCGCCCTGTCACCGATAACGTATCATTACCTGTAACCGATCCCGACAAGGTAATGGCATCGCCGCGCAAGCCCACATTACCTTGCGCTTCCAATTGTCCCGCAACATCCAATGCGCCTACAGCCGCCATAGCGATATTTGCCGCCGAAGCCTGTGTTCCAGAACCCAGCACAGCTTTGCCAGCCGTTACGTTTAAGTCTTTGGTCGCAGCCAATTGGCCGCTGCTGACATTCAACGCACCAAGCGCATTAATAGTAACTCCGCCTTGCTGGCTTAGCTTACCATCCGCGCTTAAGCCTGCATAAATACCTTGGCCTCCCAAAGTTATATCTCTGCCAGATTGGAATACAACGTCCTTGCCTGCGCCTACAAAGGAGCCGGATTGCACAATATCCTCTTTGGCATCAAAATGAGCGCTGCCGCCTGCGTACAAACGCTCATCAATCTGAATTTTACCAGAGTTTGATTTTACAGAAACATCACCTGCGCCCACAATATTTTTTACCGCAATATTGCCGTCTGCTGTGATTTCCAATGCCCCTGTCAGCGCCGTAACGGTTCCCTGCAGATTAACGCCAACACCTGCGCTGGTACCAATAAGCCGAATACGGTTTGCATACATTCCGCCCAGCAAGCTGGAATCAATCGCCAAACGATCATTGCCGCTTAGTCCCTGCGTACCATTTTGTGTTGCAGTGCGCGATGCGTAATCAAAATCACCGCTACCGCCTGCAATCAACAGATCCTTCGCATAGAGGCTAGCATTAATCTGCGATAGCCCTGTAACGATATCAAAATAGTCAACATTCCCGGCAAGCAACCCCTTGCCTTTGATATTAACATCGCCGCCATTCACCGCAAAGCCTGTAAACGCGCCGTCACGGCCAAATGTAATTTTACCCGTTGAAAGACCGGCGCGCCCTACATTGATAAAACCGCAGCCGTCACAGGTAATTCCGGCTTGGTTGGCAATAATGAGCCCTGCTTTTGATCCAAAAACCTCCATCGGGCCATATAGATCAGATCGTTTTCCCCCTAAAACTTCATTGAGGATCAGATTGGCGCTGCCAGAGCTATTTTTTAAATTGGGATTGGCAAGAATCTGCCCGCCCAAGACAGTTTGTCCAACATTTTTACTGTTGTTAAAAATGACACCTTCTGCACCTACATTGAACTTATCATATATATTATAAGATGTTCCATTTTGATCGGGCTTGGCGATATTGATAATCGGCGTACCAGACGGCGTCACATCCAATCCAGTGGGGCCTAATGGCGTAACCGGAGACTGAACAGAAGGCGTACTCTGCCCATGCAGCGCAGCCGACAATCCCATAACCAACGCTAATGCCGTTGTTGTTTTTAAAACTCGCATGCGCCCCGTGCCCCGTTATTTATAAACTAAATCTCAATGATGCTGCCAACTCAACTCTTTTTCGATCCACAAAAGAAGGAGCCGAAAACGGCGCAGATGCCGATAGCTCTGCTTGAATATTCTTATGCCGAATTCTTACGCCTAATGTTGATGATTGCAGAAAACCCCGTTCAAATCTGTCATTTTCTCGCCGTATAATGCCACCCGCATCATAGCCCACAAACGTTGTTACCATCTGCCATTTTTCTTTTTTTCCAAGCAGCGCTAGCAACGGAAACTCAATTTGCTGCCGCATAAACGCGCCGTGCCGGCCGCTAATACCATCATCGCGAAACCCGCGAACAGTAGAACTACCACCCAAACTAAAACGGTTACTGGAAAACACAGGGTCCAAGGCGGTTTGCGCGCGCACTGTAGCACTGTAATTTGTAGGGATACCCAACATGTCAATCTGCTGTTGATATCCTAGGTTTGCATCCACAACGCGAAACTGCAAACGCGGCCCGCCAGGACCTGTGTCAGCTGCATTGGCTCCTAGCCCATTCAAACCGCGCGTAAAACCGACACCGCCTGACAACAGACCCTTACCCAAACGGTGCTGCACCCGCCAATCGATCGCTCCTGTTACCAAACGGTAGCTGCTTGTCGAAAGACGGATCCCTTGAATTCGATTTTCTGAATCCGACAGAGCAAGTGTTGCTGACACTGAAATTTTCGTTTTGGCATTACGGTACAGCATTCGGTCTAATATTGCCGATCCGTTCCAGCTGCGCCCTGTGCTCAAAAACGATTGCTCATTTCCCTGCAGGACGCTTTCATACTCAGAACGCCCGCCCGATACAGATACTGTCCAAAATCCATAAGGCACCGATAATGAACCACCAAAAGCATGGCTGCCTTTGAATGCAGCATTCTCAACAGACCGCGTGGCATAAAGCGACCAATAATCTGCCAGCCCCAATAGATTGTCAAAATCTTCGCCAATATTGGCCTGCACACGGCCCGTCGATAAAGAACCGTCATTGCTAAACACAACACTTGGACGAAATCGCGGGCCTAAAACTTTACGGGTGACGACCACATCGCTGCTGCCTTGCTCTATGCCCGGTACAATATCGATATTGGGCTCGACAGAAGGCAAACGGCTCAGTTGGTCAACGCCTTGTTCTAAGGCGCGCAGATTTAATATATCCCCTTCCAGTCCGGGAAACGCCATATCCAGCGTTCGCGCGCTGAAACCGTCTTTCTCTGCCTTAATCTTGGTCAACACACCTTCAAAGACTACTATTTCTAAACTGCCGTCCTGCAAATCCTGCGGTCCTACAATCGCACGCGAGGTAACATAGCCATCCAAAATATACCGATTTGTGATCGCACGCAGTACTTTATTAATCGCATCAATTCCAGTGCATGGACCCAGCAAACTGTCTAATTCTTTAGCAAAGGCATCTCGCTTGTACAGCGTCAACCCTGTTATCGACACAGTCTTTAGCGCAACACATTGCGCGCCTTGCAAATCTATCGTTTGTTCCGGCCTTACCTCTTCGCCGGATGGCGGCGTCGTTTGCGCATCCCGAAATTCTTGCTCGCGTGTGCGCAGCCGCTCTGCCTCGCGCTCTTGAATGCGCTCTGCCTCGCGCGTGACTTGGTCCAGTGGAGACGATCCACCTCCACTCTGGGCCATAACAACTGGCGCAAGTGAGGCGCAAACACCGCAGCCAAGTGCGCTTAGCGACCTCCAAAACCGATATTTACTCATCTGCCCCCACAAATAATATTTTAGCTGCAACAAGCAGGTGTAATATAACGCATATGTACATTTATTATCGTAATATTACTAGACCTTCATATGTAAAGTGCATTACAAACAATTTATTAATATTTACCACTGGCAGAAATAGAGCAATTGCTCGGTAACGAAGAAGCACGGCATACAAGGAAGTTGTGCGCATCAATCAAATTAACTGCCACGTAAACGAAATATTCGCATAGTTGTTGCTGTAGTTTTACCGCTTTAGCTTGGATTTACCTCCAAAAATCCCCAAAATCTGTGCATTTGGATTAACATATCTGGCTAGAGGCAATATACCTTACGTGCAAACTTCTTATTAAACAGGGAAATCAGGCAAAAAACAAGATAGAGACTAATTGTCGATGACTGGCCCCACCTCCAAGCAATAATATCATTGCATTTGAATTATCGTAGTTATGCCCTCCGATACCAGCCAACAACGAAGCGATCCGTATTTTGCTTATAGAATTTCCTCTTATAATCAAAATGCGAAGCCTGTTATTACTCCTTGGCGTATGTTGCCGCATTCATATGCAATAACTATGTCAAACAAGGCCTGCTTTGTGCTAAACCGGTTACGGATGGTGGCATTAGATACGCCTGCGGCATGCTGCGTTTTTAGGTATCACTTTAATCACGCGTTGTAACTGAACGCTGGGGTGTAATTGTACGTTGACGTTATTCACGTACTTGATTAGCACCAAAGGCATTATGAGAGCGCAAAGCCACCTGCACGAATGACTTGGATTGCCATCCGCATGCTAACCGGCGACCGGCAGAAGTTTTTTGGCTTGCTGTTTGGTGTCGCATTCTCGGCATTGCTCATATCGCAGCAATTAACGATTTTCGTAAATTTGATCGAGCGCGGTGCAACAGCGGTTTATAACGTACCAACGGCCAATGTGTGGGTGATGGATCCCGTTAGCCGTACCACCGATGTCACCTATGCGATGCCGTCGACGGCATTGGATAAAGTGCGGTCGGTAAAAGGGGTGGAATGGGCCGTACCGATGCTGCGTGCGATAGCAAACGTGCGTACGCCAGAGGGGGATTTAGAAGGCGTTGCAATTGTGGGTGTTGACGACGCCAGTTTGATCGGAATGCCGCGCATAATAACGGAAGGCAAACTTGCGTCATTATATGAACCCGATGCCGTTTTTATTGACGGTGTTGGCGCGCAAAAACTATTTGGTGATAACATTAACCCCATCGGTATGCGGCTTGAATTGAATGACCGCCGCGCTATCATCCGGGGGATTGTTGATATCAATCCTGGTTTTAGCAGCCAGGTCACACTATACACGCGGTATTCCAATGCGCTTTCGTTTATTCCAGGTGCACGCAACCGGATGACATTTGTATTGGCGCAGTCCGAACCAAACGTAACAGCAAAACAGCTCGCCACTTTGATTGCGCAAGATACGGGCCTGCGCGCCCGTACGCGTGAGGAATTTGCACAAGACGGCATAGATTTTATTGTTGAGAATACAGGAATTCCCATTAATTTCGGGATCACAGTGGCGCTTGGCGTGATTGTTGGTATTGCGATCGTGGGCCTGACATTCAGCCTGTTTATTCGCGACAATATCAAACAGTTTGGGACGTTAAAGGCAATCGGCGTAACGAATAACAAGATACGTTTGATGGTGGCTGCACAGGCGCTTTTGGTTGGTTTGATCGGGTATGGCTTTGGAATTTTAGGCGCGGTGCTGTTTGTTTATGGTAATGCCAGCCTACCTGCATTTAAGGGATTTTACGTCCCTTGGCAGATCCCACTGGCAACGGCGGCAGTTGTGTTGATCATGATTATGATAACCGGCTGGCTTGCCTTGCGTAGCGTTCTTAAAACTGAACCTGCCGAGGTATTTCGGTGAGCGATAACCCCGTTGCAATACAAATACGCAGCATCACGAAAGAATTTGGAACAGGCGGGCAAATCGCAAAAGTGCTGCACGGAATTGATACGGACATCCGGTCAGGAGAGCTAACATTCCTAGTCGGTGAATCCGGTTGCGGCAAAACAACGCTCATCTCGATTATTGCAGGTATACTTTACCCGACGCAGGGCAGTGTCAGCTTGTTTGGCCAAGATATCTATGGCCTTTCCGACAGTGAACTTGTCCGGTTTCGGTTGAACACCATTGGTTTTATTTTTCAGCAGTACAATCTGATCCCCACGTTAACCAGCGCTGAAAATGCGAGCGTGCCTTTGGTAGCAGCGGGAATGAACCGCAAAGAAGCATTAGAACGCGGCCGAGCAATGCTGGAAAAGCTGAACATTGCCAATCAAGCCGATAAACTGCCGCGTCAATTATCGGGCGGGCAGCTGCAACGCGTCGCCATAGCCCGGGCGCTGGTGCATGAACCGCGGCTGGTCGTATGTGACGAACCTACCGCGGCGCTTGATGCAAAATCAGGCCGCCGTGTCATGGACTTGCTGCGCGAGGTTGCATTGGTAAAGAACCGTGCAGTCATTATTGTCACGCATGACAACCGCATTTTCGATCTCGCAGACCGTATCTTGGTAATGGAAGACGGCCGGATCACGCATGATGGCAAAGATGTACCGGCGCATTAATCCGGGTAAAGAAAGTAAAGATTATGGCTGATACCAGTATTATCGATCGTTTGCGCAATCTAAGCTTTGCGCGCACCATTCTGCCATTGCTTGCCATCGCGGCAATCCTGTTTGCAGCTTACAAAGTGGCAACGGGCCAGCCTGATCGTTCCCAGATCGCAGCTGCCGTTACGCCGCCCAAAGCAAGCTCTGCCTTTGGCAATGTTCCCGCTGTTGCAGGATCCGGCGTTGTCGAGCCTTCAAGCGAGGTAATAAATATTGGTACCAGCATCGGCGGGCTTGTCACTAAAGTATATGTGGAACCGGGCCAGCAGGTTGAGCGCGGTGCGCCGTTATTTGCTGTCGACGACCGGGCAATTCGTGCCCGCATTACAGAGGCCAGCACAGCGATTGCCAGCGCGCAAAGTGATAGGTCCGCCGCCAGTGCCGCGTTGATCACAGCGCAGCAACAGCTCGCCTTGTATAGCGGTGTTGACGACCGCCGTGCAATATCACGCGCCGAAGTCATCGAAAGGCAAGGCATAGTGCGCAACGCACGCGCGCAGTTTGCGCAAGCAAGTGCCCGCATCCGCGCCGCGCAATCTGTTCAATCCAGCGCGCAAACCGATCTGGCGCGTTTGATTGTCAGAGCGCCTGTTGCCGCAGAAATCTTAAGCGTGAGCATACGGCCCGGCGAGTTTGTAAACCCCGGCGGGCAGCAAGGCGGCGGCAACAGCACATATATGGAAATCGGCAATACGCGGCCAATGCATGTTCGGATTGATATTGACGAAAACGAAATCGGCCGTGTTGTCGTTGGTAGCGAGGCAATTATCAGCCCGCGTGGTGACCAGGACAAGCGGGTAACGGCGATATTTGTGCGCGCCGAGCCGCTGGTTACACCCAAACGCTCGCTCACCAATTCTGCCAGTGAGCGCGTGGATGTTCGCGTATTGCAGCTGATATATGAACTTCCCGCTGGTGAGAGCTTCTACATCGGGCAACAAGTTGATGCCTTTGTACGCGCCAAAGCAAGCCCTGCAAAGTCTACGCCAGCAAACTCAAGTAAAGCAGCGGCAAAATGAATAGGCTACCCAAAACCGCCATAGTATTTGCGGGTCCATTGATGCTCGCCGGATGCGCATCCCTAAAGTTACCAGCAGCGGATCCCGCGCTTAATCCTGCCAACGTGGTTATCCCCAGCCGTTTTGCGTTTGCTCCCGATTTAGCGGCGCAAGACAGAAACAACGTAGAAGCTTTACTGCCCGCAGGCGACCCCGCATTTGCCGAATTGCGCAGTATGGCGCTGGGTAATGGGCCGGATAATGCGCCTAACCTAGCCGCTGCATTGGCGCGCGTTGATGCCGCCCGCGCGCTGGCGGCAGGCGCAAGCGCAGGCCGCTTGCCCTACGTTGGGGTAAACAGCAATATAGGCGCAAGCCGCACGAACCCGAGCAGCATTGGCGGCGCGCTACCTCCGGGGATCAGCATTGACAGGTATCGCACCAGCTTTGGCGGAAATATTACCGCAAGCTGGGATCCCGACATATTCAAACAGTTACGCAACAGCGAGCGTGCAGCAAGCATCCGCGTCAACGCCGCAGCGGCCGATGCAGCAGCGGTGCGCCAATCGCTTATTGCCGAAATCGCCGGGAATGTGACCGATTGGCGCACGCTGTCTGCACGCGAGGCCGTATTAAACAAGGATATTGCCACTGCGCAAGAATTGCTGCGCCTCACCCGTGTACGCGTGAAAGCAGGGCTGTCTCCTGGCTTTGATTCCGTTCAAGCCGAAAGCCTATTGTTGCAAGCACAAGCGCAAAGCACGCCGCTGCTAGGCGAACGCGCGCGGATCATTGGCGCGCTCGTCACGCTAACGGGCAAGCCTGCTACTCAGGTTATGCAAAGCCTTGAGAACGCCGCCATAATACAGGATGTTGGCGCAGCATCTACGGTTGCCGCAAGTGTTCCTGCAGCGATGCTGCGTGCTCGCCCCGATGTCGCTGCGGCCGAAGCACGCCTTGCGGCTGCAGACGCCGATATTGCCGTTGCCGCAGCCGCGCGTTTTCCAAAGCTTACATTGTCAGGCACGCTGGGCCTGCTCGCCTTTGCGCTTGGTGATATATTCAGCGCCGATACAGTGATAGGTACGCTGGGATCAGGCATCGCAGCGCCGTTACTCGATTTTGGCCGGATCGAGGCCGAGATTGATGGCAGCAAAGCGCGCGCCAAAGAAGCCTTTGCCAATTATCGCAGCGCAGTGTTCACAGCACTGGGCGACGCCGAAACCGCTTATGGCCAAACGGCGGCATCGCGCAGTGAAATCACCGCGTTGGAACGGCAACGCAGTGTGGAGAAAGACGCCGTCTATCTTGCGGGTATACGCTACAAAGGCGGCCTGAATGATTTTAGAACCGTGCTGAATGCACAGCGCCAGTTAAATGCGCTAAATGCGAATATCGAAACCATAAAGGGCCGCCATGCCCGCGCCCGCATCGCCCTATGGCTCGCACTTGGTGGTAGCTAACGTGCGATGGATGCGGTGAAATACGGTGACGATAAAGCATAGATAAGAATTACTAATTTATCAAATTAAAGCAATGTGCTAGAATATATTTTACTGATACAAAAGCGTTAGGTATTGAGCCTATCGTTTTTGGAAAGTCACACTAAGGTCACACCTAAACCGGTTTGGAGACGTTCCTTTTCTGGAGATTTCTTCTCGGCTTTGCGCGAAACAAAATAACGCCGCACTTTTCAGGTAACACTAGGCAAAAACCCGCGCAAAACTGCGCAAGTTGATAGTGCAGTGCAAAAAAAGCTATCTGTCTACACAGCAAATGTGAGGACGCTCGAATGTTGATCATGGGTTTAGGGATGACGGACATAAATAACTCCTAACGATTATATCGACGCAAGGCTTATCATATCAGCTAACCTGTAGGACAGCGCGAAGTACGCACGATATTAAGAGCACATCCCATGTAATCGGCCAAAGTTCGCACCCCAATCATCCCTGCCCGCACATTTACACCGCGACTATAGTGCAATATATTCCGCGCAAAGAAAAAAGAAGCTCCGCGCATCCACCCCCAACCTCTTAAAAATCTTAGCGCTCTTTGCGTGAAATAGAATTAGATTTTAGAAACAAAACATAGAAATTAAAAGCAACGCCATAATTCAATGTACTGTCACAGTAACTTTGTTACCGTACGCGATTAACATTGCAAAGTTCAGTTGACGATTACGGATTTACGACAACAGAATATTTATTTATCAAAACAACTGCAATAATAAAGCAAGCCAAGCTTATGTTGCAGATGGGTATAATAAAAGATGACTAACTTATTGAACAGGTTACCGTACTTTATCATAATCTTTTTTTTGTGCTCTTGTAGCAGTCAAAATGAGCATGAAACTTATCGTACCTCTCCTAATATGAAATATAAGGTTCAAATTTTAGTAAGTGATAGGGGTGCTTTAGGCAGCCCATCAACAAAAATCTTTTTTCACAATGTTGGTAAAAATAAAAAAAAGATATTCGAGGGCGATGGTGGCTGGCCAATTGAAGCTAACTGGATTGGAAATAATGAAGTAGT
>JAYWFI010000066.1:0-1876 GCA_043778865.1 Sphingomonadales bacterium
AAGACTTATTGGTCGGGACGACAGGATTCGAACCTGCGACCCCCACACCCCCAGTGTGATGCGCTACCAGGCTGCGCTACGTCCCGACCCAGTTCGAAACTATGCATTCTACTTAGAATATAGTTTTGAAAGTTCTTACTTCAAATCGTATATACAGCAATCAGCCAAAATCAAGCGCGCTGTGCGGGGTCTGCGAAGTGAGAAGGAAAGCCCTTTGCCGTTGCGTAAACACG
Organism: Sphingomonadales bacterium; assembly: GCA_043778865.1. Taxonomy (GTDB): domain Bacteria; phylum Pseudomonadota; class Alphaproteobacteria; order Sphingomonadales; family Sphingomonadaceae; genus Sphingorhabdus_B. The sequence goes on from JAYWFI010000066.1 coordinate 234, forward strand.
TGCTGCGTGATAACCGCTCGCAGCACGAATGGTAACACCCGCAAAAAATGCGGCGCAGATTAAATACTCCGGGGAAACATAGATGAATTCGATGTTAATTTTACAAGCTAGTGCCGCCGCTGCGCCAACGACTATGGCTTTTTTTATCAGCAACATAGCGCCGTTAATTATGATATTTGTGGTGTTCTATTTTTTGCTAATCAGGCCGCAGCAAAAGCGCGCAAAGGAGCACGCTGCCGAAATTAATGCGGTACAAAAAAATGATGAAGTTGTTACAGGTGGCGGATTGATGGGCCGTGTTACCAAAGTTACGGATGAATATGTCGAAGTTGAAATTGCCAAGGGAGTGTCGGTGAAAGCGATTAAATCAACGCTAACGCATGTGCAGTCACGTATAAAAAAGCCTGCTAATGATTGATACCGTGCATGCTGCACAATATCTCTTTGCGCTGTTCTCTGCGCTGTAATATCCTTCGGATTAAACTTGGAACATATACATGCTTGATTTTTCACCTGCACGCAAATGGATGATAAATATCCTCATATTGCTGGGTATACTGGCCGCGATCCCTAGTATTGTTCCGGGAAGCTATTTGAAAAACCTGCCATCATGGATACCGCATCCCACCATTAATCTAGGGCTTGATCTTGCAGGCGGCAGTCACATTTTGCTTGAGGCAGATGGGGCTAAACTGGCCGAGACGCGGCTTGAAACTTTAGAGGATACAATGCGCAATGCCATGAAGCGTGTGGATCCTAAAATTGTGGTTGACGACGTGTCGCGCGCCAACGGAAAGCTAAGCTTTACGGTTGCAGAACCGGCCCGGTTAGATGCCGCACGCGAAGCGCTTCTGCCAATTGTTGGGAATGCCGCCAGTGGGCGCGATTGGGATATTGCAGTGGTCGACGGTAATCGCATCATACTATCGCCAATAACTACGGGCGACAAAGCCGCACTTAATGACGCAATGGATACAGCCAAGGATGTAATTGATCGCCGGATCAACGCGCTGGGAACATTGGAGCCAACAATTATTCGGCAAGGTGATGATAGGATAGTGGTGCAAGTGCCCGGACTAGCCAACCCGGAGGCGCTTAAAAAGTTAATTGGTAAAACGGCAAAACTTGAATTTAAGTTAGTCGATGAAAGCGCCGATCAGCAAGAAGTTAAAAAAGGTAATGCCCCGATTGGTAGCCAAGTGCTGCCGTTTGCAGAGGGCGGTTCAAAAATCGCTGTGCGCAGGCTTGGCGGAATTGCCGGCGACAAACTGGTGAAGGCGGACGGATCTGTCGATGACCAAAACCAGCCTGGCGTATCCATTCAATTTGACGCAGAGGGCGGCCAAAAATTCGCACGTATGACACAGCAAAATCCAGGCAAATTGTTTGCAATCATACTGGATGGCCAAGTGATTTCTGCACCAAGAATTAATGAACCTATACTTGGCGGGCAGGCGATAATTTCAGGCAGCTTCACTACTGAAAGCGCGAATGCACTCGCGATATCGCTGCGTTCCGGCGCGCTGCCTGTTGATCTAAAAGTGGTTGAGGAACGTTCCGTTGGACCTGATCTGGGCGCGGATTCAATCCAACGCGGCGCGCTTGCCGCATTCATCGGTACGGCTGTGATTATGCTGTTCATG
>JAYWFI010000067.1:0-17977 GCA_043778865.1 Sphingomonadales bacterium
ACAGTCATCAGTTACCGCGGGACGGATTTTGATGCGGGCAATGAGCTTGTGCATGATTTTGTGTACGGGTGGAGCTCGTTTACAGGTTTATGGAAAGCCTCGCAGTTTCCCTTGGCATCGCAGTTTTATACAGCGGTCACGGGCCGCGCGTATCCCGTGGGCAATGAAGTTGCCGCGCAGAATATAACCACCGTCGGCCACAGCCTTGGCGGCGCGCTGGCAGGACTAGTAGCCGCGCGCGGAAAAACGGATAGTTATCTGGTTAACCCTATTCCTTACGGCGCAACGGCATGGGGGCAAGCCATCGGCGACGCGCTGACCGCGACATGTAATTACGTGACTGCTTCCAATTTTTATGCACTACATAAATTCTTATCTATTTCACGCAAAGACCGCAAAGATCCTAAAAGGGGTGGCGGATGGACGTACGGGCTCTCTTCTTTTCTTTGTGTGCAATATTTTGGGTTACAGAACGGCGTAAATGTGGAGACTGCGATAATCGGAGTGTAAACTTTGGCGGATTGCGGCGGAAGTTCTCTCAATTACATGAGCACTTATCACTGTCCTACAGGTTTATTGCTGTGATATAACCTGTATGGTTATAATCGTTAGGAGTTATCATGCCTGTCACCGCCGAATGCCTGCTTAGTATTTGTGTACCGTCACATTTGCTGCGTAGACATAAAAATATATTTGCACTGAACTGTAAACTTGCGCAGTTTTGCGCGCGTTTCATGCTCCGTTTTACCGGTAAAGCGCGGCGTCATTTTGTTTCGCGCAAAAATGCAAAGATGCAAAGAATTGTATAGAAAATGCCCGTCCCCAAACTCATTTAGGTGTGACTTTAGTGTGACTTTCCAAAATTGTCTAAGCTCAATGCGTAACGCTTTTTCGATAGCGAGCTGTAGTTCGCCATATTGCTTCAAGGTGATAAACTACCGCCTACTCTGTAAAGTCTTCCCAGATATCCTTAACTTTATCAAAGAAGCCTTTGGATTGCGGGCTTTCCGCACCGGTCTCGGTTTCTTGGAAAGTACGCAGTATCTCTTTTTGCTTCGCGCTCAGTTTAGTGGGAGTCTCCACATCGACTTGGATCACCATGTCGCCGCGCCCGCGCCCTTGTAGGACGGGCATACCCGCGCCGCGTTGACGCAGCTGCTTACCCGATTGGATACCATCAGGGATCGTAATCATATGCTCCTGCCCATCAAGCCCCGGAATGCGGATTTCACCGCCCAGCGCGGCCGTAGAGAAACTAATCGGCGCTTTGCAAAACAGGGTCGTACCGTCGCGTTCAAACATTTTGTGGCGGGTTAAGTGTATGAATATATACAAATCGCCTGCTGCTGCGCCGCGCGGTCCCGCCTCCCCTTTGCCGGCAACGCGGATCCGGGTGCCTTCGTCCACACCGGGAGGAATATCGATGGAGATTGTCTTGCGCTCGTCAATCCGGCCTTCACCCCGGCATTTGCGGCATGGGCTTTCGATCACTTCGCCGCGGCCGTGGCAGGTTGGGCATGTTCGTTCGACCACAAAAAATCCCTGCTGCGCGCGCACTTTTCCGTGGCCTGCACACGTGCCGCATGTCCGCGCACTGGAACCTGCTTGCGCGCCGCTACCGCTGCAATCGCCGCACTGTGATGCGACATCTATGGTGATGTCGGCGGACTTGCCGTGGAACGCTTCATCAAGTGTGATTTCCAAATCATACCGCATGTCTGCGCCGCGTGCCGGGCCGCGTTGCCGCCCGCCGCCGCCAAAGAAGTTTTCGAATATGTCGGAAAAGTCACCAAAGTCAGCGCCGCCGCCGCGGCCGCCGCCATTTTCAAACGCAGCCTTGCCATACCTATCATATGCCGCGCGCTTTTGCGGGTCTTTCAGGACATCATAGGCTTCGCTTATCGCCTTAAACTTTGCCTCTGATTTTTCGCAGCCAGGGTTTTTGTCCGGATGGCATTGCATGGCTATACGGCGATAGGACGTCTTGACCGTCTTATCGTCCGCTGTGCGCTCTATTTCGAGCAATTCATAATAATCGGTTTCCGCGCCCACTGGCTCAACTCCCCGGAAATACACTTGGCGTCATCCCAGCACCGAGATGACGCCAAAGGGTGGTTAGCTTTTCGCGTCTGCGTCTTCGTCGACTTCTGAGAATTCGGCATCGACCACGTTGTCATCGGCCGGTGCTTCTTCGGATGCCGCAGACGGGCTGGCACTTGCCTGCTCTTCTTTGTAGATCGCTTCGCCCAGCTTCATTGCGACTTGAGCAAGCGCGTTGGCTTTTTCCTTCATCGCTTCGGGCTCGCCGCCCTCGATTGCGATTTTGGTTTCGGCAACCGCTGCTTCGATCTCACCTTTTAAGCTAGCGTCAATTTTGTCGCTATGCTCTTCAAGCTGCTTCTCGGTGGTGTGGACAAGGCTTTCAGCATTGTTCTTTGCTTCGGCGGCATCGCGGCGTTTTTTGTCATCTTCGGCAAATTGCTCTGCGTCTTTGACCATTTGATCAATGTCGGCATCGGACAATCCGCCTGATGCTTGTATCTTGATCTGTTGTTCTTTGCCTGTGCCTTTATCTTTGGCCGTAACGCTAACAAGACCGTTGGCATCGATGTCAAACGTAACCTCGATTTGCGGAATACCGCGCGGCGCAGGCGGAATGCCGACCAGATCAAAGTTACCGAGCAACTTGTTATCCGCCGCCATTTCGCGCTCGCCCTGGAACACGCGGATGGTAACCGCATTTTGGTTATCATCGGCGGTTGAATAGACCTGCGATTTCTTGGTTGGGATCGTTGTATTACGGTCGATCATGCGGGTAAACACACCGCCAAGCGTCTCAATACCCAGCGACAATGGTGTCACATCAAGCAGCAATACGTCCTTCACATCGCCCTGCAATACGCCTGCCTGAATGGCCGCGCCCATCGCAACAACTTCGTCGGGATTTACGCCCGTATGCGGTTCTTTACCAAAGAAGTTTTTCACCACTTCGCGCACTTTAGGCATACGGGTCATGCCGCCCACCAGCACAACCTCGTCGATATCCGAAGACTTCACGCCCGCATCGGCAATCGCTTTTTTGCATGGCTCCAATGTGCGCTTGATCAAATCTTCAACCAGTTTTTCAAGGTCAGCGCGCGTGATGTTCTTCACCAAATGCTTCGGACCATTTTGATCAGCAGTAATAAACGGCAAGTTGATCTCGGTCGATTGCGCCGAAGACAGCTCAATCTTAGCTTTTTCAGATGCTTCGCGCAAACGTTGCAGCGCAAGCTTGTCCTTGGTCAGATCGATATTCTCAGCTTTCTTGAAATCAGCCGCCAAAAATTCAACTAGCTTGCTGTCGAAATCTTCACCGCCAAGGAACGTGTCGCCATTGGTAGACTTGACCTCAAACACGCCGTCGCCAACCTCAAGAATTGAGATATCAAACGTTCCGCCGCCAAGGTCATAAACCGCGATGGTTTTGTTTTCGTCCTTATCAAGTCCGTAAGCCAGCGCCGCAGCGGTGGGTTCGTTGATAATGCGTAGCACTTCAAGACCCGCAATCTGTCCAGCATCTTTAGTGGCCTGACGCTGCGCATCATTGAAGTACGCAGGTACGGTGATAACCGCTTGCGTTACGGTTTCGCCAAGATATGCCTCGGCGGTTTCTTTCATCTTTTGCAGAGTGAAAGCAGAAATTTGCGATGGAGAATAAGACTCGCCGCCCGCCGATACCCATGCATCGCCATTTTTCCCTTTGACGATATCGTAAGGAACCAGCTCCATGTCTTTCTTGGTCATTGGATCGTCAAAACGGCGGCCGATCAAGCGCTTTACAGCATATATAGTGCTTTCTGGATTGGTAACCGCTTGCCGTTTGGCAGGCTGCCCGATCAGGCGCTCACCATCCTTGGCAAATGCCACAATCGACGGCGTGGTGCGCGCGCCTTCGGAATTTTCGATGACTCTAGGTTTGCCGCCGTCCATTACGGAAACACAACTGTTTGTTGTACCTAAATCAATGCCAATCACTTTAGCCATTTTTGTCTAACCCCAAATTCTATTAAATAATTAATATACCAGCCGCAACCCTATCGGCGTCGCGGCATTACGGAAACTACATCTACCTCGGCGATATAGGGGCCATTTCGCTTGGCACAAGACTTTGTCGACACTAGAAGGAGAAATATGGACTTTGCGCCCCGTTTTTGGACATATTAAATAAGGATAATTTGCGACATGATGCTTAAATCTAAGGTTACTACGATCTGCGCGTTATTGACGGCCCTTATGCTCGCTTCTTGCGGCCAACCACCCCAGCTTCGCGTAGACAACGCCAAAATAGTACTTAACCCGGTTGATAGCGGCCCATCTGCGCTTTACTTTACGGTGCACGGCGGAGCGAGCGAAGTGAAGCTGTTTTCGGCTACCTCCGATTCAGTAATCCGCAGCGAGATGCATGAAAGCGGCCAAGACCCCAAAACAGGCATGATGTCCATGGAGCCTGTAACGAAGGTCAAAATACCTGCAAAAAGCAAAGTAGAGTTTAAGCAAGGCGGTAAGCATGTCATGATGTGGGGCGTTAACTTGAAAGCTCGGCGGACAGGTGAGGCCGAGATACAGTTTCTATTTTCCAACGGAGACCGGATACTGGTCGATGCCGTAGTTGAGGAAATGGACGGTACTGTGCCTGATGAGCGCAAGGCTGTAATCTAGAGCAATGTTTGGACCGCATAAGTCTGGCCGCAAGCTGACCTCTCAGGAATGCGTGCTTGTCGGTTCCATCTTTGGCGATGCAATAGACCTTGCTAAGGTCCGCATTCATAACCGCCGTTGGTGGTGGTTCCAACCGCGCGGTGTGACCATGGCGCCCGATGGCCATTTGTGGTTTCATCCCAGTAGTGAATTGTTTTGCAATGATTTTTGCGAAAGCAGCCTTGGCTTACAAGGCCTGTTCATCCACGAGATGACGCATGTGTGGCAACACCAAACAGGTGTATTCCTGCCGCTGCGCCGCCATCCATTTTGTCGCTATGAGTATAGTTTGAAACCCGGATGGACCCTGCACCAATATGGTCTAGAGCAACAGGCGGAGATCATACGCCACATATTCTTGCTGCGCCGAGGGATAAAAGTACCGGGGGCGCCGCCGCTTAGCCAGTATGAGGGCGTGCTGCCGTTTTAGAGAGTTTTGACGTCAAACTTCGTGCCAGTTATGTCACGCAAAGACACAAAGAAGAGCAAAAGAAAAAAAATACGGCGCACTTTGATTGATGCCGTATATCTAATAAACTTTGCTTCAGAATGCACACAAACACTCTTAATTTTTTATCTTTTTTTCCTTTGTGTGAAACAAATGGCACTGACACTAAAAGAAAACTAAACAGCTTAAACGGGGACTAATCCCAACGCATCCCGCCGCAACCACCGCCATAGCATCAGCACAGATACAACCGCCAATCCCGATGCCAGCCCAACCCATACGCCAAAACCGCTCCACCCTGCCCAAAAAGCAAGTCCCGCGCCAACGCCAATGCCGATTACCCAATATCCAAATAGCGCATATATCATAGGCCATGTGGTATCATGTAACCCGCGCAGCATGCCCGCGCCCACAACCTGCGCGCCGTCGGCTATTTGAAACACCGCCGCCACGCCCAGAAAAGTTACAGCAAGATCCGTCACGGCCGCGTTACCCGGCAATGCAGGATCAAGAAAAATGCCAATCAATATGTGCGGCATAATCCATATCACACCCGCCATCGCCGTCATAAAACCTACACCAAGCACGAAAGCCGTCCAACCCGACCGGTGGATTGCCGCGGCGTCTTTCTTGCCATACCCAATGCCAACACGCACCGTGGCCGCTTGCGCGATGCCCATGGGTACCATGAATGACATCGACGCGATCTGTATGGCTATCGCGTGCGCCGCCACTGCCGCTGTGCTGATGTAACCCATAAGGAACACAGCAGCGGCAAAAACCATCGCCTCAAATCCAAGCGCAAGTGATATCGGAAAGCCCAGTGTCCATAGCGTGCGAAACCGAGGCCAATCGGCACGCCACCAGCGGCCAAATAAATGATACCGGCGGAACCGCGGATGGCGCGTTACCACTATGCCAAGAAAGATAAATTGAAACATGCTGGTAACCGCGCTGCCGATACCTGCGCCCCACAGGCCCAATGCCGGAAATCCAAATTTACCGAATATCAGCGTGTAATTAATCGCCAGATTAACAAACACAGCAGCAACGCCCGCCACCAAAGTCCAGCGTGGTTGTTCCAATGCCGACATAAATGACCGCAATGCCACAACGCCTAATGCTGGCCATATCTCCCACTGCAGTGCGCGAATGAATAGGCCCGTATTTGCCGCAAGCCGTTCTGGCTGGCCCGCCGCGCGCAAAATATCCTCACTAAACCATAACAGCACCATGATCGGAATAGTGATCGCCGTTGCCGCCCACAACGTCTGCCGGAATGTCCGCCGCACATCGCGCACCGAATGCGGTTTACGGCCTAGCTCTGATGCGATCATGGGCGATGACGCCGTCACCAAGCCAATGCCAAACAGCATCATTGCGATCACGATACCTGATCCCATTGCCGATGCACCCAGCTCATCAGGGCCAAGCTTCGCCAGCAGGAATACATCTGTAGCATTGATCAACACCATCGTGATATTTGTCAGGATCAATGGCCATGCAAGCGACAAAGTGGCGCGCAGTTCATCCCTCCACACGTTTTGAGGTATTGCAGCAGCAGCAGCGGCACCAGAGGTAATGGAGGCGCGGTTCATGGCCAATATGCCACTTGCGCGCCGCATGAAAATTGGCCGAAAACTGCGCAAGTTGATAGTGTAGTGCAAAAATATGGCGTGCAAATAATTGTGCACCGGCCGTAGAGAAAATTATGTGTAGACAAACAGATATTCATACCCTGCGAGCTACAAGCTGTAGTCCTACATTACAATCTATTTGCAGGCTTTATTCCAGCGTGCACCACGAAGGCCCGTTCTCATAATCATCGCAATCGGTCTGTTTCATTTGTGATAAATAATAAGGCGTAGGCGCGGTTCGCGACCACTTTATCTTTTTCTGATATGGAGTGTCGCCCGGCTCATTAGGACCAATCACTTCAATTCCCGTGGTGTATTTCTTTTTTCCGGTTAAATAATTGATGCTGATTTCAGAACCTTCCCCGGTGGATCTTGAAAAAGATAGGCTGTCCATCCCGATCAAGCGAAACGCGCCATTTTTGCTGCGGAACTTAAACGTGCGAGTTGTGACGCCGTAACTGCCGCAACTTAGCCAATAATGCAGCGTTACCGAAAACACGTTCTTCGCAATATCAATTCCGCCTTCCTCTAACGGGTCGGCAAGGCACGTGGTTTGCGCATTGCCCTCTGTCGGCAAAAAGCCATCGTACGAATGCGTTTGGCGATATCCCTGCTGTGCTTTGGTTAGGAATATCAACCTGCGCGGATTTACGTTGATGGATGGATTACCCATATCATCATTAACTTTGCGTTTTGCAGGATCATTTTCCTCGGCAATCAGCACAGCATCGCCGTTTGATTTGGCACTAAGTTTGCCCTGCGCAACTCCGATGGCTTTCCAACCGGATGGAACATATTTGCCCCATTGCACTAGATTCTGATTTTCGGGAAGCGCATTTGCCGGCCCCGATAATATCAACAATCCCGCCGCCAAACCAAATATGCGCATGTCGTATTGCCTTAAAAAATTACTCAGCCTTCTTTGCCACACCCACCATTGCCGGGCGCAGCAGGCGATCTTTGATCATGTAACCGGCTTGCATTTCGGTGATGATCGTACCGGGCTGCGCATCGCTGCTTGGTATTTCCACCATTGCCTGATGTTGATTGGGATCAAGCGGCATGCCCATGGCGGCAATGCGGGTGATACCGTTTTTGCCAAACACGTTTGCCAGTTCGCGGCCTGTTGCTTCTAAACCAATAACGAGCCCCTTAAATTTTTCGTCAGCGCGCAATTCAGCAGGGATCGCATCCAAAGCGCGCGAAAGGTTGTCGGCCACTGATAGCACATCGCGGGCAAAATTCGTTGCCGCATAAGCGCGGGCATCGGCGGCTTCTTTTTCCATGCGGCGGCGCACATTTTGCGTATCGGCTTTGGCATAAAGGACCTCTTGCTGAGCCTCGGCCAACTTTGATTCCAGCTGCGCAATACGCTCTGCCCCCTCCTCTGAAGCTGCTTTCAAATGCTCCGGCACGCCATCCATCTCTTTATCGGCATCAATGTCGGTACCCGTTTCGGCGGATGTGTTGTTCTTGTTAGTCATAGCCCCAATTTCTATAATTTCGTTGCTGCGCATATAAGCGCTCATTCTGTTTCATCAACTGGCTATTTCATCAATCGGCTCAGCGCCTGTGCCGTGAAATCGACCATGGGGACAATCCGGGCATAGTTAAGCCGGGTGGGTCCGATCACGCCGACCACGCCGACGACTTTGCCGCCTATATCGCGGTAGGGCGCGGCGATTATGGAGGAACCAGATAGCGAAAACAGGTTATTTTCGGAGCCAATGAATATCCGCGCGGATTGCGCATCACGCGCGCTATCGACCAAACGCGCAATCTCCTCCTTACTTTCCAGCTCATCCAGCAATTGCCGCACCCGGTCCAAATCCGCGGCCGCGCTTTCATCGATCAGGTTCGACTGGCCCTTAACGATTAGAACAGGCCGGTCATTCGCGTCGATTGACCAGACAGCAAGCCCGGTTCGCACCAAATCGGCGCTGGCTTTATCAAGCTCGGCTTTTTCGGAACGGATTTCGCTATCCAGCTTGGCCAGCGCATTCGACAGCGTCAGGCCAGAAAGCCGCGCGCTGATATAATTGGACGCTTCGATTAACGCTGTATCAGTTACCGCAGGCGGGATCTCGACCAAGCGGTTTTCCACGCTGCCGTCGGTGCCCACCAATATCGCCAGCGCTTTTGCAGGAGATAACCGCGCAAAGCTAAACTGCTGCAACACCGCCTCTCGTTTAGGCACCAGCACCAAACCTGCGCAGGCCGACAACCCCGACAGCACCGATGTCGCCGCCGCCAACGCATCCTCTATTGGTCCAGTACCCATAAGCTGCGAAGTGATCGCCCGCTGCTCTTCGGGTGACGGCACAGACGATTGCATCATGCCGTCCACAAACAGGCGCAAGCCGCTCTCGGTTGGCATCCGCCCTGCACTGGTATGCGGCGCGGCTAGCAAACCTGCTTCCTCTAAATCCTGCATGACGTTGCGTATCGATGCCGGCGACAGGTTCAGGCCGGCAAATTTGCTGATCGTGCGGCTACCCACAGGCGCGCCATTGTCCAAATAGCTTTCGACCACCATGCGAAATATATTGCGCGTTCGGTCATTGAGTTCGTGGATGGGGACAATGCTCATAATTATTTGATAGCCGATGCTGCCATACTTGCAATGGCTAGCATAGCGTATATGGCCGCCGTGAGTTCATATTCAGGAGATACATAATGCGTCCATCCGGCCGTGCCGCAGACGAAATGCGCGCGCTTACCATCGAAACAGGCTTCACCAAACATGCCGAGGGTTCGTGCCTGATCAGCTTTGGTGATACCAAGGTTTTGGTTACCGCCAGCGTTGAAGACCGATTGCCGCCGTGGATGCGCGGCAAGGGTGAAGGCTGGGTAACGGCGGAATATTCGATGTTGCCGCGTTCCACTCACACCCGCAGCCAGCGTGAGGCCGCCAAGGGTAGGCAATCAGGACGAACGCAGGAAATACAGAGGCTTATCGGGCGATCCTTACGCGCAGTCGTAGATATGAAAAAACTGGGCGAGCACCAGATTACGATCGATTGCGACGTGATACAGGCCGATGGCGGCACGCGCACTGCATCAATCTCTGGCGCGTGGGTTGCGATGCGGCTTGCGGTTAACGGCCTGCTGGCAAAAGGCGCGATTAAGCAGGACCCGATCCGCGCGCATATCGCCGCCATCAGCTGCGGGATATATAAAGGCACGCCCGTGCTCGATCTCGATTATGACGAAGACAGCGCAGCAGACGCCGATGCCAATTTCGTGCTCATAAGCGGCGGCCAAATCGCCGAGGTGCAGGCGACTGCAGAGGGTGCGGCCTATGACGAAGAAGCTTTGCTGCGCTTGCTACGACTGTCGCGCATGGGATGTGATACGATATTCACGGCGCAAGCAGCAGCAGTAGCGGCGGCGAAGTAGAATGGGGGCGAAATAGGTACGCTTATGACCCACCGAATTCTTGAACCCGGCAAGCTCGTTATCGCAACGCACAACGCAGGCAAGCTTCCCGAAATGGCCGCACTGCTGTCGCCATATGGGATGCAGGTGGTCAGCGCAGGCGAACTTGGACTGCCGGAGCCTGATGAAACCGGAACAACCTTTGCCGAAAACGCCCTGATAAAGGCGCATGCGGCGGCGTCTTCATCTGGCCTGCCCGCCTTTGCCGACGATAGCGGCCTGTGCGTGGCGGCATTGGGCGGCGCGCCCGGCGTATACACCGCCGACTGGGCCGAACGCATGCCGTATGAAGCCGAGCTGATCGGGCAAAAATCAGGCCGCGATTGGTACATGGCAATGGGCAAGGTCGAAGGCAAGCTGGCTGAACTAGGTCCCGGCGCAGACCGCAGTGCGTACTTCATCTCCACGCTGGCGCTGGCCTGGCCCGATGACCATGCAGAGGTTTTCGAAGGCCGCGCGCCCGGATCGCTAACCTGGCCGCCGCGCGGAAGCTTAGGCTTTGGCTATGATCCCGTGTTTGTCCCCGAAGGCTATAATGAGACCTTCGCTGAGCTTGGCGCAGAAGGCAAACATCGCCTAAGCCACCGCGCCGCCGCCTTTGCCAAACTGGTCGCTGCATGCCTTACGCCCTTAACATAACGGCGTGCGCGCGCGAACGGTAATCATACGCGAACTCCGTGCTTAACGCGTGCCCCGGCGAAGGCCGGGGTCCCTGCAGCGCGCACAACAACTTTGTAAAAAGGCGCAAAGGAAACGAGGCACAAAGTATTTTGCATGCGCCACTGATCAATAAGCTAAATGCCAACACCGCACCGGACAAGAAAAAATACGCCAATTGATTCTTTACCAACGTGTGGGGCAGACGTCCCCACTAAGTTTGACCTGTCACCGAACGATTTTGAAGTTAAATGGGGTGTTACCGATGACAGTCCAAAGACGCAACCATATCGACATCATCATTTCGGTGCCGCGTGACCCGGTAATGTCACCAAGGTCGATGATGTCGGCCCAACCCATATTTTTTAACAGATCTTTGACGACAACTTTAGCTTCAATGTCGTTGCCACTCAAAAACACGCTGCTATTACCAGCTACTGACGAAGGATTTGTCATCACATAGGTGTTCATTGTGTTGAATGTTTTGACAACTCGTAGGCTCGGAAAAGCGGCTTGGATTTCTTCCCCGAGGGATGTTTCGTCGCTTGCCAGAGATTTTGCCATCCCACCGGCAACTGGCTGCAACTTGTTCGCGACATCAACCAAAATTTTATTACCGGCTTTATCTGCATTGCCTAGATAAAGTGCATCGATCGATACGTTGCCGTTTGTCGCATTGATAATGATATCACCAAAATTCACAGCATCGGCATAGCTCACAAGCGCAATACTTTTGTGGTTTTCGTGCCAGATGGAAAAGGCAGGCAAACCATAATCATTTGGATTGTTGTTACTCAACGTTTTTTCAACATCGCGCGTTCCGATCATAACGGTATGACCATGAGCAACCAGCGCTTGTGCAAGATTTTGGCCGACCATGCCAGTTCCTAAAACTGAAATTTTCATTATACATATTCCTTTTACTGGGTTCATCTTAACGCCTTATTGACCGATTAATTGATTCAAGATAGCATCTATATATGGATCAAACCGTAGCAAAAATTGATACAATCGATTACATCGACGTTCGTATGCTCCGCATGTTTGAAAGTGTGGCTCATAGCGGTAGTTTTACTGATGCTGGTCGTCAGTTCGGTGTGCCGCGTACTTATGTGAGCCGGCTAATTGGGCAACTCGAGACTCAGCTCGGCGTACGCTTGTTTCAACGAACAACACGGAAAGTATTTCTGACAGAAGAGGGCGCAGCAATGTTACGCCAGCTCGGCCCAGCGCTAAATGAGCTTCGTGCGACTTTGCAAAAGACCCAAGCGAAAACTGATGCTGTCGGCGGGACAGTAACGCTATCCGTCGCGCATGGATTTGGTCGCCATTACGTTCTTCCCGTTTTGGCGGCATTTCGTTTGGCGTATCCTGATATTGCCGTCGAAGTCCGTCTGTCCGAAAGTATCGACAGTCTTATCGACACAAGCACTGATCTTGTTATCAGACAAGGTAACTTGCCAGACAGCAGCATCGTAGCCCGAAAGCTAGGATCGATCCCCATCGTTCTCGCAGTTCCTCGTGCGCTCGTCGATCAACCCATAACCAAGCTCACAATTAGAGATATCAGCAAGCTGCCTTCGATTGGCTTTCGTATCCCCGGAACAGGAAGTCTTTACCAATGGACCTTCGAAAAAGACGAGCAATATATCCGGTTAGAGCCGTTACACCATCTAACGACAGACTCGATTGAGGCAGTCGCCGATATTGTTAAGAGTGGGCATGGAGTAGCTCCTATTCCGCGTTATCTTATTAATAGCTCAATTGCGGATGGATCTGTGCAAATCGCGCTTGAAGACTACAAAGCGGCTGACATTTCGGTCCATCTTTGCTTTGAAAGCAAGCAACTGATGCCAAAGCGGCTTCGCCTACTTGCAGATTACTTATTTGAGGCGATTGCTCCGGCGCTGCGGTAGGCTACCATTATCAGAAATTGCTGGATGCCTGCTTCTAGGTGGACTTGTAACGATTTTGAACCGGTCACCTTAGCGTAAGGACGAATTCCGGTGACAAATTCCGGTGACAGGACAAATTCCGGCGACAGTGCATTTATCTATGATGCCGTAAGGCCGGTTCCAATAGTAAGTGCAACAGGGCATGATCCTGTTAGCTTATGAAGGAGCGATCAATGGGAGCATATTACGAACATTTGAGTTATGCAGATCGGCTATCGATTGATGAAGGTAGGCGTGCTGGTTTGAGTTTGAGCGAAAATTACGCCACATTTTTATACCACACACTTTTTCAACAACCACCCTAGCCTAACAAAAAACCGGCGCTTTTTTCAAAGCACCGGTTCTAAACTTAATCACTTTATCAGAGAGCTATCAGCGAAAATTAACCGCCGCTTTTTGAATTGTTACCGCTGGTGGCAAGCAGTATACCGCCGCCTACGGCAGCTGCCCCGAGTAATCCGATGAGCAAGCCATTGCCGCCTGATCGTGCAACAGGAGCTGCGGCTTGAACAGGTGCAGGTGCAGCGGCTGCGGGCGCTGCCATTGCTTCTTCAACAGGCGGCGGCGGAACATACTGCGGCTCAGGTGCTGGCGGCGCGATTGATTGAACGGGCTGTTCAACTTGCGCAACTTTAGGTGCACGCGGTGCTGCGCGGCGCGCAACTGATTTCTTTTTGTAACGCGCTTTCGCAGCGGTTTTCTTCTTCTTGGGTGTGTAAACCGTATTAGCAGAATCTGCTTGTACGATAACAGGTACAGCAACAACCGAAAGCGCAACAGCCGCCCCAATCATTTTGTACATTTTTGGTATGCTTGAAATGTCCACTTAAAATCCCTCCATGCGTTGAGTCGCTTCCTACTACCAATTAGCTAGCATTAACCAACATCATGGGCAAGTTTGTTACGCAATATTTGTAGGAATAGTAACTAATTACATTATTTTACGCGGATCATTTCACCATATTCATTACCTGCGGGATAATAACGGCATACCAGAAACTCGTCCTGCTTATTATGCTGTATGCCGCATCCTACATATTGTGTTTTGGCCCATATCAGCTGTGTGTAATGGCCAACATCGGTCCAATCCCCTGTAGCCGAAACCTTGGGGAAGTTACCGGAACGCAGGAACTTTCGCTCTTCAATCCAGCTGCCAACCATATCATTCACCTTGTAGAAACCGCGCGTTCCCATCCATAGATTTTCGCCCTGCGCATCATCACCTAGTGATTGCGGCGCATGTTCAAACTTGTCTTCGTCCGCCAATTTTTTTGCATACCCGCTTGCATCTCGCGCTAACTTTGGATCCCAAGATAGTAACGGCAAAGAGAGCTTTGCACGTTCTGCGTTATGAAGCGCGAGCAATGCTTGCGGTGTTGCCGGATCGGGCATGATTGGCGGTACGTTTGCCCAAATGCTAATAGGCAGTGATAATGTCACTATGGTCATTACCGCATTTCTGCATAATTGCGTTGGGATAGATGGTATTTTCATGATGCATGTATTAACACCAGATGATGAACAGTGTTCTAACAACCAAACCATTTTTGGATTCTATCGCGCCGACAGCCCCGGCAGCCCCAATTGCTCCAATTGCGCTATATATCCATTGGCCGTTTTGTGTGTCAAAATGTCCCTATTGCGATTTTAACAGCCATGTTCGCGGCGCGGTTGATCAGGCAGAATGGCTGTCTGCATTGCTATGCGATATGGAGTATGAAGCGGCATTAACGGCACCGCGCGCTTTGTCCTCAATTTTTTTTGGCGGCGGCACACCCAGCCTTATGCCGCAGGCGACCGTTGCTGCACTAATAGAAAAAGCCGCGCAGCTCTGGAGCTTTACGTCCGATATTGAAATTACCTTAGAAGCCAATCCGTCGTCGGTTGAAGCGGCAAAGTTTGCAGGATTGGCCTCTGCGGGTGTGAACCGGGTATCGTTGGGGCTGCAAGCGCTACATGATGATGCTCTTACGTTTTTGGGCCGCGCGCATACTGTGCACGAAAGCCTTGCTGCGCTGGGTATTGCTCAGCGCGAATTTGCCCGCGTTAGCATCGATCTTATCTATGCACGGCCAGATCAAACAGAGGCGCAGTGGCAAGCAGAGCTGGCCCAAGCGCTTAGTTTTGGCACCAGTCATATGTCGTTATATCAGCTAACCATAGAACCCGGCACCCGGTTTGCCAGCGACGTTCGAACAGGCGCGTTTGTGCCCGCCAATGATGACTACGCAGCTGGCCTGTTTGAGATAACTCAGGCAATGACGGCAGATGCAGGCATTCCCGCTTACGAAATTAGCAACCATGCACGCGCCGGGCAACAAAGCCGCCATAATCTAACATATTGGCGGTATCAGGATTATGCCGGTATCGGTCCCGGCGCACATGGACGCCGATTGAATACAGCAACACAGCGCCATAAAAAACCGGAAAACTATCTGTCTGCCGTGGCGCGCAATGGGCACGGTATAAAGGCCGAAGATGCGCTTAATCCAGCCACCCGCGCAACAGAAGCGCTGTTGATGGGGTTGCGGCTGAGTGAAGGAGTTGACCTTGCCGACATTGCGCAGCGTACTGGATTGCCGCAAAATGCGATGATAAACGCTGCCGCAGCTGCGAAGATTGCCGATCTTGGCATGTTAACGCAGCATCAGGGCCGCTTAACCATTACGCCAAAGGGCATGCCGCTGCTTGATGCGATCCTGCCGCAAATTGTGGCGATTGACGCGGCGTGATGAGCCAAGCCGCAAGCCCGCTAATTGCCGAATACGCTGCGTTTTTGCGGGATAACCGCCGCTATTCGGCACACAGTATACGTGCTTATGCCGCCACAGCAGAGCGGCTTAGCGCATTTCTTACTGAACATTGGGGCCATGTATCGGACCGCACAGCCCTAAGCGCGATTAGCGCATCTGATATTCGCGCATTTCTTGCCAGCAGGCGCGCAGACGGCATCGCTAACCGTTCTGCAGCGCGTGAGATTTCGGCTATACGCGGGTTCTTGCGCTTTGCCTTGGGCGCGCAGGCCGTCCTGCCTGCCATGAAAGGCCCGCGCGTACAGCGCAGCTTGCCAAGACCCATCAGCCCAGATGAGGTAATCGCGCTGGCCGAGGATATTGCAGAGACGGCGCGCGAAGGCTGGATTGGCGCACGCGATTGGGCAGTGCTGTTGCTGCTATACGGATGCGGCCTGCGGATTAGCGAAGCGACAGGATTGATGGGCAGTATCCTGCCGCTTAGTGATACGCTGCGAGTTACAGGCAAGCGTGGAAAAACGCGAATAGTACCTTTATTAAAACAGGTTAAGACCGCAATCGAAGACTATCTCTTACATTGCCCGTACCCCGCCGCCAAAGACCAGCCGCTGTTTCGCGGGGCGCGCGGCGGTGCATTATCCCCTGCCCTCATCCGCCGCGCAGTACAGGGCGCACGCGGGCGATTGCAGCTACCTGATCGCACCACACCCCACGCCCTGCGCCATAGTTTTGCAACGCACTTGATGGCGGGCGGTGTAGATTTACGAAGCTTGCAAGAGCTGCTTGGTCACGCCAGCCTGTCTTCGACGCAAGTATACACAGCAGTCGACACAGCCATGCTGATGGACGAATATCTAAACGCACACCCGCGAGCTTGAGGGTAATAATAATCCCTACATCCGCGCTTCAACAGCGTCCCAGATCATGCTGGCTACATCGCTGTTGTTGAACGCATCGATGGCGACAATCCCGGTGGGTGACGTGACGTTAATTTCGGTTAGGTATTCGCCGCCAATAACATCGATGCCAACAAATATTAGCCCACGTTTTTTAAGCTCTGCGCCCATAGCTTCGCAGATTTCCTGTTCGCGGGGCGTTAATTCTGCGGCCTCGGCATAGCCGCCGACGGCAAGGTTGCTGCGAAATTCGCCTGCGCCCGGCTTGCGGTTAATCGCGCCTGCAACTTTTCCGTCGACAAGTATGATGCGTTTATCACCTTGGCTAACCGATGGAAGGAACTGTTGTACCATGAAAGGCTCAGGCCAGATTTGATTGAACATCTCAATCAGCGCGCCCAAATTGCTGCCGTCTTCGCCTATTCGAAACACTGCTTTGCCGCCATTACCATGCAGCGGCTTGATCACAATCGCGCCATAGTGCGCTTGAAACGCTTTGGTTTCCTCAAGGCTGCGGGTGATCAGCGTGGGCGGCATATATCGCGCATAATCAAGCACAAACATTTTTTCCGGCGCATTACGCACAGATACCGGATCGTTGACCACCAACGTCTCGTCCATAATCCGTTCGAGCAGCCAAGTGCCCGTAAGATATCCCAGATCAAAGGGCGGGTCCTGACGCATCAACACAACATCAACATCACAGCCAAGATCAAGCTTGACAGGTGCATCGCTGCGAAAATGTGCGCCTTCAACCTGTTGTAAATCATGCAGCCGCCGTGCAGGCGTGGTCAACCGGCCGTCTTGCCAGCTAAGATCGCGCACATCGTAGTGATGGATGGTATACCCGCGCGCCTGCCCCGCCAGCATGAGCGCAAAGCTGCTGTCTCCCTTAATACTGATGGTTTCGATGGGGTCCATTTGCACCGCGATTTTCAATGACATCCGTTTCGTTCCTTATTTCCCGTGCCACACATTATTTTCCGTGCCAGACATTAACCAGATGGCGCGGCAGCCGGCGCGGCGCAACCAATATTACATCGATACGGATGTTGTCTGCGCCTTTGCCATATTCGGCAATCATGGATTCTGCGGCGGCGGCCACACGGCGCAGGCGCGTGGCGTCAATTGCGGCCGCAATATCGGCGTCTTTCACGCGCGCTTTAACCTCTATGAAGGCCAGCGTCTTGCCCCGCCTTGCGACTAAATCAACCTCTCCGCGAGCATTGCGCACCCGGTGGCCCATTATGCGCCAGCCGTGTAGGCGCAGCCACCATGCTGCGATTGTTTCGGCGCGGCGGCCGCGTATTTCGGCGGCTTTGCGGTTCATTTGGCACCTGATTTCATCGCTGCGGCGCGGACATATACATCGCTGCGTTCTAGGCCGAAACGCTTGGCAATCTCTGCCGCCGCTTTGGCTGTAGGCAGGCGCAGCAACGCTTCATAGAGCGCC
>JAYWFI010000068.1:0-30301 GCA_043778865.1 Sphingomonadales bacterium
CTTGCTGCTAATGGTATTGGGGTGAGAGCAGATGCTATCAATGATGCCACCGTGCGCAATGCCGGATTCTATGCGAACCAAGCGTTGTCGGGTATGGCAGGCGCGGTCGCAGGCGGCGCAGCACGCAGCCTGATAACAGGCACTGACTTTGGCGACAACGTGCTAGCCGCGCTGCCCGATGTGGTTGGCGCAACGATTGGTAACATGGCAGGTGACGGATTACGTGGGCGGAGCTTCAGCCCAAGACCCAGTGCGCCAACAGAAGCGCAAGGCCAGTTAATGGTGCAAGCAGAGCGTGCTAAATATTGGCAAGCATCTATGCGCCCCGGTGCAATGGGCGGGGTAAGTACCGTGCAATATAATGACCGGATTGTGGGTAGATCAGGCAATTCTGGGACGACAGACGCCGTACTCAGTGATGTTGACACAAGTCCAGGTACCGGTGGTCCGTCGACAACCACTTGGTCAGATACAGGCGATATTATCGTCAGCGGCTATCCAAACCGCGAAAATACCGGACAATCCATTTACCAAACCATTACCAATGCTGCTAGCGGTGCCTATAACTACAAGATTGGTGGCATAAGTGCGCGTGACTTTGTAGATTTAACGGTAAATAATTTCCAGTCCGTGACAAATCTTGCCACCAGCGGCATAAGTTCGGGATACAACACTTACATCCGCCCGGCATTTAGGCCGGTTGCTGATTTTTCTAACCAGTTTGATCCTATTAACAGAGGACTGGAAAGTGCGGGCCTAACCAATGCTGCTGCGGCTTACCGAGGGTTAAAATTTGCACCTGCGCGCGCTTTAGTTGGCACAGTTGAAGGCGTTGGCGCAATTGATGGAGCGATGGTGAGAGGCGCCGGTAATTTCGCTTATAACCTTAAGGCTGATCCTAAATCTGCAATGCGTTCGGCACTTTATGCTCCGGCCAGTGCAGCAGTTAAGCTTGTAGAAGTCGGCTTTGTAGCGGGTATGAAACTACCCGGATTGGTCCAAGGCGCATACAGCGATATGACTAGCGGCGTTCCGGTACGCACCGAACGCGGCTATTCAACCGCAGGCCAAGCCGCCACCTACTTGATACCACAAGGCGCAGCTTTGCGCATGGCTGGCCTCGAAGCCCGTATGGCCGGGGCAGCGCCACGTGCGGTGGTTGCCGCAGAGAGGGGAGGCGGTCATTTAGCAGCAGGCGTAGCCGATGAAGCTGCTTGGCTTGCTGAAATTGGCGCGCCTAAAAACACGGCGCTTTGGCGACCATCTGCGGCTGATATCGATAGCGCTGCCTTCAACGTAATCGTTGGACCCACCAAATACACTGCGGGCGGCAAACCAGTCGGCACGATCTTTGACGTTACCAAAGGAGGATTCAAAGAGTTCAAGAGTGGGTCGAGCATGCTTGATTCAAGCTACCAGTTGCGCCTTCAGACGTATCGCTCCCTTAAGACTGACACGCCATTCTCGATAGTCACGACAAGACCCGTAAACCCGACCTTCCAGCAATGGCTCGACAGGTGGGGAGTGACGGTGGCGCCAAAATGATCAGCTACCAAAAGTTTAATCGTGTTGGAGCGCGCTATGGAATTTGAGCTGACAAAGCGTCAGGTTGCGCGAGGCGCAAAGCCAGATGCGGAGACCCATGACAAGATACATATCTTGAAGAGTTCTGCCGAATTGAAGGCGACATATCAGATACGGCTATTGCTCTATCGCGCTGTTCAGGAAGGTAAAAAGCTCGTGCTCAACGTCAAGAAGGAATGCGAGTTCAGCGGAGACTTAAAGGCTCTACTGAAAGAGCATCGCCGGAATATTGAAGTTGTGAGGCGCTAATGGGGTTATATCTGACAGTCTTTGACGGTGACGATGAACTTGATGGAGTCGAGATGGGTTCTTATGCGGACTTCGCATTTTTCCGCGACGCCGTTGTATCGAACGTAGAGGGCGGCACAGCGGGCGCTCGTTGCCCGACGTTGATTTTGCACCCGGATTGCGACGGCGAATGGATGCCAGTCGAAGCTGCCTTGTTGCAAACCGAACTGGGGGAAATCGCGCGCGAGTTCTCCAAGCTTCCTCCTGTGTCGCTGGATGGGTGGAAAGCGGAGGTCGCCAAGATGTTCGGCATCAAGCCTAACAGCCTAGCCGATTGCTTCTTTGATGTTGATGGCGAGCCGCTGCTTGAGCGCCTCATTGGCTTGGCGAAGTTGAGCCAAGAACGAAAACTGCCAATCCTCTTTCAGTAGCCAGCTGACTCTCAAAGCCGTGAGCCTTGCTGTTGCCTTCAAAAACCTCGTTCTTATCGCCAACTTCCCGCTGATGTTGAGTGTGAATTGACGGATGGTTGGACTGTTGGAGAAATAGGCACACTTTACACGGCGCTCCGTTGCGCGGAATGGCGGATAGCTAGGGTTTTGGGGTTACAGTGACAGTGCATTTATCTATGATGCAAAACTGTTGCGGGGCTCAGCGGGACCTCTTTGCGCCTTATATCTCGAGCTTTGTTGCGCGCAAAGACCGCAAAGATTTTCTAGAGGGTGTGGCTGGACGCGAGGCCCCTTCTTTTCTTTGCGTGAAACATATTGCGCTGCCTTGTCGGCGTAATTGAACTGTGAACTTTGGCGGATTACTAGGAGCACTTCCGTCCATAGCACTAATCGCTGTCCTACAGGCCTGCTGCTGTGACATAGCCTATATGGTTATTGTCGTTAGGAGTTATGCATGCCTGCCACCCCCCTGAATGCTCGCTTCGTATTTGTAGGCCATTATATCTGCTGCGCCATTATGAAGCCGCATTTGCACTGGAGTATCAACTTGCGCAGTTTTGCTCGGGTTTTCTGCTTTGCTTTACCAATACATCACAGCCGCATTTTGTTTCGCGCAAAGCCGCAAAGCCGTAAAGCAGGCTTTGCCCAAATCCGTTTAGGTGAGACCTTAGCGTGACTTTCCATGTGTGACTTTCCGATGAGACCTATGCCCATTAATGTGGCGCCCTGCGCCTGCGCGCGTGTCCGCATCCGTGTCTGCATATACGTCTGGGCATACCGTACGCTATGGAACAGATCATTCGTACTTTATGTGTACATGACGTCTGGGGAAACTTGCCAATTGCCTTCTCTTGATTACATATGATTGGGCATGAGAGGATCATATATGAGCAGAATAGCAGTTGTCACGGGCGGCACACGCGGTATTGGGCAGGCGATTAGCATGCGGCTGAAGGAAAAGGGCCGCATTGTTATCGCAAGCTATGGCGGAAATGATACCGCGGCGCAGGAGTTTAAGGCGCGCACCGGCATCGAAGTACGCAAATGGAATGTGGGCGATCATACCGAATGTATTGATGCCTGCGCCGCGATTGAGCGTGATTTTGGCAGCATAGACATCATGGTCAATAACGCAGGTATAACGCGTGACGCGACGATTGTTAAGATGACATACGAACAGTGGGAGGAGGTAATCCGCGTCGATCTTTCGGGATGTTTCAATATGGCAAAGGCAGTGTTTGCCGGAATGCGGGAGCGCAAATGGGGGCGGATCGTTAATGTCGGATCGGTTAATGGGCAAGGCGGACAAATTGGCCAAGTGAACTATGCCGCCGCCAAATCGGGCATCCACGGCTTTACCAAATCGCTGGCCATGGAGGGGGCGCGCCACGGCGTGACTGCAAATGCCATTGCGCCGGGGTATATCGCAACCGATATGCTGGCGTCGATCCCTGTTAATGTGATGGAAAAAATCATTGCGCAAATTCCAGTTGGCCGCCTTGGCAATCCCGATGAAATCGCGCGCGGTGTGGAGTTTTTAACCAGCGAGAACGCTAGCTTTATTACAGGATCAACGCTGTCGATCAACGGCGGGCAGCACATGTATTGATGGACAGCGACCCGAACCCCCCACTTGTGTACACCTCAACTATGTACCCGCCAAGCGTGTACCCACCAACTATGTCCCCGCCAACTATGTCCCCGCCAACTATGTATCACCCCCCTGTTAAACGCAGCGTCACGATCAACGGCCATCAAACCTCGATCAGTTTGGAGCCATTGTTTTGGGATATGCTGAAATCAGCGGCGCAGGCGCGCGGTATCGCTGTCAATGCGCTGGTCGCTATGATCGACGCCGAACGCATCAAAAGCAATACGCCGCCGGGATTGGCAAGTGCGATCCGGGTATGGGTTGTGTGCAATGAAGGTCGTTAAGTGTAAATGCCGCGAAGCATTGGTGCGCCCTACAGGAGTCGAACCTGTGGCCTCAAGATTAGAAGTCTCGCGCTCTATCCAGCTGAGCTAAGGGCGCACACTATGGTTGCAATAACCACTTTACCGCGCGCTGCAAAGGCGGTTATGCGTTTTGCATGAATAATATCCAACCACAGCCGCAACGAGCGAGCGAATTGGCAGGACGGCAGTTTCGTTATTATGATTTTATCATGGCTGCGTTTGTGGCAATATTGCTGTTATCCAATGTAATCGGCGCTGCCAAACCCGCGGCGATTATGGTTGGCGGCAAGGAATTTGTTTTTGGCGCAGGGATACTTTTCTTTCCGCTGGGATATGTAATCGGCGATGTACTTACCGAGGTTTACGGCTTTGCCCGTGCACGCAGAGTGATTTGGGTCGGCTTTACTGCATTGCTATTCATGGCGTTTATGAGCTGGGTTGTAGTCACTCTGCCGCCTGCCGCTGGCTGGAAAGGGCAAGCAGCTTATGAAGCAGTATTTGGGCAAGTGTGGCGGATCGTATTTGCGTCCATTACGGCATTTTGGGCAGGCGAATTTATCAACAGTTATGTCATGGCGCGGATGAAAATACTGACCAAGGGCAAACATCTGTGGTCACGCACAATCGGATCAACGATAGTTGGCCAAGGCGCAGATAGCTTGATTTTCTACCCACTCGCCTTTTTTGGGGTGTGGGAAAATAGCGCGGTTATTACAGTGATGTTCACCAACTGGGGCCTAAAAGTGCTTTGGGAAGCCGCATTGACGCCTGTAACTTACGGTGTCGTAGGATACTTAAAGCGCCGCGAGGGCGTGGACGTGTTTGATGATACTACTGACTTTTCACCATTTAGCAGCCGTATATGATAATGGATAAGTTGCAGCAACTGGCCGAGCTGTGGATCAGCTATAAAACACAGTTGGTTGGCTTTGTCGGGCTCAGCAATGATGCTATGCATGTGCATATATCGTTGCTGATCTTGATGGTATCTGGCGTAATTTTAAGGCGGCGGCCCGATAGTGTTTGGTGCTGGATAATTGTATTATGTGCAGAACTGTTCAATGAATTTGCGGATTTAAGGGGGCTGGCGCCCGGCGAAGCGAGCATTGAGGCCAGCGTGCATGACATCTATAATACTATGTTTTGGCCGACAGTAATTGTGGTGCTAGGCAGGTTTTTGTTTCCGGCGCGCCGAAAGGATCCTGTGCAGGTAATTCCGGATTTAAGCGATTTGCCGGATCAGGCTTTCGAACAACAGCCTGCCGCCTGATCCGCCATGCATAGGCTCAATCATGCGTTCAGGGTGCGGCATCATACCAAGCACATTGCCGGCATCGTTCAGTATTCCCGCTATATTACGCGCCGATCCGTTGACGGGCTCATCATATCGCATCGCCACGCGGCCATCGCCTTCGATGCGGTCTAGTGTAGCATCATCGGCGAAATAATTACCGTCATGATGGGCGACGGGCATGATAACCTTCGTGCCTTGTTCATATCCGCGGGTAAATGCCGAACGGTTATTTTCAATACGAAGGCCAACGTTGCGGCAAACAAAGCGGATGCCGCTGTTGCGCATTAGCGCGCCGGGAAGCAATCCGGCTTCGGTCAGTATCTGAAATCCGTTACATACACCCAGCACAGGCACGCCGCGCCCCGCCGCCGCAATAACGGCCTGCATAACAGGGGAGCGTGCGGCCATCGCCCCTGAACGCAAATAATCACCATATGAAAACCCGCCTGGAATAGCGATCAGATCAAGACGTTCTGGCAAATCGGTTTCGCGGTGCCAAATGATATGCGTATCTGCATGTGTAATTTGGCGAATGGCAACGGCCATATCACGGTCGCAGTTTGATCCAGGGAATTGGATGACAGCGGCGCGCATCATACCGTTTCGATTTCGTAGTTTTCAATCACCATATTCGCCAGTAATTTGGTGCACATACCATCAAGATCAGATTGCGTTACGGTATCATCATGCTCAATCTCAATCATCCGGCCTGCACGAATATCATGCACACCCGAAAACCCGAGCCCCTCAATTGCATGATGGATTGCCTTCCCTTGCGGATCGAGAACGCCATTTTTTAGGGTAACAAAGACTCGCGTTTTCATGGGCCGATTACCTTTTGTGATTTGTTGCCAAACTATAGAATATGGAGCCATATAGGCAAGAGCAAGTACAATGGTTGAAAAGCGGTCTGCGTTTCACAATATAAAGGCCGCTCGTTCATAGGAAAGAGCGGCCTTATAATATAATCAAACTATCCGCGCTTAATCGTCGCTGTCATCCTGAGCGCCAACGCCAAGACCCGCTTCGGCAGCTGCGGCTTTCGCGGCGGCTTGTGCTTCGCGGCGTTCAACGTTTGCGGCAGCTTCGGCAGCATCGGCGGCATCTGATGTTACTTCGGCTTCGATCTGTGCTTCGATTGCCTCGGCAGCAATTTCGGCCTGTTCGTCTTCAAACATTTGATTCAAAACATTGACACCGTCTTTTTGCAACTCGGCTTCGTCATCACTACGCGCTACATTCACGGTAACCATCACGGTAACCTCGGGATGCAACACAACCTTAACGTCATAGACGCCCAGTGTTTTGATCGGACGTTCCAAGATAATCATGCTTTTTGATACTTTGGCATCCTGCGCAATCAAGCCATCGGCGATATCGCGAACAGTAACTGAACCATATAGCTGTCCTGCATTCGAAGCAGCACGGATCAAGATAACCTGCTTACCTTCAACGCCCGAAGAATCAGTCGTTGCGACGGCACGCCGCGATGCATTATCACTTTCGATCTTGGCCCGGTTACCCTCAAATACTTTACGGTTTGCTGCATTGGCGCGTAATGCCTTTTTGTTTGGCAACAGGAAGTTACGAGCATACCCGTCCTTCACCGTTACCACATCGCCAATCGCACCCAATTTCTCAACGCGTTCGAGAAGTATAATTTCCATTGTGCTTCTCCTTACTTCACGATGTACGGCAGCAAGCCGATGTGGCGTGCGCGTTTAATGGCTTTACCCAGCTCACGCTGTTTAATGGCGGAAACAGATGTGATCCGCGATGGCACGATCTTGCCACGTTCAGAGATATAACCCTGAAGCATGCGTACATCTTTGTAATCAATCTTTGGAGCATCTTTACCCTGGAATGGGCAAGATTTGCGGCGGCGGAAAAATGGACGGGACATTATACAGTCTCCTCTTGCGTGCTGCGGCGCGGGCCGCGATCAGGGCGGTCACCTCTGTCTGGACGGTCACCACGATCAGGACGGTCACCACGATCTCCTCTATCGCCGCGATCAGAACGCTCGCCGCGGTCTGGACGGTCGCTTTTGCGCATCATCACAGATGGGCCTTTTTCGTGCGCTTCAACGCGGATGGTCATATAACGAATGACATCTTCGTTCAGGCGCGTTTGACGCTCAAGCTCGGCAATCACGTCACCACTTGAATCAATTTCAAGCAGCACAAAATGCGCTTTACGGTTCTTTTGAATTTTATACGTCAGGGTGCGAAGACCCCAGGTTTCGGTTTTTATAACCTTGCCTTTATTATCCTCGACTATTTTTGTGGCGTTTTCTGCAAGCGCATCAACTTGGGCCTGTGACAGGTCCTGTCGCGCCAAAAATACATGCTCATATAGAGCCATGGGCGGTTTCCTTATCTTACCGATCGCTAACGCTGCACCATGCAAACGCCCCTCCGGCTTTCTTTTGTCCCGTTGGGATTTGTGGTTAGTAAGAGAGGGCACGCGGAAAAGCAAGCGATTCTAACTTCAGACGGAATGCTTAGCAGAGCGATAAGCTAGGATAGTAATAGTCCGCTTGTGATCCGTCCCTAGTATTGCGGTGCGCCACGCCGCGGCCTCTTTGCTTAAAACATCATTGCAAAAATGATTATACTTTAGTACCATACTACCTCAACATAGCCCTAGCATCTATGTTCTCACTTCGGGACATTTCCAGCACAGTGCGATTTGTTTCACACAAAGAAAATTATGGAGCCCAGCGCTGAGCTACTACATCTTCAAAATTTTAGCGGTCTTTGCATGAAATAGAACGTGGGATCAAAGGCGCGTAGGCTCGCAATCTGACTTCATTACATTACAGTATAATTAAATGCACTATAACCGTAACCCGACGCCGCCTCTGGGACATCCGCATTCTCGACAAGCATGTTGACGGGCTGTCCGACTTGGCCGCATCATCCAACTCATGGGACGATATATGATTTGCGGCTATGTCGAGAAAAACGGCAGTGCCTATCTCCGGTTTAAGGTGAAGCGCATTGTCGGTGGCAAGGCTAAATGGGTCGATTTCTATATTAAAATGCCGTTCATCACCGAACTCGGCTTCACCGAAGCATGGGAACGTGTGAACGCTAAGCTGGCAGAACGTAAAACCCCTGCAAAAGGCAATATTTCCGTGCTTGTTTTCGAACGGCGCGCGGTGCTTTTTAATGAAAATATGGCCAAAAGTACCTTGGAAAACTGGACTTACTATCTGAGCTTAATCGAAAAAGAGCACGGGCATCGACTAGTGGCCGACCTCCGCAAATCACATGTTTACCGGCTCCGCGATACGATGGTTGCGACCCCGGGCAAAGCTGATAATTACATCGCTAAGCTGGCCTCATTACTGGAATTCACAGTGGAACGCGATTGGATAGATTTCAATCCTGCGCGCGGCATCCCTAAGTTATCAAAAGGAGAGCATGATCCGTGGCCTGCACACGTCATTGAATGGTGTTTGGCGCACGCAGGCCCGATGCTGGGCCTAGCCATCGTTACGGGCCTATGTTCGGCGCAACGTTTGAGCGATGTGATTAGGATGCAGCATGGCTGGCATGATCGGCGCATGATGCATATTCAAGCCAGCGTGAAAACCGGAAAGTCTGCTAACATTCCCATGCATCCGTTTTGGCTGCAATGGCTGGATAGGGTTGAACGACGTTCAATCACAATACTTTATGATCGATTTGGCCGACCATTCAGCAAAACTGGGCGCATACAGGAACGCCTGCGCCGCCTGATGCACAGCCTTGGCTATGTCGATAAAAAGAGACAGCTGCTTTACACCTTCCACGGACTTTCTAAGAAGGCTTGCTGCTATTTGATCGAAACAGGCCTTAGCGATAGTGAGGTTACCGCTGTGGTAGGTAAAACAACGGAAACTGTTCGCCATTACGCAAAACAAGCAAGCGACCTAATGATAGCAAAAGCCGCCGCTGACCGCATCACAAAGGCCAACATTGCAGGCCTTGTGGGAAAATCCAAATAACTTTGTGGGAAAAGTCCAAAGCAGGGATGCCCAAAACCCCAGCTTTTCTAACAATGGTGACCCCTACGGGAATCGAACCCGTGTTTTAGCCTTGAAAGGGCCACGTCCTAACCGCTAGACGAAGGGGCCAATCGCTTGGCTGGGCGCGCAATACGAATTTGCGGGCTTTAGGTCAAGAGTGATTCCGGCAAAAATGCTTACCGGCAACATTCTAATCGGCAAAGGCCGCATCGTCGATTATCAGCTCTGCTTTTGGCGCCGCGCCCCAATCGTCGATCTTTGCGCGGCCCGCCAACCAGTATTTGCGTCCTGCGCCGCCGTGTAACAACATTTGCCCGAGCTGTGTCTCGCCCTGCCTAAATGCCATTGCCTTAAACGATCGCCCGTCGTCGCCGGCCACTATTGCGCGCACGTGATCTTTGCCAACGATATCGCATTTTATGACGCGTACAGGACCTGTTACGACGCGCGGGCCGGGCCAGCCCATGCCAAACGGCCCCGCTGCCTCCATCGCAGTTATGAAATCTGTGTTCAGCCCGCTAGGCGATAACAATGCATCGATCAGTATTGCTTGATCCGCCGAGGCCGCCGTCACATCGCTGCCCAAACGTTCATCAAGCCAGTCTGCTAGCGCTGCGATATTTTCGGCGCGTATCGTTAGCCCTGCAGCCATTGCGTGCCCGCCGCCTGCTTCCAATAATCCAGCTTCACGTGCAGAAATAATCGCCGCACCCAAATCGACGCCAGAGATAGAACGCCCCGATCCCTTGCCCACGCCGTGTTCGTCAACCGCAATGATGATGCTGGGCTTACCTGTTTTTTCTTTGATCCGCCCGGCTACAATACCGATTACGCCGGGGTGCCAACCTAAACCATATAGTAGCACAACCGCACGGTTGTGTTGCCCCGGTAGCATCGCTTCGGCTTCTTCTTGCACGGCGGCCTCTATTGTGCGGCGATCTTCGTTAAGTACGTTAAGCTCAGCAGCAATGCTGCGTGCTTCCTCAGCGTCTTCGGTAATCAACAAACGTACACCAAGATCGGATTTGCCCACTCGGCCGCCAGCATTAATGCGCGGGCCAAGCGCAAAACCAAGATCAGAGCACAAAGGCGCACGGGTCAAGCGGCTGGCGTGTACCAGCGCGGTCATACCGATGTTGCGCCGCGCGGCCATCACCTTAAGGCCCTGTGCCACAAACGCCCGGTTCAGCCCCTGTAGCTTGGCCATATCGGCCACAGTGCCAAGCGCAACCAGATCAAGCAGCTCGATAATTTTGGGTTCAGCACGGCCTATAAAAAACTCCCGCGCGCGCAGCGTACGAATGACCGCCGCTCCCAACAAAAACGCGACACCTACGGCGGCCAGATGTCCGAATGCGGCGGCGTCATCGGCTTCGTCCAGTCGGTTGGGGTTCACAAGCGCAAAGGCCGCGGGCAATTCAGCGGCACATTTGTGATGATCGACCACGATCACTTCCAATCCCGCCGCTTTTGCTTGCGCCAACGCTTCATAAGCCATTGCGCCGCAATCAACCGTGACGATCAACTTGCTGCCGCCTGCGCCAATACGCACCAATGCCTCACCGGACGGCCCGTATCCTTCCATCAACCGGTCCGGAATATAGTATCCAGCATCCAGCCCCAACATACGCAGCAGCCGGATCAACAACGCAGCGCTCGTTGCGCCGTCTACATCATAGTCGCCGTAAACAGTAATCTGTTCGCCCGATTGCACTGCATCTGCTAGCCGCGCCGCCGCGCTATCCATATCGCGAAATATCGATGGGTCGGGCATAAATGCGCGGATTGTGGGATCTCTATGCCGCGCCAAATCGTCACGCGGCACGCCGCGTGCCATCAACAATTGCGTTACCAGATCATCAGGCGCGAAACCGGGATCACGCGCATCGCAATCATTGCTGCGCCACCGCCATGCTTGGCCTGTAATAGACTGGGTTATATTAAGGACATTGCCTGTCATTTCGCCTCGCGCAGGCACAAGGCATCGTGATCAATCTTTGACTTTTTTGCATAGGACGGCAAAGCGAAAACATACGGCAAATGTGTGGCAATCCGGCCTTCGCTCACTTTACCATTCACTACTGCGGCAAAATCTGCACAAGCCAATGCACTTCGCAAGTGGTTGCTGTGCCCGCTGGCAATGCTGACGGCACTAGTGTCAATGATGGTTAGCGCCGATTTTCTTGCGGCTTCCTCTGATTTCAAATTTGCGGCATAGCATCGTTCGGGCAACCCCTTGGCCTTGAGATCGGCAGCTTCAAACGGGTTAAAGCAAAATGGCGATCCAAGGCGCGGGTATCCATGAATGGTGCGTGATATAGCCAGAGCTTTATCGGCGGCGGATACATATATCGTCATATGGCGGCCTGAATTTATGCGCCGCTGTGACATGATGGCGCCTGCAACATCGCGCTCAAAATCCGCAGTATCAACATCCGGAGAGGCAAGGATAATATTTGAAATGTTGCTGGCGTCGGCATTGGCCGCTTTGCTATCAACATATTCAATAGACGGTATCACCAGCCGTGCACCAAGCGAGTGCGACACCAAAACAATATCTTTTACCCAAGGCTGCTCAGCTAGCTTTTGTAAGAAGCCGCGAAAATTGCGTTCGGACCAATACATGTTGGTTTCATCGACACCGTAGCTAAAAAGCTCGCCTTGGCTAGGCCAGCTATATTGAATAATTGGTCCGCCAAAATTTGTGAGGCGCGCAATCTGTGCGGTGTCGCGCGAGGTGCTTTCAAATGTTTCGCGGTACCCGTGCACATACAGTAAAACGCGGCCCTTATTGTTTGCTGCTTCGCCTGCGAGCTGTTGCCACCATATACTTTCGGTTTCAAATGTAATGGGCGTAACAGTAACAAATTTACCCTTTGCCGCCGCTTGTTTAAGCGGATTTGCAAAACGCAGGTAACGCGTTTTCTCGCTGCGATAATCGGTTAGTATGGCGTTATCAAAGCGGCAGTCGGGTAACCGCGATGTAACCGCAAACATGGGTTTGCCCGCGATATCTTGAATTGCCGAGCCTTCCTCTGGATTACATCGCAGACTGGAAGACAATTCAGCATGCGGAATATCGCCATATTTAATAGGCGAAATACAGCCGGATAGACATGCAAAAGCAACCAATGGAATAAGATGATTGCGCGCATATAGAGGCAAATTACGTATTCCCTCTATGCTCGCTTTTTACCCAGCGCACCGTTCCTGATGATGCCCGCATTACAACGCTTTCTGTGGTTACGCGGCCATCGCGCAGTGTTCTTACACCCGACAGCAATGATCCGTGGGTTACACCTGTTGCAGCAAATATACAGTCGCCTTTGGCCAATTCTTCAAGGTCGTAGATTTTATCAAGATCCTCTATACCCCACTTGCGAGCGCGCAAACGCTCATCATCGTTGCGGAATAATAACCTACCCTTAAACTGTCCGCCAACACACCGCATGGCCGCCGCCGCCAAAACGCCTTCTGGCGCGCCGCCGCTGCCCATATAGATATCAACCGACGTGTCGGGATCACTGGTGGCAATAACGCCTGCAACATCGCCGTCGTCAATAAGCATGATGCCGCATCCAATGGCACGCAGCTGTGCGATCAGTTTTTCATGGCGCGGGCGGTCGAGCACGCAAACGATTAAGTCGCGCGGTGCGACGCCTTTTTCCTTGGCCACGGCGGTCACGTTTTCGGATACTGATTTATCCAGCCCGATTATGCCCGGTGTATACCCCGGACCAACCGCGATTTTGTCCATGTAAACATCAGGCGCATTTAGCAAATTGCCTTCTTCTGCGACGGCCAACACGGCAAGCGCGTTGGGGCCAGCTTTTGCGGTAATTGTCGTGCCTTCTAACGGGTCAAGCGCGATGTCGATCCGGGGACCTGTGCCAATGGCGCTGCCAACTTTTTCGCCGATGTACAGCATTGGCGCTTCATCGCGTTCACCTTCGCCGATTACCACTGTTCCGTCCATATACAGTTCGTTTAGTGCAGCGCGCATTGCTTCTACAGCGGCGGCATCTGCGGCTTTTTCATCACCGCGTCCAATCAACTTGGCAGCGGCGATTGCAGCGGCTTCGGTGACGCGCACCATTTCTAGGACTAGAACACGGTCGAGTATTTGGCTTGCTACAGTCAAAATTTATTCCTAAACACTATCCCGCAAATACAACGCTTTGAAAGAAGAATTGTTCCATTTTTAGGGCATAGACAATCGGATCTGATGTCTTACTGTTCGCACAGATAGGGTAGGCAAGTACAAATGTCGAGATTGCAATCATTTAGTATATGAACATATGTTTTGTTGCCCGCTCACTCCCCCAATATGTGCATCACCATGGGCTTGCCTAGCATGCTGCTTGATCCCGACAATGCCGCAAGCGTCGCAGTGATTGCTTGCTCTTGTCCTTCGTGCGTGACCATCGCAATCAGGGCACTGCCGTTATCAGTCGTTTCTTGTTGGATCAGGCTTTCGATCGACAATCCAGCATCGCGCATCGCGGCGGTGATTTCGGCGAGTACGCCCGGTTTGTCGGCAACAACCATACGTAGGTATGTTTTACCGATCCTGTGACCACTTTGGGCGCGGGGTAGTTTCTCGAGCTCTGCACATGGCATCGCAAAAGCCGGGCCGGTTTCGCCGCGCGCAATATCGATTAAGTCGGCAACCACCGATGACGCAGTGGGCCTGTCACCTGCACCTGCGCCTTGGAACAGCAAGCGCCCGGAAAAATTGCCCTCGGCGACAACCGCATTTGTGGCACCTGTGACATGCGCAAGCGGATGCGTGGTGCGGACAAGGAATGGATGCACCCGTTGAAACAAGCTGTTGCGGCCATCCGATGTGTCTATTTCGGCAAGGCCCAGCAAACGGATACGGTAACCAAGCGCGCGTGCCTGCTTGATGTCGGCGGCCAAAATCTTGCGAATGCCGCTTGCGTCTACGCCCGCAAAATCAATCTGTGTTCCGAAACATAGCGATGCCAATATCGCCAATTTGTGCGCGGCATCTATGCCGTCAATATCAAACGCCGGGTCTGCCTCTGCGAAACCTGCAGCCTGCGCATCTTTTAGCACAGCGTCAAAATCACGGCCATCTGCCTCCATGGCAGACAAGATATAATTGCAAGTTCCGTTCAAAATACCATAAACACGTTCGATCCGGTTGGCCGCCGCGCCTTCACGCAGGCCCTTGATAACCGGAATGCCGCCTGCGACCGCCGCCTCATATTTCAGAGCTAGTTCTGCGCTTTCCGCAATTTGTGCCAGCTCCAAGCCATGATGCGCAATCATCGCTTTGTTGGCGGTTACAAACGCTTTTCCTGCGCCCAACGCTTCGCGCGCCAATGTGAGCGCAGGGCCATCCGATCCGCCGATCAGTTCCACAACAACATCCACGTCATCTGCGTTTGCAATCGCGGTCATGTCATCGGTCCACCGGTACGCCGACAAGTCTACGCCGCGGTTTTTTGTTTTATCGCGCGCAGTTACGGCAACAATCTCAATCGCTCGCCCGGCGCGCCGCGTAATGATATCACGGTTTTCTTCGATTAATTGGATAACGCCTGTGCCCACTGTGCCAAGGCCAACAAGTGCAATGCGAAGAGGTGATGTCATGTAATACGCTTTCGAAAATACAAAATAATCTCCTGCCTGGCTAAGCGAATTTGAAATATTTTGCCAGAACTAAGGCCAAGAAATAAAGCCAAGAGAAAAGCACAGAAATAATAGTACCTGCTTAAGCCGCAAATCGTACCGGCAAGCTAACTGGCAAACTCCACGGCTGCGCGCCAGACGGTTATCCATACAGGCGAACCTTGGCATTCTTTCATACGTTCGGCGCGGGTAAGACGAAACGCGTATCCATCCCAAACAAAATCTTCGGTTTCACCGCAATCTGCGATAACGCGGCCTTTGTAATAACTATTCAAATTCTGTTTGGCAGGGTTCCAAGTTGCGTTGGTTAATTTTTTCCGTGAATTTCGCATTAAAGGATCATCGCTAATGTAGTTGAATATGGCAGGTACAAATTTCCATTTTTTATCCTCACCGCGCGTGCCAATAAATGCAACACTGCTAAAGTTATAGGCTCCGTTGCCGCAGCTGATAAGCGCCAGTGCGGCGGGCTTACCATCTTGATTGCCAAGGCTGTAAGCGGAATCCTCGGTAACGCCGCTACGTTCGGATACGCAAATGCTGCTTTCCGCCAATGCAATCAAATCGCTCGTTTCGGGAATAATTTCAGTTGGCTTAATACTTTTTACAGGGATCTGCGGCAATGTCTTTGCAGCAGCTTGCTTACCGGAACGCCGCTGCCGGCCATCCAAATACTTTAATGCAGCCGCCGCACCATTTGGTGATATACGTCCCAATAATTTGCCTGCATCATCGGTTATCCGAAATTCTTTCGCAGCGGCAACAGCGCGTACCACTTTTGCCGCAACCGCGCCTTTCAATGTGATGGAATCCTTACCGCTTTCAAAAACACCTGCGGTTACCAATTTATCATCTGCAAGAATTTTATAGCCCGCAGCATCGGTATCAAAATCAAGTAATTCAACACTTGAAATCGCGCTCGATTTCTTGCCATCGCGCGTTATCACAAGACTTAGGTAACCATCGGGCACATCAACAGGCCGCAGTGCAATGGCCTGACACGAAAGAACATTATCACATCCCGCCGCCCAATTTTTGAAATATTTGGTCTCGCTTAACGAAATCATCCTTGCAGCAGGCGATATAATCGCGGCCGATTGCATGGCAAACGACAGGCTCGCGAAACCCGCGATACTAAATACGATAGTTTTAACCCTGTTGCCAAACATGTGCGCAGACTAGCTCTTTTGCGCCGCCTAAGCTAGAGCCAAAAACATACGTTTTTACAGGAGTTAGTTGTGCGAGAGATTGCGGTGATTGGTGCAGGACAAATGGGCGCAGGTATTGCACAAGTGAGCGCAGGCGCGGGATATCATGTCATGTTATCTGATCTGGAACTGCCGCTTGCGCAAAAAGCCAAAGCGGGCATCGCCAAATCGCTGGACCGCATGGTGGAGAAGGAAAAGTTGAGCCGCGATGAAGCAAGTGCATTGCTTGGCCGCATTGAGCCAGTAGCCGGATATGCGGCAATGGCAGGCGCGGATTTAATCATAGAAGCCGCCACTGAACGTGAACCTGTTAAGCGCAAAATATTTGAAGAAGCCGCCAAAATTATCGGTCCCCATACCATATTGGCATCAAATACCTCATCGATCCCAATCACCCGTTTGGCGCAGACGTCCCCCGATCCAACCCGCTTTATAGGCGTACATTTCTTTAATCCAGTGCCTATCATGGGCCTTATCGAAGTTATCCGGGGGCTTGCGACATCTGATGAAACCGTTGCTATTGTTAGCCGTTATGGTGCGGCGCTGGGCAAGCAAATGGTGTTTGCCAACGACGCGCCGGGGTTTATTGTAAACCGTATCCTGCTGCCCATGTTGAACGAGGCCTGCTTTGCGCTTGGCGAGGGCGTGGCGAGTATCAAGGATATCGACACCGCGATCCAGCTGGGGTTAAATCACCCGATGGGGCCGTTGACGCTGGCCGATTTTATTGGGCTGGATACCTGCCTGGAGATTACCAATGTGCTGCACACTAGCACCGGCGATCCCAAATTTCGCCCTGCGCCGTTGTTGCAAAAATATGTTGAGGCAGGCTGGCTGGGCCGCAAAACGAAGCGCGGCTTTTATGATTATACTGGCGATGTGCCTGTGCCAACGCGGTAGGATGACATGTGCATAGCTTGACAGCTTAGCTAACCTAGACTAAGCATGCAAAATGGCTACAGTAAATATGCACGAGGCGAAAACGCATTTATCAAAACTAATCGCCGCAATAAAGTCTGGCGAAGAGACAGAGGTTATCATTGCGCAAAACGGTGTGCCTGCCGCGAAAATCATCCCTATTGCCGCATTACAAAAACGCCCCCTTTGGGGCGCAGCAAAGGGCAAATATCATATCCCAGATGATATTGATGAAATGAATGATGAGATTGAGAAATTATTTTACGGCGAAGATGATTGAGGCTTCTGCTCGATACCCACATACTGCTGTGGTCGCTAACATCCTCAAGAGCAATGCCGACAAAAGCTGCTGAACTTGTTCGTAATCCCATGCACCAATTAATATGTAGTGCGGCATCAATTTGGGAGGTTGCGATTAAACACAGCAACGGCGCGCGCAAACCGAACAATATACCTATGTCAGGGTCTGAATTGTATGCAGAGATTGCAGGGCTGGATATTACTTTGCTATCCATATCGCCTTTTCATGCCGCCGCAGTTGGTGATTTGCCGCATTATCATCGCGATCCCTTCGATAGGTTAATCGTTGCAACCGCCAAACACGAAGGCATGACGTTGCTTACCCATGATAAAAAACTTGCTGATTATGGTGATTTTGTCATGGTTGTATAGGTGCGCGCTAAGCCGCAATGCGGCGGCGGTGATACAAAATGCCCGGGGAAGATATTATGAGAAATTCGATTAAGACCTTGGCTACTATCACCTTGCCGCTGTTATTTCTGGTAAGTGTTACGGCATGCGGTAATACCAAAAAAGAAACAAGCAAGCTACCTACGACAACTGAAAGTGAGCGCACCGCTTTAACCGAAAACCGGACCGATATGCAGTCGGTTGGAAAAGTGGATCCCGTTATGAATACGGCGATTGCAGAGGCCAAAAAATCATTGCCGGATTTCATCGCTAAGCTGGACGCCAGCAAAGGCGGGTTACCCGATGCGACGTTCAAATATCCACTTGCTGGATGGGAACATATCTGGGTTAATGACGTAAAGCATGAGGGCGATTTCTTGATAGGGACATTGGCCAATCAACCAGCGGAACCCGGGTACAAAATCGGGGATCCTGTGCGCGTTGCCATTAAGGATGTGAGCGATTGGGGCTACCGCGATCCGGCCGGGAAAATGCAGGGACATTATACCACCCGCGTGCTGCTGACACAAATTGATCCGCAAGAAGCCGCAAGCATTAAGGAAAGTTTTGGGTGGTGAGATAACAAGATGGCATCACTGATCCTACGCCGTTTGATAACAGCGATCCCAACGTTATTGGCGATCATAATCTTATCATTTTTGCTCATGCGATTTGCGCCGGGCGGACCGTTTGATGGCGAACGGCCACTGGCACCCGAAACAAAAGCAGCGCTAGAAGCTGCATATGGCCTTGATAAGTCCCTGCCTCAGCAAGTGATATTGTATGTCGGGCACCTGTTGCACGGAGATTTCGGGCCTAGCCTTGTCTACCGTGATTTTACCGTAACGCAGCTGATCCGGCAAAGCCTGCCTGTATCGCTATTGATTGGCGGGCTCGCGTTGATGCTGGCTAGTGTAATGGGTATTACAGCAGGCCTATTGTCAGCCGTGCGGGAGGGGCAGTGGCAAGACAAAACGATAATGCTGTGCGCAACGCTGCTGACGGCACTGCCAACATTTGTGACAGGGCCGCTGTTGGCGCTGATCTTTGGCCTGTGGCTTGGGTGGCTTCCTGTTTCGGGGCAAAGCGATAGCTATGCGTGGCTGATGCTCCCCGTTATCTCGCTTGCATTACCCGTTATGGGCGCGGTGGCAAAACTATCGCGCGCTGGCCTCGCCGAGATTTTGGAGCAGGATCATATTCGTGCGGCGCGCGGGCGCGGGATCGCACCGATGACCGTTTTGCGCCGCCACGCATTGCGTCCTGCATTGGTTCCGGTCGCAAGCTACCTTGGCCCGGCGGCGGCAAGTTTGCTATCGGGCGCAGTGGTGATTGAAACCGTGTTCGGCCTGCCGGGGTTGGGGCGGTATTTTGTACAAGGCGCGCTTAACCGGGACTATCCGCTCGTTCTGGGCGTAGTTACATTATATGCCGCGCTTATTATCCTATTTAATTTGGTCGCCGATCTTATCTACGGCTGGCTCGATCCGCGCATGCGGGATGGGTAGTTTATGCATTCATTTCATAAAAGCCACAAAGGCAAGAAGGAAAAAGGGGCATGAAAAGCAATGATATCGAGTCATTAGCACGTGAGGTTGTCGATCAAGGTTACAGACTGCACCGTGATGTTGGACCGGGCTTGTTAGAAACAGTTTATGAAACAGTTTTGGCAGATCGCCTACGCAGTGTTGGTTACTATGTTGAAACGCAAAAGCCCGTAGATATTAATATTGATGGGAAGACTTTTCACAATGCTTTTCGCGCTGATTTAATTATCAATTATGTGTTACTTATCGAACTTAAATCAGTCGAAAGTTTAAGTTCTGCCCACATCAAGCAGACGCTAACCTATATTCGGTTACTTAATTTTCCGGTTGGATTGCTTATAAATTTTGGCGGAGCCACGTATAAAGAGGGTGTAAAACGTGTCATGAATAATTCAGCTAACCAACTATGATCATTATTTTTCCTTTTTTCCTTTTTTCCTTTGTGGCTTTTATGAACCGAAGCACCGCGCATACCTCAATAGATCTAAACTTATAAAATGAAACGCCCGCTCATCATCGTTGCTATTATCGCGCTGTCGGCATTGCTTTTGCCGCTCGTATTGCCTTGGGGGTATGCACAGATTGATTGGGATCATGTGCGTGCGGGTATGTTTGAGGCAGGACATGTATTTGGTACAGACGATTTGGGCCGGGACAGGTTAGCGCGGATGATGGTGGGGACGCGCACAACAATGTCCGTGGCATTGGCTGCTGCTGTTGTCGCGCTGATCATCGGCACAATCTGGGGTGCGACGGCGGGATGGCTGGGCGGGCGTACGGACGAAGTGATGATGCGTATTGTTGACGGTCTATATGCGTTGCCGTTTATGTTTGTTGTGATTTTGTTGATGGTTGTTTTTGGCCGGTCGATTTTTCTGGTATTCCTTGGCATCGGCGCGGTGGAATGGCTAACAATGGCGCGTGTGGTTCGCGGGCAAGTGATGGCGCTGAAATCTCGGCCGTTTGTGCTCGCCGCCGAAGCTGCGGGTGCACCGGGACGCAGCACCCTGATCCGGCACATCTTGCCCAATGTCGCGGGCGTTGCCATCGCATATTTGATGCTAACGGTGCCGCAAGTTGTGATGGTCGAAAGCTTCTTATCTTTCTTGGGTCTTGGTGTGCAAGAGCCGCTAACCTCGCTGGGAATATTGGTGAATGAGGGTGCAGAGGAAATGGATATGATGCCGACTGCATTGCTGTTACCCGGCGGCATATTGGTAACAATCATCATCTGCCTGACGCTAGCGGGCGAGGCATTTAGGGACCGACTGGCAAAGGCAGCGAGCCGGTGAGCGCATTGTATCAAGTAGAAGATTTACAGATTGATATCGGCGATACGCAGATTGCGAGCGGCATCAGTTTTACAGTAAACACTGGCGAAATCGTGGCCTTGGCGGGCGCATCGGGTGCAGGCAAAAGCATGACCGCGATGTCGCCTTTTGGCTTGAGCGCTGGCGTGGCAGCGGGATCGGCAGTGCTGGACGGCGCGCAGCTTATTGGTATGGCAGAACGCGATCTGCGCCCTATCCGCGCGCGCCAATTGGGCTTTGTATTTCAGCAGCCGTTAACTGCGCTCACCCCGCACCGAACCGTCGCCGCGCACTTAACCGAGGCGGCGTGCCAAGCGGGCGGTGCAAAACCCTCGCGCGCTGATATGGCCAGCATGCTTGAGCAAGTAGGCCTGTCACGCGCAGCTGAACGGTTGGCGCAATATCCGCACCGGTTATCGGGCGGGGAGCGGCAGCGAGTATTGATCGCCGCTGCGCTGGCGCATGCGCCCAAGCTGCTCATCGCCGATGAACCCGTCAGCGCGCTGGATGCAAGTTTGCGTACCGAGATTATGCTGCTGCTAACGCGGCTGTGCCGGGAACGCGGCATGGCGATGCTGCTGGTCAGCCACGATCTTGCGGGTATCGAACGCTTTGCCGATCAGCTGATATTGCTCGATAAAGGCCAAGTCAAAGAAGCAGGTCCCGCAAAGTCGCTCGCGCTATCGCCGGCATCTGATTATGGGCAGCGGTTGATGGCAGCAACGCTACGGCTTGATGATCCGGTGCCGCCTTTGCCGCTTGCGGGTGACGCGCTTTTGTCGGCAGAGAATATCCAAGTAAGATTTAAGAAGCCAGGTTTTCGGCGCGGCTGGACCCATGCTGTGGATGATGCGTCGCTTTGTGTGGCGCGCGGTGAAACGCTTGCACTGGTCGGCGGATCAGGCAGCGGCAAATCCACATTGGGCCGAGCAATCGCAGGGCTTGGCCCCTTACAAAACGGCACGGTATGCTGGCAAAGCACGCCGCTGCCTGCGCGCGCAAAACGTAATGCAGCGCATAGGCGGCTGATCCAACCTGTGTTCCAAGACCCGGTTGCGAGCCTTGATCCGCGCTGGAGCGTGGCGGATATTATCGCGGAACCACTGCGCTGGCTTACCCCTGATGCAGATATATCGGAGCGCATAGAAGCGTTACTAACCGAGGTTGATCTACCGGTAGAATTTGCACTGCGTAAACCCGCCGCATTATCGGGCGGGCAGGCACAGCGGGTGGCAATCGCCCGCGCATTGGCGGCGGGTCCTGATATGCTGCTGCTGGATGAGGCAACATCGGCGCTTGATCCATTGGTGGCAGGCGGCGTGATGGCTTTGCTGACAAGGCTGCAGCAATCGCGCGGGTTATCGATGCTGCTTATTACGCACGATCTCGCACTTGCCCGCCATGCCGCACACCGTATTGCCGTGATGTCAGAGGGCAAAATCGTGGAAGTGCAGCTGCGCGAGGCATTGTTTGCAAACCCGCAGCATGATGTGACCAAGCAATTGATCGCGGCAAGTTAACCCCCAAGGCACCGAGCTATTTGGGCTTTAGTATCGTTTTTTTCAGCTTTTGTTGCGGCGGCGTGCGGCGGATATTTATATCGCGCTGCGGGAACGGGATTTCGACGCCGTGTTCTTTGAATAGCCACCAAAGCCGTTTTAACACATCGGACCTTACATTGCCCACGCCGTCCTCTGGATCTTTGATCCATGCCTGTATTTCAAAATTTACGCTGCTCTCGCCAAATGATGCCATCCACACTGTTGCTGCAGGACGGTTTAATACGCGCGGGGATTGTTTGGCGGCGCGCAGCATAAGTTCTTCGGCTAGCTTCATATCGGACGAATACGCCACGCCCACGGGAATTTTAACACGGACATCTTTGCTGGAGTATGACCAGTTTTCAACCTCATTGGTCATCATGTTTTCATTGGGGATCAGATGCTCTTTACCGTCACGAGTTATTACCGAAACCGCACGTATGCCTATCTTGTTCACCGAACCAAAGCTGTCACCAACCACAATTACATCGCCCGGCTTAATCGAGCGATCCCACAGTAAAATGATGCCCGCGATTAAATTGCCAAAGGTTTTTTGCAAACCAAACCCAATGGCCAAACCAAATGCACCCGAAAATACGGCAAATGCCGTTAGGTCCACGCCCAATACATCAACGCCAATAAAAAATGCGGCAATTACAAACACCACCATGGCCAATTTTTCGCCCAACAAACGCTGGCCAACATCCAGATTTTTGTTGCGCGCCAACACCAGCCTGACAGCACTATTCGCCAGCCGAACAAGCGCGACCAAGAATAGAGTAACCAGCACGCTGCTGACCAAAATCAACAGAGAAAAACGGTGACTTCCTACTTGAAAGCTGGCTTGGTCCAGCATCTTACTAACAGGCGTAATCCCGCCTATCGCCGAGGAAAACAGGAATACAAAAAGCGCCGAAGATGCTGCTGTTGTCGTCCAAAATCCGATCCGTAATGCACGCAGCAAATTATGTGCAGCGGCGGCAACCGCAAGTGCCAATGCGCCGCCGATCAGCAGCTCTGCATAAAATTGCCAATCCCAACTGTAACGCAGGGCCGCCAAAATCAACGCTGCAACAACATGGCGAATTACTAAAGCCGAAGAGCGCAGCACATGTTCATACCGCAATTTATATTCGTCTTCTTGGTCGTCCAAAAACGCAGCAATTCGTTTTGCTACATAACGGCCGATCCAATGTCCGCATACAAAAGCAAAAGTGATAATCGCAGCGGCGGTAGCGATTTCGGCGGTGTTAATATCAGTAGGGATTCGGGCGCGTATTTGCGCAAACCAGTCTAGATTTGCGGGCTCTGTATGTTTGTTATTCAGCGATTGCAGCAAATGCTTCGTCCAGATCTGCGATCAGATCATCGGTATCTTCTAATCCAATTTGCAACCGGATCACGCCGCTGCTGGCAGGCCAAGAAGTTACCGTGCGGAATTTTTCAGGATGCACGGGTAAAGCAAGGCTTTCAAACCCGCCCCAGCTATATCCAATGCCAAATATATTCAGCGCATCGATGAACGCTGCTGCTTTTGCTTTGCCGCCGTTTAACACGAACGAAAATAAGCCCGATGATCCGGTAAAATCCCGCTTCCAATATGCATGACCAGGGCATTCAGGCAAGGCCGGGTGCAGAACGCTTGTGACTTCTTTACGGGCGTTTAGCCAGTGTGCGATTTTTAAGGCGGATGCCTCGTGAGCTTTCAAACGGACAGCCATAGTGCGCAGCCCGCGTGATGCCAGATACGCATCATCAGGCGACAAAACTTGCCCAAGCGCATGCGTGGTTTGAAGCAATGCGGACCAGGTTTTTGGGGTTGCCGTAACGCTGCCCACCATTGCATCGCTATGGCCAACCACATATTTGGTCGCGGCAAGCACGGTCATATCCACGCCCTTATCTAGCGCGGTAAAGAAAAACGGCGTGGCCCATGTATTGTCGAGGATCGTTACAATATCGCGTGTTTTTGCAGACACACAGATCGCCGGAATATCCTGCACTTCAAATGTTAGGCTGCCTGGGCTTTCGAGCAGTATCGCCCGGGTGCGATCACAAAAGTGTTGTTCAATATTCGTACCTAAAGTGGGGTCATAATACCGGGTTTCAACTCCGAACCGTTTTAAGAAT
The DNA here is from genome assembly GCA_043778865.1 of Sphingomonadales bacterium. GTDB lineage: Bacteria > Pseudomonadota > Alphaproteobacteria > Sphingomonadales > Sphingomonadaceae > Sphingorhabdus_B. The sequence goes on from JAYWFI010000068.1 coordinate 24,532, forward strand.
CCATCGGCAAATGCGCGGCTGGGATCATAGGCGCTGTCGGGCATTAACAAGACATCGCCGGGGTTCAAAACCGACAGCAACGCACACGATATTGCCGCAACGCCAGACGGGTACAACATCGTACCTGCTGCGCCCGGCTCCATATCGGTTAAGGCATCGGCCAGCGACCATTGTGTTGGCCCGCCGCGCCGCCCATAAAAAAACTCTTTTGCATCTGGAGCTTGCGATTTGGCGGCTTCCAACGCAGCAACATTTTCATATAAGTGCGTGCTGGCCCGCCATACGGGTGCATTTACGGCGCGTCCGGTGTATTCAGGCGATCTTCCGCCGGTTACAATCTGTGTGGCTGGTTGTTTGACTGCGCTGCGGGGTCTATTGCCGTGATTGTTCAAGCCGCACCCAATTCTTTTGGTGTATCTTTATCCATGCCCCATTCGGACCAACTACCATCATATAGAGCAATATCTTTTTTACCAAGCAGATGCGCGGCGAACAGTACAGCAGCGGCAGTCATCCCAGAACCGCACGTGGTAACCAGCGGTTTTGTCAAATCGGCACCAGCGGCATCAAACATTTGCTTCAGCGCATCGCCGCGTTTCCATGTGCCGTCTGTGTTAAACAGGTTGCCATACGGCAAATTACGGCTGCCCGGAATATGGCCTGTTGCCATGCCTTCGCGCGGCTCGGCATCTGCGCCTGTAAACCGGTCTGCGCCGCGTGCATCCACAACTACTTCCAAATTACTGCTCACATTTGCAAGCATCTGCGCTTTGTTTCTTACGCTGCTATTGTCCTGCCATACCGTGAAATGACGATGGCGCAGCGCAGGCTTTCCTGTTTCCAACGCGCGGCCTTCGGCGGTCCATTTGGATAAGCCACCATCCAAAATAGCAACGGCATGCGCGCCAAACAACGTTAGCATCCACCATGCCCGCGCCGCGCTTTTGAACGGGCTGTTGTCATACACTACGATCCGGCTGCCATCTCCTAAACCGAGCGATTGCATGCGGCTGGCAAATTTTTCAGGCGGCGGCAAGGTGTTGGGCAGGTCGCTATTGCTGTCGGTAAGATCACCGATGTTCATAAACAGCGCGCTTGGAATATGTCCGGCGGCGTATTCGGCAGACGCGCTGCGCTGGTCGCCCGGCATAAACCATGTGGCATCAACGATGCGTAGATCAGACGCGCCTATTTCTTTGGCGAGCCAGTCTGTTGTGACCAGTAATTCCATCATTCTTCCCTAACCACAAACGACCGTAACGCTTTGCGCGATTCTCGAACCATAGAGATATGCAGCTTTTATGGGCTAGTCGAGCATTTTTCCAGTAATGCAATTCAAGCAAATAGCGGACGCTGCCCTAGCGGCGCAAAGCTGCGCGGGCCAAGATCAAGCCGCAGTGGCCCCATTTTGGGCTTAGGCGGTGTGGCTTCGCGCCCAATAAGACAGGATATTTTCGCCACATCACTTTGCGCAGATAATCCGCTGTCCCAACCATAATCAATATGCGCCACGACTATAGGTGCAAACAACTGTCTGCCGTTCATCGCAAAACTACTGAGTTCAGACAGCGGAATAATAAGGTCGATATCCATCGCAATCCGTTCACCCACTCCGGCTGAACCTATCGCATCACCTGCGGAATTATTGTCGTTGTGAAACTCTGCGATTTGCTGTTCTTGATGGGTATTCGCAGAAATGATTGCGGCACGAAGCTGCATCGATTTTGCCGCTACTTTACCGTTGTTAATGATGCGAATTTGGCCCTTTATAGTCAGCTTGGCCAGGCTGAGTGTTGCTTTTTCCGGAATGAAGTTAATTTCAATATCGGGGCGCCCAGGACCACGTATAGATGCGGGCACGGGTACGGTCGGAGTAGTTACAGGCGGAACAGGTATAATCGGAAAAGGATCAACTTTTGGTAACGGCAATGGAACACTATCGATATCTGTAGGAACATCTGCAGCAACATTGGCGGCTAAGGGCTCGTCAACTTCTTGGTTATTGATTGCTTGGTTGCTGCTTTTCTTCCGCCGCCAAAGTATCAGCACGCCTGCAAACGCGGCAAGCACAGCAGCTACGATCAGCCACCAACCCTGCGGTAAACTTTGCGGAAAACTCTGTGGCTCACTTATGGCGCTACTTTGAATGGCGCCAGCCGCTGGCTCCTGCACAGCCTCAGCTGCAATATCAGGCCCAGCATTAGGCCCAATATTAGGCGCAATAGTTGGTTCAAGCGCAAGTTGTTTATCGGGCACGCTTTTACCGGGCACGGTCTTATTTGGCACGGTCTTTCCCGGCACAGTCTTTCCCGGCACAGTGCGCGTTTGCGGTGCAGGCGTAACATCAGGCATCTGTAGTGTAGGCCGAGGCGTTTCAGCGACGGGTTGCCGAGGTTTTGCTTGGGGCGCAGGCAGGGTTTTGTTGCTTGTCGTATTATCTTCGCCCAACTGCGGCTCAGGTTGCGGCAGGGGCGGCGGCGCTGGCTTTGGCTTTACGGGGTCCAGCTTAAAATCACGCAGTTCGGGCGGAGTTTGCTGTACGGTGTTTTGGGCCTGTACGGCCGGACTTAGCGAAACGACCAATGCAAATGCGGCAGTATTTCTGGCATTAAGTAACCAGTTTTTCCCTGAAAAATTCATCATTGCGCTACGCCACCTGTTTGCTGAATAGGCAATGAATATGAACGAATAGCGCGGCGGATTGCAATAGGAATGACATTAAACATAGTTATGCGTATTAAGCGCAGATGATAGATAAACCGAATCCCAAATTAAGCCCGCAATTTTTGGGCCAAAACAGCGCTCTTCCAGCCACTCCCGAAGAAGCACAGCTTGATTATGTACCCAATCCGCGCCTTGGCACGTTGTATCTTGCACGCTTTGCAGTGCCAGAGTTTACGTCATTATGTCCGGTAACGGCGCAACCGGATTTTGCGCATTTGGTGATTGATTACGCGCCGGATCAGACAATCGTAGAATCTAAATCGCTTAAGCTTTTTCTGGGGTCATTTCGCAATCATGCGGCATTTCACGAAGATTGCACGGTGGGTATTGGCCAGCGATTATTTGATGAAATGAAGCCGCATTGGCTTCGTATTGGGGGATATTGGTATCCGCGCGGCGGCATTCCTATCGACGTTTTCTGGCAATCAGGCGAGCCGCCAAAGGGATTGTGGCTACCGGATCAGGGCGTCGCCGGATATCGCGGCCGGGGATAGCCGCTGCGGATTTTATTCATCGCACCATAACATCACTACGTGTATGCGTGTGCTATAAAATCACGCTAATCAAGGCAAATTTGGGCATTAAAACGTTTTGTCGCTGACAAAGAATCATTCGTCGCAAAATGCGCTCAATCGTTGCCAACCATGACTAGTCGCAAACTGTCTACTTTTGGAAGGTATCTCTTGATTACTCCTGCTCCATTTTTATCTCGGATATCCTCGGCCATAATGGCTGCATTGCTGTGTGCCGCGATGTCGGCATGTGTATCGGTTGAACGCCCGCGTGACCCGCAAATACCGCGTGATCGCCCCGCACCTTACCGCCCTGCTAAACCGCGCCCCGTAACGCCGAGACCGCCTGCAGCAATACAAACGGGCGCGATCGCGCAAGGGCTGGATGCTTATATCAATCAACAGTGGAGCCAATTTCCGGGCAAGACCGGCATAGCCGTATTAAAAATTGACGGCGGCGGACTGGCGGGCAAGCGCGTAAACGAGTATTTCCCGCAGCAAAGCGTTTCGAAGATGTGGGTGGCGATGACAATTCTTGATCTGGTTGACCAAGGCAAGCTGACGTTAAACCAGACCGTGCGGATAACGCCCGATGATCTTGTGCTGTTTAATCAACCGATCGAAGCGCGCGTACGCAACGAAGGATTTGTGGACGAACCGATCATCAACCTGATGAACATTGCGATTACCGCGAGCGATAACGCTGCCAATGATAGCTTGCTGCGTACTGCAGGCGGGCCAGACGCCGTGCGCGCATTCATTGCTAAGCGCGGGCTTGGCCGTATCCGCTTTGGTCCAGGTGAACGATTGCTGCAAAGCGGCACAGCCGGGCTTGTCTGGCGTCAGGAATATTCGGTTGGCAACAGTTTCAAAACAGCGCGCGCGCAGTTATCTTATGAAGCGCGAAAATCTGCGTTGGACCGGTATCTGGCCGATCCAATTGATGGCGCCAGCCCCGAAGCGATCGTGACCGCGCTTGCCCGCCTTGCGCGCGGAGAATTGCTATCGCCTGCTTCAACGCAATTGCTACTTAACTTGATGAGCCAAGTTAAAAGCGGACCGCAACGGTTAAAGGCAGGCGTGCCGACGGATTGGACGTTCGTGCATAAAACCGGAACGGGTCAGGATTTGCCCCCTGTGTCAACAGGATATAACGATATTGGCATCATGACCGCGCCCGATGGCACGCGCTATGCTGTCGCGGTAATGATGTCCGATACCACCGCGAGCGTTCCGCAACGGATGCAATTCATGCAGTCTATCTCAAGCGGAGTTGCGTTGTTTCACAATAAATAAAGTAGAAACAAGGCGCCAATCTAAAACCCTGCAAGTTTGCTATCGCCGCTGCGCTGCGCGCCTCTCGGCAATCCAAAACTCACACGTTTTTTGGTAAAATCAATTGCAACTTTATCAAATAAATACAGCGCATCCATGCCCAAAAATATGGCAGGGCGATCCTCTAAGCCAAGCGATTTTATAGCGTAATTCTCAGTGAATGTAATCGGCAGATTATTAATATGCATTCCGCCGATTTCAATATCGCGAATTTGCGTGGATTGGCCAACTAGACGCTCGCCTGTGACGGTACTGATCTGCGAGGCGGCAAAGCTACTTTTACGATTGCGGCGGTTCATCATATCGCGCAATTTATAATTGCCCATGCTGCTTTGCGCGCCTGTATCCACAATGATGTCAATATTGATGCCGTCAATTTTGGCATTTGATAAGATCAGCCGCCCTGCCTTACGCTGCGCTGTAACCACGATCATACCGCTTTCAAATTTGCCGCGGCTTTCCCTGCGCTGTGATGGCAGAACCTGCATCGTTCCTGCGCGCAGATCGAGGTAAATCTTGTTGTCTTGCAAACTATCAATACCCAGCAGGCCGAATGCACCCAAATTGGCACGTTCCAAACCGGGCGCTTCGATGCCATCGATGCTAAGCGTGGCAGTGGTCAGGTTATCTATCACAAAAGAACCCACGGTTGCAGGCCCGGATACCGTGGCCAATCGCAATATGCCGCCCGGCTCAAGCGCCAATAGCCGCGCAAGATCATTGGCGATAACGGTGCGCTCCGATCCGGTATCCACAATGAAAGGATAGGGTATACTGTTGTTGATCCGCACAGGCACGGTCATACGGTCGGTTCGGTCAATCAGAAATTCTTGCAAAAGCGCTGTTTGTGCGGTTTCTGTGTTCGCCTGTTCCACAGTTTCCTGTGCAGATACAGGTGCGGCCATACATACAAATACAGTTGGAGCAAAAAATATTGCCGCTGCAAGTTTCAGATACCCGATTTTGCCCATTACTATTGCTCCTATGCGGTAAAGTACGCCTCTTTTCGGGATCCAGCAAGCGCGCATCAAGGCTATGCTTTGCGCATGACCTTAAGGCCGCATTGCCGAGGCCGCCAGCGTCTCGGCTTCTAACAATAGCGCATCATCGGCGGAACCTTTGGCCACTGCTTCGCGGCCAATCATCATTAGCACGGGAACCGCAAGCGGGCTAACGCGGTCCAAATCTACATGCAGCAT
>JAYWFI010000069.1:0-16065 GCA_043778865.1 Sphingomonadales bacterium
ACCATCTGCGCCCTTGGCGATGCAGCGGCATGGCCTATCCAAGGCTTGATCAAACATTTCCGCCCAGAGATGGAGCGCCGGATTATTGCGAACAAACGCGGCGAAATGTTGGAGGCGGCGGAGTGATGCACAACCTATCCGTCACAACTGCCGTCACCCTGAACTTGTTTCAGGGTCCAGTTATCTGTTGTAGTACAGCGCGTGCTGCACAATGGATGCTGAAACAAGTTCAGCATGACGAAGTTGTGCGGGTGTGATGGAATGACACATTTGGTTTTTCGTGAGCGCCTACATAAAACGGGAGCATTGGCTGGCCAAGTCGAGACTTATTGGCCTGATCACGACGCACGCGGCCTATATGAACTTGGAGATCCGAAAGTGGGTAAGAAATCTCATCACAAGCCTAACGCAATTTTCGTCGAAAACGAGAAGGCTGCTGTCCGTTTGGTTAGGGAATATGGCTTTTCTTTGAGGATGCGCGGCTACCTTACCGGACAGAGAAATCTGATCTCGGCTGCCGAAATCAAGGACGTGATCTAATGCCTAAAGTAGCCGTAGACGGAACCGAAATCGAAGCCCCACAAGGTGCGATTGTGCTCCAAGCTTGCGAATTTGCGGGTAAGGAAATGCTATGGGCCTGATTTTCACTGAAATAGAACTGACTAATGCGCGTATTGATGACCTTCTGCCAATGACAGTGAATGCTCTGGTGGATAGCGGCGCATTGCATCTTTGCATTCCGGAACATGTCGCCAATCAGCTAAAGCTAACTGAATTGGACCGCCGCGAGGTGACAATAGCCAGTGGCGAACGAGTATTGGTTCCTTACGTTGGCCCTGTAAAAGTACGTTTTCAAAACAGGCAATGCCTAGTTGGTGCGCTCGTGATGGGCGATCAGGCGTTGCTTGGCGCGATACCAATGGAGGATATGGATTTGGTCATCAACCCTGCGCGGTTGCAGCTTACCGTAAACCCTGCAAATCCAAATATTGCGGCATCCGTTGCAATGGGCGTTCGTTATGGAAGAAAGAACACCAATGCTTAGAGTTTCCCTAGATATTGCCGTCACCCTGAACTCGTTTCAGGGTCCATTTATCTGTTCTAGTATAGTTCGTGCTGCACAATGTATGCTGGAACGTCAGTCACCGAAGGTGAAACAAGTTCAGCATGACGAAGTTGTGCGGGTGTGATGGAATGAGTAAACCTCCTAAGTCGAAGATTGCGATTGTTCTTTTTATAATATCCGTCTTTTTTGCTTTTGGCACTGCGTTTGCAATTTATAAATTTGTGCAGACGCCCGGCGATACGCAGCAAGGCACACTTCTTAAAATTACTGTGCTGGGTCTAGTGCGGTACTCAGGGATAGCAACACTAATAACATTTGTGTCGGGATATGTTATCCAGATGATTTCTGACATAAGATGGAAGCTTTTTGAAGGTGACGCTGATAATGCCTAATGTCACCATAGACCGAACCAAAGTTGATATAGCTGTTTTGCTGGAAGGAGAAAATTAATGGCTGAAGATCGTACAGATTTAATGCTTGAAATTCTAAAAGTAATTCAGAGTGATATTCGCGAAATTAAGCACGAGCTGTCTTCACAATCACTTCGCATTGCTTCTTTAGAGGATCATTTTCGTGGCACATTGAGTACACTTTACGGAATACAGGCAGATGTCGCGCGTCTTAAAGACCGCGTCGACCGAATTGAAACGCGAATGGGTTTGAAGGACACGGAACATTAATGCCTAAAGTAACCGTAGACGGAACCGAAATCGAAGTCCCACAAGGCGCAACTGTGCTCCAAGCGTGCGAGCTTGCGGGTAAGGAAATCCCGCGCTTTTGCTATCATGAGCGGCTGTCCATCGCGGGTAATTGCCGGATGTGTTTGGTTGAGGTTGCGCCGGGGCCGCCCAAACCTCAGGCATCGTGCGCGCTGCCCGCCGCCGAAGGTCAGATCATCCGCACCGACAGCGCGATGGTGAAAAAAGCGCGTGAGGGCGTGATGGAATTTTTGCTCATAAACCACCCACTTGATTGCCCGATTTGCGATCAGGGCGGTGAGTGTGATTTGCAGGATCAATCTGTGGCTTACGGGCGCGGCGCATCGCGTTACGAAGAAAATAAGCGTGCGGTGACCGAGAAATATATGGGGCCGATTGTCAAGACGGTCATGACGCGTTGTATCCAATGCACTCGCTGTGTTCGCTTTGCCGAGGAAGTTGCGGGTATTGAGGAAATCGGTGCGATTGGGCGCGGCGAAAATATGCAGATCACCTCATATTTGGAACATGCGGTGCAGTCTGAATTATCCGGTAATGTGGTGGACCTATGCCCTGTTGGCGCGCTGACATCCAAGCCCTATGCGTTTGAAGCGCGGCCGTGGGAGTTGAAGAAAACCCCGTCGATTGACGTCATGGATGCGGTGGGCACCAACGTGCGGATCGACAGCCGGGGCAGGGCCGTGCTGCGTGCGGTTCCGCGTATTAACGATGCTGTGAATGAAGAATGGGCGAGTGACAAAACGCGTCATGCCGTGGACGGACTAACCCATCGCCGCCTTGATAAACCCTATGTGCGCGGCGCAAACGGCAAACTTATCGAGGCAAGCTGGGCCGAAGCGTTTGACGCCATTGCTGCGGTAAATGCAGGCGCATCGGTAGCGGCGATTGCGGGCGATTTGGCCGATTGCGAAACGATGTTTGCGGCCAAGGCGTTGTTGGCTTCTATGGGTTCATCGATGCTGGAGGGGCGGCAAACCGGGATGTCGTATGACACAACATCGTTAAGTGCCGTGAATTTCAATACAACGATTGCGGGCCTCGAAGAAGCAGATGTCATCCTGCTCATCGGAACCGACGTGCGGCGTGAAGCGCCTTTGGTGAACACGCGCATCCAAAAAGCAGTGCGGCGCGGCGGAGCGAAAGTGTTTGCGATTGGCCCGGAAACTGACCTGTCTTATAAAACGGAATGGCTTGGCAACGACACCGGTATCATAGGCAAGCTTCCTAAAGGTACAGTGGATGCATTAAAGGCGGCTAAGCGTCCTGCGGTTATTGTTGGCGGCGGCGGTCTTGCGGCGGGCGCACATGGCGCGGCGCTGGCACTGGTGAAGAAATACAATCTGGTACGCACTTTGGATGATGCTTCGACTAGCTCAGGACAAACGGCTTGGAATGGGTTCAACGTGCTGCATATGGCGGCGGCGCGCATGGGCGGATTGATGCTGGGTTATGCAATGGCAGGCGGGATTGCCGATATCGCGGCGAAGAAACCAAAGCTGGCGTTTTTCTTAGGTGCGGATGAAGTGGATTTCACCCAGTTTGCCAAAACATTCAAAGTGTACATCGGCCATCATGGCGATAAGGGCGCAGCGGCGGCGGATGTGATTTTGCCGGGCAGCGCCTATACCGAAAAAGATGGTACGTTTGTAAATCTTGAAGGCCGCGTGCAGCGTGCATCAAAAGCGGTGTTTGCGCCGGGTGATGCACGCGAGGATTGGGCGATATTCCGGGCGTTGTCAGAGCGGCTTGGCCACAAGCTGCCGTTTGACACATTGGCGGGTTTGCGCCGCGAAATGACGATTGCAGTGCCCGCGCTTGGGTTTGAGGGCATGGCGGATTATGGCTGGGAATTGCCAAAGGTTGCGATAGGTGCTCCTGCTATGATCGCATATCCGATCAAAGATTTCTACCTGACCAATGCAATATGCCGTGCAAGCGAGACAATGAACCTATGCAGCCGCGAGCTAGTGCATGGCGAGCAAATGCTAGAGGCGGCGGAGTGAAGATCACATTCATACACACCGTCATCCTGAACGCGTTTCAGGGTCCATTTATCTGTTCTAGTGCAGTTCATGCTGCACGGTGGGTGCTGAAACAAGTTCAGCATGACGAAGTGAGAGATGCCGTATGACCAAATTCTTCCAAGCTGCGGGTATGTCTTACGAGGGCGCGTGGTTCTTATCGACCATCCTTGCTATCCTGCTTATTGCGCTGCCGTTGATGCTGGCGGTTGCCATGATCATCTATGCCGACCGCAAAATCTGGGCGGCGATGGCGCTGCGGCGTGGTCCTAACGTCGTTGGCCCGTTCGGTTTGCTGCAAAGTTTTGCGGATGGCCTGAAAGTATTTTTGCAAGAGACCATCATTCCGTCTGCCTCCAATCGCGGCCTGTTCCTGATCGCGCCGATCATTACTTTTACCGTTGCTTTGATGGCATGGGCAGTGATCCCGTTTAATTCCGGCGCGGTGCTGGCGAATATCAATGTGGGGTTGCTGTATATCTTGGCGATCAGCTCGCTGGGTGTGTACGGCGTAGTGATATCGGGGTGGGCGTCCAATTCTAAATATCCGTTCTTTTCCGCCATGCGCGCCGCAGCACAAATGATCAGCTATGAAATCTCGATTGGTTTCATTTTGATCAGCGTGGTTTTATGGGCAAAGACATTCAATCTGGTGGGTATAACAGAGGCGCAGACGGGGCATATATTTGGCATTATCAACGCCTTTGGTTTGAACCCGTTATTGTTCCCGATCGCGGTAATATTCTTCATATCGTCACTCGCCGAAACCGCGCGCGCACCGTTTGATTTGACCGAAGCCGAAAGCGAGCTTGTTGCCGGATATCAGACCGAATATTCAAGCATGAGTTTCGCGCTGTTTTGGCTCGGCGAATATGCCAATGTGCTGCTCATGTGCACACTGAACGCGGTGCTCTTTTGGGGCGGGTATTTGCCGCCGCTGAATATCGATTTGATCCCGTGGTTTGATATTCCGGGCATAGTGTGGCTGTTTGGCAAGATATTAGTGTTTTTCTTCCTGTTCAGCTGGGTAAAGGCGACTGTACCGCGGTACCGTTACGACCAGCTGATGCGTTTGGGCTGGAAGGTGTTCCTGCCGATATCGCTTTTTTGGGTGTTTTTGGTGAGCGGATATTTGATGTGGATGGGGCATTGGGGATGATTAGTCTTTTGTTACTCTTGGCAGCTAGCATGGAAAAGCCTATATTTTATTCTATTGCAGAACATAATATGAGCTTAATGCTGCCGTTAGAAAATTTTTCTTGCTGGAACCGCTCCCAAGACAAGAGCGTTACTTACATTATAAGTATTGCATTTACTTCTAAGGATAATAGGTTTTTTGTATCTAGTATTACTCAGCATAAAGAATTTGATGATAGAGAATATCGTGGTGTAATAAATAGTGTAGCTAAAATTCCTGTTGGCGAGAAGGATGTCAAATTTATCTTGCGTCCTAAAAATAATAACGAAGTAAGTTTCGAGTACACAATAGCAAATGATAATTTATCTGGTCATTTTTTTCATAAAGAATGGAATATCGATTTGATATGTGACAAAATGCCGTCCGGTTTTGGTGCTTATGGCTTTTGGGATGAACAGTTGGAGGGAGCAGCCAAATGACCACAATTACTCACCTCATTAAATCGTTCACGCTTTGGGAATTCGTCAAGGCGCATTGGTTGACCTTGCAGTATTTCTTCAAGCCTAAGGCGACGCTTAACTATCCGTTTGAGAAGAACCCGTTGTCGCCCCGTTTTCGCGGGGAACATGCACTGCGGCGGTATCCGAACGGCGAGGAACGCTGTATTGCATGTAAGCTGTGTGAGGCGGTGTGTCCGGCGCAGGCGATCACGATTGAGGCCGAACCGCGCGATGACGGATCGCGGCGGACCACCCGCTATGATATTGACATGACAAAATGCATATACTGCGGTTTCTGCCAAGAGGCGTGTCCGGTCGATGCGATTGTTGAGGGGCCGAATTTCGAATATGCCACCGAAACACGTGAAGAATTATTGTATGATAAGAACAAGCTGCTTGATAATGGCGATAAATGGGAGCGTGCGATTGCCGCAAACCTTGCCGCCGATGCACCTTATCGTTAATAGCGCGGCATAATGATTCAAGTCGTCTCTTTTTATCTCTTCGCTAGTCTCGTCATCGGGTCGGCTGCAATGGTCATCTTTGCGCGCAATCCTGTGCACAGCGTATTGTGGTTGATTGTAGCGTTTTTTAACGCGGCGGGCCTGATGGTTCTGGTTGGCGCAGAGTTTATCGCGATGTTGCTGGTTATTGTTTATGTTGGCGCGGTGGCGGTGTTGTTTCTGTTTGTGGTGATGATGCTCGACATTGACTTTGCTGAATTGCGTGCGGGTTTTGCCAAGAACCTACCGCTGGGCATATTGCTTTCGATTATATTGGTGTGCGAACTTGTACTCGGTATTGGCTCTTACCGTGCAGGTGCCGTCAAGCTAGGTACGCCGGAGGCAGGCGCGGCGATGATGGTGGATACTATGCCAAATATTCAGGCAATCGGCGGATTGCTGTACACCAAATATATATTTTTGTTTGAGAGTGCGGGCTTGATCCTGCTTGTCGCAATGATTGGCGCAATCGTGCTAACACACCGTCCAAGCAGCGGCACACGCGGTCAAAGCATCAGCCGCCAAAACCAACGCCGTCCGCAAGACGCCGTGCGCAACGTGAAACAGCCGGTTGGGCAGGGGATTGAGTTGTGATTGGTATCGAACATTATCTGGTGGTTAGTGCGATACTGTTTGTCATGGGCGTGCTGGGTATTTTCCTAAATCGCCGGAATATTATTATAATTCTTATGGCGATTGAGCTGATACTGCTGGCGGTAAATATCAATCTTGTCGCGTTCAGTGCGTTTCTGGGAGATTTAACCGGACAGATTTTTGCGATGTTCGTGCTAACGGTTGCAGCAGGTGAGGCCGCGATTGGTCTTGCGATCTTAGTCATATATTTTCGCGGACGCGGCACAATTGCAGTCGATGATGTTAACCGGATGAAGGGTTAAAGGGCATTGACCTCAATACATATTATTGTGTTCCTGCCTTTATTGGCAGCGATTGTTGCTGGACTTGGCCAAGATGTTATTGGCAAGTTTGCTTCAAAGATAATCACGACCGCTGGGCTCTTTACGTCTTGTGTGCTTAGCTGGCCGATATTCATTGCTTTCCTAAACGGTAGCGAGGTGGCCTATGTTGAACCAGTGTTGCAGTGGGTGCATTCAGGGTCGCTAAAATTTGATTGGGAATTACGCGTTGATGCGTTGACCGCGATTATGCTTGTTGTCATCACATCTGTTTCAGCGCTCGTGCATTTATATAGCTGGGGCTATATGGAGGAGGATCCGGATCAGCCTCGGTTCTTTGCGTATTTGTCGCTGTTTACTTTTGCGATGTTGATGCTGGTTACCGCCAACAATCTCGTACAGATGTTCTTTGGCTGGGAGGGTGTTGGCCTTGCGTCTTATTTGCTAATCGGATTTTGGTATAAAAAACCCAGCGCCAATGCTGCTGCGATTAAAGCGTTTGTGGTCAACCGTGTGGGTGACCTTGGCTTTATGCTAGGGATATTTGGCGTATATTTGGTGTTTGGTACGGTTAGCATACCTCAGATTATCGCCGCTGCGCCCAGTTATGTCGGCTCAAGCATTGGGTTCTTGGGAACCCGCGTTGATACCATGTCGGTGCTTTGTATATTGCTGTTTATTGGTGCGATGGGAAAATCGGCGCAATTGGGGCTGCACACGTGGCTGCCCGATGCGATGGAGGGGCCCACGCCTGTTTCCGCGCTTATTCATGCGGCAACGATGGTTACGGCGGGCGTGTTCATGGTTTGCCGACTGTCGCCCTTGTTTGAAACCAGCCAGTTTGCGCTGAATGTCATTACAATTGTGGGGGCGACCACGGCGATATTTGCCGCCACGGTGGGTCTTGTTCAAACCGATATAAAACGCGTAATCGCGTATTCAACCTGTTCGCAATTGGGTTATATGTTTTTTGCCGCAGGGGTGGGCGCGTATAATGCCGCAATGTTCCATTTGTTCACGCATGCATTTTTTAAGGCGCTGTTGTTCCTAGGCGCGGGCAGTGTGATCCATGCAATGCATCATGAGCAGGACATGCGGTATTATGGAGCCTTGCGTAAACATATACCGTTTACATTTTGGGCAATGATGGCAGGGACGCTTGCAATTACGGGCGTTGGCATTGTTGGAGTTGCCGGATTTGCTGGTTTTTATTCAAAGGATGCAATTATCGAAGCAGCGTTTGCGAGTGGTTCGCCGTATCATGAATATGCATTCGGGATTGGCGTATTGGCGGCATTGCTGACAAGTTTTTATAGCTGGCGTTTGATGTTCCTGACATTTTTTGGCAAAGCGCGCTGGGATCAAAGCGCGCATATTCAGCACGCTGTTCATGATGGGCAAGATGGGCATAGCGGGCATGATAATCACCGTCACAACTCTGCAGACGGCACGGCGGGGTATCATCCGCATGAAAGCCCGGCCTCTATGCTTATTCCGTTAGCGCTGCTTGCAGTAGGCGCGGTGTTTGCTGGTTTTGTATTCCACGAAGGTTTCTTGGAAGCAGAGCAGGGCAAAGCATTTTGGGCAAACAGCACATTGGCGTTTAATTCGCATTTGATGCACGCGATGCATGTCGTTCCAATGTGGGTAAAGCTATCGTCAACAGCGGCAATGCTGACGGGGTTAATCACCGCATACCTGATGTATCAAAGATCCACAGACGCGCCGCAGCGTTTGGCCGCAACTTTTCGCCCGCTGTATAATTTTTTCCTCAACAAATGGTATTTTGATGAGATTTATGATTTCCTATTCATCCGCCCGGCATTTTGGTTTGGCAATTTGTTTTGGAAGAGCGGTGATGTTGGTATAATTGATAGGTTTGGTCCCAACGGTTCTGCTGCAATCGTTGCTGCGACAAGCCGGCTTGCGGTGCGGATGCAGTCTGGGTATCTGTACACATACGCTTTGGTCATGCTGCTTGGGCTTGTTGGCGCGATTAGTTGGCTTATGGTGCAGGCGCGGTGAATATGGGCGGCTTTCCAATCCTTTCTGTTATGATCTTGCTCCCAATTGCGGCTGCAATATTGTGCCTGTTCGCCCGCGCTGAAATAGCGCGCGTTATCGCTTTGTCGGTAACATTGCTGGAACTGTTGCTTGGCATTTTTCTGTGGATTAATTTTGATCCAACAGGGCTACAATGGCAATTTACAGATTACGCTTCGCCATTTGGTCCGATCGTCTGGAAGCTTGGCATAGACGGTATTTCGATGTTGCTGATTATGCTGTCGGTGTTTTTGATGCCGATTTGTATTGGCGCTAGCTGGAATACGATCACCTCGCGCGTCGGCGAATATATGGCTGCATTTCTGTTGATGGAAGCGCTGATGATCGGCGTATTTGCGGCACAAGATTTGATATTGTTCTATGTTTTTTTTGAAGCAGGCTTAATACCAATGTACCTGATCATTGGGATATGGGGCGGAACGAACCGGATTTACGCCAGCTATAAGTTTTTTCTTTATACGTTGCTTGGATCGGTATTGATGCTGATTGCGATGTTGTGGATGATACAACACGCAGGAACATCTGATATACCAGAGTTACTGAATTATAATTTCCCGGTAAAGGCGCAGACTTGGTTGTGGCTTGCATTCTTTGCTAGCTTTGCGGTGAAGATGCCGATGTGGCCTGTGCATACTTGGTTACCCGATGCCCATGTTCAGGCGCCGACTGCCGGGTCTGTGATATTGGCGGGCGTTCTGCTCAAAATGGGCGGGTATGGCTTCTTGCGCTTTTCACTGCCGATGTTTCCGGATGCGAGCGCGCATTTTGTTTGGCTGATGCTTGGGCTGTCGATGGTGGCAGTGGTGTATACGTCGCTGATTGCATTGGTACAGCAAGATATGAAGAAGCTGATTGCATATTCCTCTGTCGCGCACATGGCAGTGGTGACGACGGGATTGTTTGCATTTAACCAGCAAGGCATCGAAGGCTCGATCATTATCATGCTTAGCCATGGGCTCGTTTCGGGCGCATTATTCTTGTGTGTTGGCGTGATTTATGACCGGTTGCACACACGCGAAATAGATCGTTACGGCGGGCTTGCGATTAATATGCCGCGTTACGCCCTGCTGTTTATGCTGTTCACAATGGCCAGTGTCGGTTTGCCGGGAACTAGCGGTTTTGTGGGAGAGTTCTTATCACTTGCCGGTGTTTACAAAGTTTCGACATGGGCAACATTGATAGTGACCACCGGCATTATATTGGGCGCGGCATATATGCTGTATCTGTATCGCCGGGTTATATTCGGACCGCAAGTGAATGCGGATGCCGCCGCGATGCCGGATTTATCAGGGCGCGAGACATGGCTGCTCGTTCCCATTGCCATAGTAGTTTTATGGATGGGCGTATATCCAGATAGCTTTTTAGCGCCGATCCGCCGCGATGTGGCGACGATTGTTGCACGCGTTGATGCGGCCAAACCAAGGGGTGATGCTGCGGTTAAGCTTCATGATAAAACAACGTCACAATACCGCGTTAAGGCAGAACAGATTAAGTCCGCCGTACAAAAACAGACTGCAAAAACAACTGCAAAAACCGCAGAGGCAAGCCACTAATGGATATGAGCGCTTCTCTTTATATCGCCATGCCAGAGCTGATCTTGAGCTTTGCAGGTTTAGTATTCTTGCTGATTGCGGCATGGCGTAAAGATGCTGGCCGGTTGTTAAGCATATTGTCGGTCGCGGCGTTGTTTGCATCGGGCGCATATGTTCTAACGTTTATGTTTGACCCAGCTTTCAGTAAAGGTGCGGCTGTATTTTCCGGACTATACAAGATGGATGCGTTCGGTAACTTTGCCAAGTTACTGATTTATACTGCAGCATCCGTGTCGTTGATAATTGCGCCGCGCTATCTTGAAAAAGCAGGAGCAATGCGAGCCGAATTTCCCATTTTAATTATATATGCCGTTGTTGGCATGGGCTTGATGGTTTCTGCTACCGATCTAATAACGCTGTATATCGGGTTAGAACTCAATAGTTTGGCAGCCTATGTTTTGGCTAGCTTTGTGCGCAGTGATGATCGTTCGGCAGAGGCCGGCTTAAAATATTTTGTGCTGGGCGCGCTTGCTAGCGGCATATTACTGTACGGTATGTCTCTCATTTATGGATTTACAGGATCAACAGATTTTGAGGCAATTGCCCATGCGATGACGGACCAAATTGGCATGGGTACTTTGTTTGGCGTAGTGTTTATGCTTGCTGGCCTTGCGTTTAAGATCAGTGCGGCGCCTTTCCATATGTGGACACCCGATGTGTATGAAGGCGCGCCCACACCTGTTACGGCATTTTTTGCCAGCGCGCCAAAAGTTGCGGCAAGTGCGTTGCTGGTTCGCGTAGTAATAACGGCGTTCGGGAATCAGATTTTTGCATGGCAGCAAATCATTATCGTTATAGCTTTGATGTCGATTATGATTGGCGCGCTGGGTGCAATCGGACAGCAAAATTTGAAGCGGTTGCTGGCGTATAGCTCGATTAACAATATTGGTTTTGTCCTGATCGGATTGGCCGCAGGAACACAGCAAGGCGTTGCCGCGACTTTGACTTATTTGGCAATCTACGTTGCGATGACACTGGGCAGCTTTATCTGCATAATGCAGCTGCATGACCGCAACGGCGTATTGCTCGAAAAAGTGAGTGATCTTGCTGGTTTGTCGAAAACACGCCCTGGATTAGCGGCGGCGTTAGCAGTGTTTATGTTTTCTCTTGCCGGGATTCCGCCTATGTTTGGATTTTGGGGCAAGCTTGCTGTATTCAATGCTGCGGTTGCTGCTGGTTTATTGCCGCTTGCCGTCATTGGTATCGCAGCGTCTGTAATCGGAGCATATTATTATATCCGCATCGTAAAGCTTATGTATTTTGACGATTCTACGGATTTGATAGTAGCAGATAGTGACCGGACGTTGGCGGTAACGGGCGGTGTTCTTGCACTTGCGGTTTCGCCGCTTGGGTATTTTGCTATACCGGTTCTCACTCTGATCACCATGAAAGCGGCGCAGGCGCTGCTCTGACTTTGATATTTGAGCAAGTATCGTTGACAGGATCAACCAATGCCGACTTGCTTATACGCGCCGCCGCCGGTGCCCCCGAAGGATTGTGGCTTAGGGCAGATACGCAAGATGGCGGACGCGGACGAATGGGCCGCGAATGGATCAGCCCACTAGGTAATTTGTATGCAAGTACGATAATCAGGTTACGGCCCGATGATCCGCCTGCGCCAACGCTTGCCTTTGTTGCCGCTGTGGCGGTGCACCGTACGTTGGCTAAGCTATCACCGTTTGATTTGTTTCAGATCAAATGGCCTAATGATATCTTGTCCAACAAAGGTGCCAAGCTATGCGGAATGTTGTTAGAGCGCGTGAATGACGCCGTTGTTTTGGGTGTTGGCATTAACTTACGCCATTATCCACAAGGGCTTGACCGGCCAGTTACAAGCATATCTGCACTGGGCATCGCTGCGCCTGCACCTCAAGTGTTGGTGGAAATTTTGGCGCAGGAATTGGTGCAAGCACTATCCACATGGCGGATGCATGGCCATGGCGCGATACAGGCTGATTGGCTAAGCCGCGCACATGCAATAGGGACAATGTTAAAGGGACAATTACCAGATGGCGAAATAATCGAAGGCCTATTTGACGGATTGAATAACGACGGCGCGCTTATGCTACGCTTGGCAGATGGCTCTATTCGTGTCATTCATGCAGCCGATGTTTTTTTGGTGTAATAGGGGTTTTAGATGATGCTGCTGGCGATTGAGGCAGGAAACACCAATGTCAAATTTGCGCTGATTGATGGCAGCGAGATTAAGGCGCGTTGGCGGATTGCAACAGATGCGCGCAAAACGGCCGATGAATATGCTGTGTGGTTGCTGCAACTATTGGCGATCGAGGGATACACACGCAGCGAAGTTACAGACGTCATATGCTCCACCGTTGTTCCTCGTGCGCTTCATAATATACGTCAATTGGCCAGTAAATACTTTGGCGTAGAGGCAATGATCGCAGGCAAAGCCCCTGTTGAATTTGGCATAGCCCTAAAAGTTGAAGAGCCGCATTCGGTGGGTGCGGACCGCGCAGTAAATGCGATTTCGGCGCAGGCATTGATGCGCGGAGACAAAATTGTTATCAGCTTTGGCACGGCAACAACGTTTGATCATATTGGTGCCGATGGATCCTATCTTGGCGGTATTATTGCGCCAGGCATAAATTTGTCACTTGACGCACTTGTGAATGCAACTGCAAAATTACCTCGCATTGCTGTAGAAGCTCCTGATAATGACAGCGTAATCGGACGTACCACGGAACACCAAATGCTTATCGGCATATATTGGGGCTATGTTGCGATGATAGAAGGGCTTATACTACGCATGAAATCTGAAATAGGCGGTCCTGTAAAGGTGATCGCAACAGGCGGACTAGCCGTATTGTTTCAGCAGCATACACATTTATTTGACCGGATTGACCCGGACCTTACCCTTCGCGGACTTGCGATTTTATATGAGAACAGAGACAAAACATAATGACAACCCCCGGTAAAGAACTCCTATTCCTCGCACTTGGCGGGTCCGACGAAATTGGCATGAATGTCAACCTATATGGATGTGATGGCAAATGGGTGATGGTTGACCTAGGCTTAACTTTTGCCAACAACGAATATCCAGGCGTTGATTTGGTATTGCCTGACTTGGAATTTATTGAGGCACGTAAAAAGGATCTTTTGGGTATCGTCCTAACCCACGGTCACGAGGATCATATTGGCGCAATACCCTATCTTGCCGCTGATTTGGGTGTGCCGTTATACGCCACACCGTTCACCGCAACATTGATTGCCGGAAAGCTTGCAGAAGAGGGACTGACAGACGAGGTCGAGCTAAACATTATTCCGATGGGCGGTAATTTTTCGATGGGGCCATTCGGCTTCCGTTTGATGCCGCTCGCACACTCAATCTTGGAAATGAGCGCTGTGGTGATCGATACGCCGTATGGCCGCATATTTCATACAGGCGATTGGAAACTTGATGATGCGCCTGTGCTTGGTACGCCGTCCACCGAAGATGCCGTGCGCAAGGTCTGCGATGAAGGTATTCTCGCTATGGTGTGCGATTCAACCAACGTATTCAATTCAGACGGCAGCGGAAGTGAAGGCAGCGTAAAAGCAGATTTGCTCAAATCAGTGAAAGCCGCAAAGGGCAGGGTGCTGGTTACGACATTTGCCTCGAATGCTGCGCGCTTGCAGACATTGGGCGAAGTTGCGCGCGAAAGCGGGCGCACGTTGTGCTTTGCCGGGCGATCATTGCACCGGATCATGGATGCGGCAATGGCCAATGGTTACTTAAAAGATATGCCGAAAACCGTCGATATGAACAGCGTTGATGCTTTGAAACGCAGCGATGTGATGGTTGTCGCAACGGGCGGGCAGGGCGAGGCAAAGGCCGCACTTGCCCGCATCGCAGAGGGCAATCACCCTGTTAAGTTAGAGGCAGGTGATACTGTTATTTTCTCCTCCAAACAGATCCCAGGCAACGAGATTGCTATTGGCATTATAATGAACAAACTGGCCCGTCAAAATATCCTGACCGTCACTGAAAAGCAGGCGCATGTGCATGTATCGGGACACCCCGGACAGCCTGAACTTGCTGCATTATATGATTGGGTTCGGCCCGAGATTCTTGTTCCGGTACATGGCGAGCGGCGGCACATGGCAGAGCAAGCTCGCTTTGGTAAGGCGCATGGAATACCCAAAACTATTGTGCAATCAAACGGTGACGTCATCCGGCTTGCACCCGGCGGTCCGCAGATGATTGGCAAAGAGCGCACTGGCCGGTTAATATTGGATGGTGATACTATTATTGCGGCAGATGGCGCAACCATCAACGAGCGGCGCAGGTTATCTTGGTATGGCCTAATCAGCGTCGCGATTGCGCTGGATGGTGACGATAGCTTGCTGGGTGAACCGCAAATCCGGCTGCACGGCGTTCCGATTGAAGCTGATATCGAAGACTTCTTAGATGAAGCAGCCGATGCCGCGATTAAGGCTGTGCGCGATAATAAAGGTGATTTTGATAAGCTACGTGAGGTTGTACGGCTGTCTGTGCGCCGCGTTGCAACCGCGTGGACGGGCAAAAAGCCAATCGTTGATGTGATTATATTGGAGACAGCATGACCTGGATTTCTATAATTGCGATATATGCACTATTTTGGGTACTGACTGCGTTTGTTGTGCTGCCGTTTGGTGTTAAAAGCCATGATGAGCTTGCCGTGGAAATTTTACCCGGGCAAGATCGCGGTGCGCCTGCGAACTTTAATCCTAAGTCAATTTTGCTAAGGACTACCGCGCTATCGATGTTATTATTTGGGATATATTATGCAAACTATACCTATGGCTGGGTTGATCGTCATAGCTTGGGCGGCATATTAACGCAGTAAATTTCGCAGCATCAATTCTAATTGCGTAATCGTTCAATTGCTTGTGCCAATGCAACATAGAGCTTGCCAACATCCGATGACAGCAAAGTTACGCCAACAGCATTGCCGTCACGCGTGCTCAACAAAACGCGCATCATGGCTTCAAAATCGTGGATGTACCGGTTCACATGCGCACGAAACTCTGGTTCCTCACCATAATGCGCTACGATTATTTTTGCTTCACTGGTATCTAACAAGCGAACGGCACGGCGCGTAAACACACCGCGGTCACCCTTAAGATAAGCGGCCCATGATGTATCTGTGACATCATTCGACAATATTTTTGCCACATCAATCGCGGTGGAGTTTAACGATTCAGTGAGCGTTACCATTTGCCGTGCAAAGCTATCTTCATTAATCCCGCCAAATCCATCACGTGCATTATTCAATCGCGTTTCCAGATTGGCTGTCATTGTGTCTATCTCAAACAACTGCGCTGCGATTTTTTGTGTCGCGGCATCGGACAGTGTAATGTTCCGTTCAAACGATTGCTGCACAACATCGTTTAAGGCGGTAACTTGGCCATCGATAGCATTGGTTAGGGCTATGCGGCTTTGTTCCGAAAGCCTCTCTGCAATATCGGACATCCCGGTTTCCAGTAATTTGCGGCTTTCCCCTGCTGCTTCCTGTGTGCTGTTGCGGACCTGGTTAATTGAAACGATCAATTCATTATTGGCTTGATC
>JAYWFI010000070.1:0-7238 GCA_043778865.1 Sphingomonadales bacterium
CGGCAGGAAGAAATTCTCGCGCCGGAATGTCCACGGATGAACCTTTAAGCCAGCGGCATGGGCGTTGTGCACCAATGTGGTTGGCGCGCCCAAATTTCCCAGCATAGTGCGCGGAATAACCATCGATTTGTTGGGGCCGATGCCGTTTGCGTATTTGGCCACGTCCTTCAACCCTTTTGCGGATGCCATATCTGCATAAGCCAGATCGGGTCGGTCGGCAGGCCCGCCTTTATCATCCATCAACTGGATCAGGGGCAGTTTGGTTTTTGCTCGCAGCGCCTGCAAATTACCGACCTCAAAACTTTGGATAAAGACAAGGCTGCCCGCCTTATCCATCCCATATTGCGCGAGTGTTCTTAGCAACGCTGCTTCATGCGGCAGGCCGATTTGAGTAAAATAACCCGGATGCTTGGTCTCGGGGTACACACCGACAGGGGTATTGCGGCCTTCATTTACGTCTGCCAGCAGCGCCAGTATCTCTTCAAATGTGGGCACATCATACTGGCCATCACGCTGCGTACCGCGCAGCATAGGCAAGCGTTCTTTCGCGCGCAGAGTTTTGAGTTCTGCAAGCGTGAAATCTTCGGTGAACCAGCCGGTAACCTGCGCGCCATCAATTATTTTAGTGGCCTTGCGCCCGGCAAATTCGGGATGCGCGGCCACATCGGTAGTCTCCGAAATTTCGTTCTCATGCCGCGCCACCAGCACGCCGTCTTTGGTCAGCACCAAGTCAGGTTCAATATAATCCGCGCCTGCCTCAATCGCGGCGCGGTATCCGGCAATCGTATGTTCGGGATACTCGCCCGATAGGCCGCGGTGTGCGATAATGATGGGTTTGTTAGTACGAGTCATAACGGCACGCTCCGGCTTTATCTGGCTCGGCATAGAGCAGCTGGAAATAAAGAGCGATAGACCAAAGGCAATGAAGCAGCGTATCATATGTTGTGATTAAGTGACGAACATGACATATCGATGATCGGATCAGCTATCTCGCAATGCTGTTATCTCAACCTCAAACTTCATTTCAGGTTTTACCAGGCCGCATACTATGCATGTAGCCGCCGGACGTATATCCCCGAAATAGCTGCCCAATACAGGTCCGATAATATCCCAGTATGCGATATCAGTGATATAATATGTTACGCGCACCGCATCTGACAGTGCAAACCCGCCCTCACGCATCGCGGCCTGCACCGCGGCCAAGGCATTGGCAACCTGCGCGCAAACATCATCCGGCATTTCGCGCGTTTGCACATCATATCCCGTGGTCCCGGCAACAAAGCACCAGTCCCCTTGAACCGATGTCTGCACCACGGCGCGGCTATGTCCCACGGTTTTTTCAAATGGCGATCCTGATGATATCAGTGTGCGTGTCATGCAAATGCCTTTTCATAAATTTCGGGCTTGAACCCCACCACTAGCGATGCGCCGCCTTCAACTACTGGCCGTTTTATAATCGACGGATTGGCCATCATCAACGCGATTGCCTTGCCCTCATCAATGCCGGCTTTATCGCCATCGGCCAGTTTCTTGAACGTAGTGCCTGCTTTATTCAGCAACACTTCCCACCCTGTCTGCGCGCACCATCCTTGCAACGTCGCGGCATCAATCCCTGCCTTTTTATAATCGTGGAAAGTGTATTCTACGCCATGATCCGATAACCAAACACGAGCTTTTTTCACAGTATCGCAATTGGGGATGCCGTATAGGGTTATGGTCATAAATTAACCTTCGTTTTTGATATCGTTAATCGCAGCATAATCGCAAGGACCGCGGCGGGCAACCATATCCACCGCATTTCCGATAACATAACGCCCGCGCCCCGCATGCTGAAAAAACCCATGCCGATCGGTGATACGCGCACCGGGGTAAAGGGCGCAAAGTAACGCACATCGCTTATAGGCCACAGAAGCGCTGGGCCGAGCCCGCCGTTTGTAAACGCATCCAGCACGCCGTGCGACGCCATGCTTATGAACAGGAAAGCGAAGACAAGTTTTGTTCTGGCAGGACGCATGATCGCGGTGATAAACGCAGCGGTGGCAGCCGCAACCAATATGGCATGGCTCGCGCCGCGGTGACCAAATTGATCGGCGTATTCGATACCAAGCTTAAACTCGGCAACGTCCGCGTCCGGCAACATGGCAAGCGCTATTCCAGCGATAACAACGCGCCTAGTGATCCGCGCCGGGCTCAGCGCAAAGCCCGCGGCAATTGGGATCACCGCGTGGGTAAGGATGGTCGGCATGAGGTTATTTCACCAAAGCGTTTTGACGGGGTACTTACGAACGTTTTTATCCGCTGAAACTAGAATGATGTCTAAAGATATGGCGTGCGCGATCATCATGCGATCAATCGGGTCGCGGTGGATGTTGGGCAGCGCCGCGGTGACTGTCCAAATCGAAGCGGGTAAATCAAGTGTTTTGATATCCACGGTTTCCAATAACGGCTCGAGCGGCCCTGAGCCTTCAAACCGGCCACGTTGTTCAAGGTCGGCATATTCCCAAGCATTAACCGCGCTTAAATACAGAAGATTTTCAGGCTCCATTATGGCATCAAACGCTGCGGGAGTAAGCCGCTTATCCCCGTTTGCGATCCAAACCAGAATATGAGTATCAAGAAGGAGCGCCAAATTTCCGCTCAAATCGTTCGTCTGGATTGCCTCGCTCTGCTTTTAACGACTTAAGGCTAAGGTCTGCACCTTTAAACGCATCACGGTACATGCCAAAGGCAGATTTACGTTTACGGGCACGTTCTTCTCGAGAAGCCGTCTTGGAGTCATACGCAGGCACAATCTCTGCCTCTGGCTCCCCAGCACGCATAATCACGACACGCTCACCGCGCTTCATTGCATTAAGCAATTCCGATAGGCGCGCCTTAGCTTCACCAATGTTTACGTGAATAGTCATAATATGAAAGAGATTAGTTTGGTCAAGGGGGTTGGTCAAGCGGCTAGCCTTGACTTATTGGCATTGTGTAGCTGCGATGTAGCCTATGATTATAACTGATACAGTACGTGCGCGCATTGACAGTGACACTAAAGCCGCCGCCACCAAGGCGCTTGCGGCAATGGGCTTATCTGTGTCCGACGCCATTCGAATGATTCTTCGCCGCGTTGCAGATGAGCAGAAACTCCCTTTTGAAGTGAAGGTTCCCAACGCAGAAAGCTTGAACGCCAAACAAGAGCTGGAGACTAGCAAGGGCAAGCGTTTCAAATCGGCCGATGCGCTATTCGGCGATTTGGATATCTGATTGTTGCGCGATGTAATTCGGTCAACGGCGTTCAAGAAGGATGTCAGGCGAGCCGAAAAGCATGACAAAGATACGGGCAAGCTTAAGGCCCGAATAAAATGTATAAATATGAATCGTCATTGCGAGAAGCGAAGCGACGAAGCAATCCAGAGTTGCGCAAACAAACTCTGGATTGCCGCGCTTCGCTCGCAATGACGAGTGATGCAGGTTAAACGCGAATTGCTATAGCCATGACAGGAACGCATTCGGATTTGTTTGGGGAGTGAGACAGCGTCAGCTTCTCGATATCTACTGGTTACCTTTCCAATATTCTTCAATTTTCCATAGTGGCTCTCCGTCCCCCAAAGTCCGTCGAACATTTTTGATTACATCTTCATATTGTTCGGGGTTGAACCTCGACCATGTCAGGTTTTGTCCACGCCATATATCTGGACGCGCCTTGCACAATTCGCTCAAAAGTAGCCGGTCAATAGGTGGGTGAACAGCCTTCGCTTTAGGCAGGTTCGCCGATTGCGGACAACTGACCGCCGCCTTCAAATAAATATTGATGAGTTTGGCTGCAATGCCGTCATATAAATTTTTTGGGTTACCAGCTGCCTCCATTATCTCCTCGCGCCAGACTTTGTGTGTTGCGTCGAATTGCTCGGGAATAGGCAGCTTTTCCGGCTCACCAGCACACATTCTCAAGCTGCAAGAAGCTTCTAACCACTTCTTTCCGTCGGCGACCGAAAAACGAAACGTGCTAGTCGATGCAGCTCTCGCAGCTGCCCAGGCGGCAAAACGATGTGTGTGCTCTTTGAAATTATATTCCGTCATAATCACTCCCATTCAATCGTCCCTGGCGGTTTGCTGGTATAATCATACACCACTCGGTTAATCCCCTTAACCTCGTTGATGATCCGCGTGCTCACCCGGCTTAGGAATGCGCTTTCGAACGGATAGATATCGGCGGTCATGCCGTCGGTGCTAGTCACCGCCCTGAGCGCGCATACATAATCGTATGTGCGCGCATCGCCCATAACGCCGACGGTGCGGACGGGCAGCAATACGGCGAACGCTTGCCAGATGTCGTCGTATAATCCAGCGCTACGGATTTCGTCGAGATAGACCGCATCGGCGGCGCGCAATATGTCGCAGCGTTCTTTGGTCACTTCGCCTGGCATACGTATGGCTAGGCCGGGGCCGGGAAACGGATGGCGGCCCACAAACGCAGGGTCAAGGCCAAGCTCGCGGCCCAGCACGCGCACTTCGTCTTTGAACAATTCGCGCAACGGCTCAACCAATTGCATGTTCATCCGCGCGGGCAGGCCGCCGACATTATGGTGGCTTTTGATCGTTACAGACGGCCCGCCTGTGAATGACACGCTTTCGATGACATCGGGATAGAGCGTGCCTTGCGCTAAATAGTCTGCGCCGCCGATCTTTGCGGCTTCCTCTTCAAATACATTGATGAACTCGCCGCCGATAAATTTGCGCTTTTTCTCGGGATCGGTCAGCCCCGCCAGCCCCGCCATAAAGCGCGCTTCGGCATCCACCACCACCAGCGGAATTTTGTAATGCTCGCGGAACAGGTCTTCTACTTGTGTGCGCTCATTCATGCGCAGCAGGCCGTGGTCGACAAACACACACGTAAGCTGGTCGCCAATGGCTTCATGGATCAGGATCGCCGCCACGGAAGAATCTACGCCGCCCGATAATCCGCAGATCACGCGGCCGCCATTTGTTCCTTGGCCAACCTGCGCCCGGATTTCCGCAATCTTAGTGGTGCGAAATTCGGCCATCGTCCAATCACCTGCCAGCCCGCAGATTTTGTGGACGAAGTTCGATATCAGCTTGGCCCCATCCGGAGTATGGACGACCTCAGGATGAAACATTGTGGTGTAATACCGCCGCACTTCATTAACGCAGATCGCAAACGGCGCGTTGGGTGATGTGCCGATAACTTCGAATCCTTCGGGCGCGCGTGTTACGCGGTCGCCGTGGCTCATCCACACCGGATAGCTGCCGCCTACGTCCCAAAATCCGTCAAACAACGGGCTGGATTTCAATATCTCAACATCGGCGCGGCCAAATTCGGCAGCATGCCCGCCCTCTACTGTGCCGCCCAATTGCGTACACAAAGTTTGCTGACCGTAGCAAATGGCAAGGATGGGCAGGCCACTGTCGATGATCGCCTGCGGTGCGCGCGGGCTGTCTGCATCGGTGACAGACGCCGGACCGCCCGATAATATAATGCCCTTAGGCTGCATCCGGTCAAATGCGGCCTGCGCGTTATTATAAGGCGCAATCTCGGAATATACGCCCGCCTCGCGTACGCGGCGTGCAATCAGCTGCGTCACTTGGCTGCCAAAATCGATGATAAGGATGGAGCTTGAGGGCTGAATAGTCATGTTGGCCCGATAGAGCGCATGGGTTATTATGTCTAGGGCGCAGGCGGTTATTAACCCTTGGCTACTTGCTTGGCCGCACTCTTTGCCGCACCCTTGGCTTTATGTGCCATTATCGCTTCGTCAATCGCTACTATCCTCAGCCGCTCAGTGCTTTCTTTTGGCAAACCTTTCAACCGGCACGATGCCCAAAGGCTTTTGCGTTCCGATTCCAGTGCTTTCAGGTAATTGTCTGCCATTGTATATTCCCATTATTTCGATAGCTTATACCCTAATCTTTTTCGCCAAATTGTCCACAATTACGTCTCCAATGATTATTGTAATTTGTGGTGTAGTGCGGTTTCAAAAAATTCACATGCACGATATGTTTGCTCTATTTACGCCACCGGCTTGGCTGTTTGCTATTTCGTAATAAATTGGGATTATCACAACATAATAGCAACAAGGGGCATAGATTATGAGCGCGATTAATTATTCTTTTAACGACAAAACTCCAGCCGCCGATGGCGCGCAGGATGCAGAGAATATCGCGGCTACTTTGTTGCTAAACGAAGTAAAAGCGTTCCTTCTGCAGGGACAGCCGCGTCAAGCCATTGCCCATATCTGCGATGTTACGGGAGTTGACCGGGAACAAGCCAGCGCCTTTGTTGCTGAATTACAGACCAATGTTTTTGGATGATACAGAAGGTAATACTCGCGTCTTTATAATGCTTTGACGTAAATTCTATAAACCTTGTTGACCTTGCCGTTAATCGCTTCACCCACAGAACGCATCGGGCCGTTGTCTTCCAATACCCATCCGAACTCACCGCGCGAGGCGCCAAATTTTACCAGAGCATCGCGGCGAATAAAATCGACAAGCATGAACGCCAATTGGCTGGCCAGCCGCGTAGATTGCATCTTCTTCACTACGCCCATCAACGGCACGCGCATTGTTCGCACTTTTGGCGCACGCAGCCACCACAGCAATCGGGCCCAATTAAACGGCAACAATGAACCGCCATATTTGATGATTTGCTCGTTCACATCGGGCAGCGTCATCATAAATGCGACAGGCTCTCCGTCTACCTCTGCGATGCGGATCAAATCTTCGTAAACCACAGGCTTAAGTTTTTTGCCGCCATACGCAATCTCGGCATCGGTAAAGGGCACAAATCCCCAATTGTCCGACCACGCATCGTTCAATATGCCGAGTATCAGCGCGGCTTCGGCATTAAAGCGGCTTTTGTCTACGCGGCGGATTGTGATTCGGCTGTTACGTTCACCAGATTGTACGATACGCCGCACCAATGGCGGAAAATCCTCGATTATGTTGATGTCGTATGTGTATAGATCTTTGACTTGCGCATATCCTTGGGCGGTAATCCAGTTTTGATATGCTGGGCTGTTATGCCCCATCATTACCGTCGGCGGATGATCATGGCCCTGCACCAGCAACCCCGGCTCATCCCACATCGCAAGGCTGATCGGCCCCATAGAGCGGGTCATGCCTTTGGCGCGCAACCATTGCTCTGCTGCTGCGATTAACGCGGCACCGGCGGCTTCATCCTCTGCCTCATACATGCCCCAATTGCCAGTGCCCGGGCCCATGCCCTGATCCGC
>JAYWFI010000071.1:0-8592 GCA_043778865.1 Sphingomonadales bacterium
CCAAAGGGCGCAGAGGACAGGCAATTATGGCTAGAGAACGGGCAGCCTATGCTGTTCGGTTCAGAGAAAACAAATAGCGTACGGGGCATTGCGCTTGATATGACAACATTGAACCTGAAGGTTGTAGATGTAGTTGACGGTGATTGGCAAAGTGCAGGCGTTATTGTGCACGACGTAACCAACCGCAGCGTCGCGCACATGCTTGTCGAAATGCCATTTGGCGAATTTCCAATGGCGCTGGGCGTGCTGTACGATGATCCGCGCCCTACATTCGAAGACGCCGTGATCGCTCAAAATGTCGAGGCGAGCGCAGGCAAGATTGCTGATCTGAGTAAGCTGCTCGCCAAGGGCCAAACATGGACCGTTTCCGAGGGGCATCCAGAGATTTGATTTTATATATTAAATTTCATATTCTTATTATCTATAGCTTAGTAATTATACTAAGCATGTGCTGTTTATTTCACACGAAGAAAATAAGGTAAAAAAGACAATAACATTGTTATAATTTAAGTACATCAATCGTTCTAATACTATACTCAACAGTATCTTATTACTGCAGCCAACATTGCAAATAATGCTGCGGTGGACAAATTCACGCTGAAAACCAATGTGCGTCCCTGACTTTATGCCTGTATGGTGTGCTGATGGCTGTTTGGATAAGAAATTAAGATGACACAAATCCTTTGGTTACGCCGCGATCTTCGCTTATCTGATCATCCCGCATTGCTTGCTGCGGTTGCGAGCGGCGCACCTATTATTCCTGTCTATATACTCGATGATGAAATACCTAAGCATCGCAAGATGGGCGGCGCATCACGGTGGTGGCTGCATCACTCGCTCAAATCACTCGATGCTGACCTGCGCAACCTTGGGTCCCGGCTAATCTTGCGGCGGGGAAACTCTTTTGCACTGATGTGTCAACTTGCGCAGGAAACCGGGGCTGCGGCGGTACATGCCATCTGTCATCATGAGGCATGGTGGCGTAATGCAGAGCGGGCGATTGGGGGGCAGCTGAACCTAGTTTTGCATGACGGCAATTACCTGATGCCGATGGGCAGCGTAAAGACAGGCAGCGGCAGTGATTTCAAAATCTACACGCCGTTTTGGAAAGCCTTGTCGCAGCATATGCCGCCGCATGTGCCTCTGCCAGCGCCCACATCAATTCCTGCGCCGATTAGTTGGCCTGTAAGCGATACGTTAGAGAGCCTTGATCTGCTTCCTACTAACCCCGATTGGTCGGGTGATATGGCCAAAATGTGGACTCCGGGCGAGGCAGGGGGCGCGGAGAGGCTTTCGGAATTTGCAGGGAAAGCGCATCGTTACGACGAAAAACGCAACTTTCCCTCAATTGATGGCACATCGTTCCTGTCACCGCATCTGCACTTTGGCGAGGTTTCTCCGTCGCAGGCTTGGCACGCGCATATGGCAGCAGGCGGAAGTGTTGAGGTGTTCCTGAAAGAGATCGTATGGCGCGAATATTCACAGAACGTGATCATGCAATATCCCGATTATGGCAGCAAAAACGCACGCGATAATTTCGATACGTTTGCTTGGCGAGATACTGCGCAGCCCGATGTTGCAGCCGACCTGAAGGCATGGCAGCAGGGCCGCACGGGATATCCCATTGTTGATGCGGGCATGCGGCAATTGTGGGCAACGGGGTGGATGCACAACCGGGTGCGAATGATTACTGCGTCGTTCTTAATCAAACATCTGCTAATTGATTGGCGCGTGGGCGAACAATGGTTTTGGGATACACTAGTCGATGCCGATTATGCCAGCAATGCAACCAACTGGCAATGGACAGCTGGTACGGGCGTTGACAGCAATATGTTTGTACGCATCATGGCGCCCTTGTCGCAATCAGAAAAGTTTGATGCAGCGCGCTATATCCGGCAATGGGTTCCCGAACTTGCGGACTTAAGTGAGCCGTATATTCACGATCCCGAGGAACACGGGCTGCGACCACGAGGTTATCCGCGCAAAGTGATCGGGCACAAAGTCGCGCGCGAACGGGCGCTTGCGGTATATAAGGATATGAAGGGGTAGGCGAACCTTTAACCTATTACCAATCTGAGCCCAGTTTCAAAATCGCTTTGCAGTAACGCGCATATTGAATCCGCAACAACCGATGGTTCCTTAACCGACGCGGGGTCTTCGCCGGGATAGGCTTTAGCGCGCATTTGAGTGCGCGTTTTGCCGGGGTCGATGATGGCAACGCGAAGTGCGCTGATGTTTGCCATTTCATCGCCGTAGCTGCGGATAAGTGTTTCCAGTGCCGCTTTTGATGCGCCATACGCGCCCCAATAGGCGCGGGGATTTGTGCCGACACTTGAGGTAAGCGCGATTAGACGCCCTGCTTTGCTGGCGCGCAATGCGGCGTCAAACGCGGTGATCATGGCTTGCTGAGCCAATACATTCAGAGTGAATATTCGGCTCATTTCCGCGGCATCAATCGCGGGAACTGGTGTTAGCGTACCAAGCATCGCAGCGTTGAGTACTAAGATATCGAGTGTATTCCAGCGGGAATTAATTGCAGCGGCAAGCCGTGCAATGCTATCGCCATCGGTTAGGTCTAATGGCGCAATCGTAGCAGCGCCGCCTGTATCGAAAATCTCTTGCTCAACCTTTTCTAGGTCGGCGGCATTGCGCGCCGTCAGGATTACGTGCGCACCTTGTGCCGCAAGCGCCTTAGCTGTGGCCGCGCCTATTCCGCGGCTTGCACCTGTTACAAGCGCTACTTTACCCTCGAATGCACTTCCACTCATTATACCGCAATCTTCCTATCACTAAGCATTACAAGCTGCCCATCATTACTTAAGCCATCATGATCGGTCAGCGTGGTGGGATATTCCCCTGTAAAGCACGCATCGCAATATTGCGGCTGTGCGTCATTACGGCTGTCTTGCCCTAATGCGCGGTAAAGGCCGTCGATTGAAATGAACGCGAGGCTGTCGGCTTGGATAAACTGGCGCATCTGTTCAATATCCATGCGGCTGGCGAGCAATTTGGAACGTTCAGGCGTATCTACACCGTAAAAACAACTGTTGGCTGTAGGCGGGCTGGCGATGCGCATATGCACTTCGGCTGCACCTGCTTCGCGCATCATTTGAACAATTTTGAGCGATGTAGTGCCGCGCACAATGCTGTCGTCAATCAAGACGATACGCTTGCCCGCAACAAGATGACGGTTGGCGTTATGCTTAAGCTTCACGCCTAAATGACGCACGCCGTCGCCGGGTTGAATAAAGGTGCGCCCCACATAATGCGAACGGATGATGCCCAGTTCAAATGGTATGCCCGCGGCTTCTGCATACCCGATTGCCGCAGGAGTGCCGCTATCTGGGACAGGGATTACGTAATCCACATCGACGCCGTTTTCGCGGGCCAGCTCTGCACCAATGGCTTTGCGCACCGAATACACGCTGTTGCCGTCAACAATCGAATCAGGACGAGAGAAATAGACATGCTCAAATATACAAGGGCGGGCAGGGAGTGTGATAAAGGGTTTGTGTGATGTTACTTGGCCATTACGCACCACGATTAATTCGCCTGGTTCAACCGAACGAATGAACTCTGCGCCCACAATATCAAACGCGACAGTTTCGGATGCAAAGATTATTGCATCGCCCAATTTGCCCATCACAAGTGGCCTAAACCCGAGCGGATCACGGCAAGCAATCATACCTTCGGGCGTTAAGCACAAAAGGGCATAAGCGCCCTCAACACGCTTAAGTGCGTCAATCAACCGATCGAGCAACGTACGGTAACCCGATGTTGCGACCAAGTGGATGATCACTTCGGTATCGGATGTAGATTGAAATATAGAGCCGCGACGAACAAGATCATTACGCAGCGCGATCGCATTTGAAATATTACCATTATGCGCAACGGCAAATCCGCCCGACACTAAGTCGGCATATAGAGGCTGCACATTGCGCAGGGATGTTTCACCTGTTGTTGAATAGCGAACATGACCAATCGCGCTTTCACCGATTAATCCGCCGATGATTTCTTCACGGTCAAAGTTTCCTGCCACATGGCCCATTGCACGGTGCGTGTGAAAATCATGTTCATCATAGGTGCTAATGCCAGCGGCTTCTTGGCCTCTATGCTGCAAAGCATGAAGACCTAGTGCAGTCATAGCGGCGGCACCCTCAACGCGCGATACACCGAATATGCCGCACTCTTCGCGCAGTTTGTCATCATCAAAAGGGTGTGTGGTTAAATGTCCCATATCCGAATCCGCCTCACCAAGATTGATATGCCTATAGGCATGCCATAGCTTGCTGTCTCGCTTTGTAACGCCTTTATGACATATAACGTTCAGTCTCTAAATCGAACAAGCAAGCAATTGCGCTTTTGCACATGCTAAGTTACGTATGCAATTCATGGATAAAGAACGCGAAACAGGCACTGAGCTTAACCCTAAATTTGATGCAAATGGCTTGGTTACAGCTGTTATAACCGATGCTGCCGATGGTACCGTTTTGATGGTCGGACATATGAATGCAGAAGCATTGCAAATGACGGTGAATACTGGCGTCGTACATTTTTGGTCACGCAGCCGCCAACAGCTTTGGAAAAAAGGTGAGAGCAGCGGGCATATCCTGAATGTAGACACGATGATGATTGATTGCGATCAAGATGCTTTGTGGATCAAGGCGCGTCCTGATGGCCCAAGTTGCCACACAGGTGCACGCAGCTGTTTTTATCGCCGCGTTACCAAAACGGGTTTGGAAAAGGTATGAGAACACAAGCTATATTAGGACTGACGCTTACTTTGCTGTTTGCAGGGTGCAATCGCGAGAGCAGCACGCGCGATACGTCTTCAGGCAGCAGCGAAGCGGGCAGTGCTTTGGATGCGCAAGCAAAGGCCGCCGGAATATTACCCGACAGCAGCAATATTAAATTTGCAGGAAGGTTCGAAACGCGCGGAGATCTTGGCACAGACAAATTTTGTGCCGTTAAATCGGCGGGCGCGGAGCATATTGTCGGCGTGCTTGCCGTATTCGGTCCAGATAGTAAATGCGAAGGCAAAGGAACCGCAACTATCAACGGCGAAAAAGTAAGCATTGCTCTGCAGGGCAAAGACAGTTGCAATTTTAATGCAGAATTTGACGGTGTTGAATTGCGTTTTCCAGGCGCAATGCAACCCGGGTGTGCATCGTATTGCAGTGACCGTGCCAGTCTATCTGGAACAAGCTACTTCATGGTTGAGCAAGGCGATGACAATGCCCGCCGCACTTTGGGGCGCGATATCCCAAAACTATGCGGCTAGATCGTAACCCGAAACACACGGCCTATTTATTCATTGCAATACATGCCTGACCAGATGCCTTGACTTTAACGCACATAGCTTCTGCTTCGCCGCGCGATGCAAATGGTCCCGCTTGCAACCGCGTTACGTTGCCTGTTGATTTAAGATAAGGTTGTAACGACGAAAGATCGCCAACGCGGCGTTCGAGGCTGGTCCACAAATTGCGTGCATTGGCTTCGTTGCCAAACGCGCCAAGCTGTATCCGCCAGCTGCCATTTGCCGAAGACGCGGCGGGACGCGGCGCAGGTGATGACGGACGTACCGCAGGGCGCACAGATGCGACGCGTACAGGCGGTATTGCCACATCACGTTTTGGTCCCGCAGTCGGCGCGCTGGGCAATGTTGTCGGAAATCCTGGACGGGTACTTGCGGATTGCTGAGGCGGCTCTGGCTGATAAGATGGCGGCACCTCAACAGGACGGCCCACAGGCGCAGAGGGCGCCGTATTTATTGGAAACCCAGCGATCTGTGCATTGCGTGCTTCGCCTGCACGTTGCTCAAGCTGGCCAGCCAAAACTGTACCCTGCTGACGCTGTTCAAGCGGGATGAATTGATCCATTTGTGCCAAGCTGCGTGATGCAGGTGCCATTCCCGCAGAAGACGCACGTGTCATTAATGCATAAGCGCGCACCCAGTTTTTTGGAGTATTCACGCCGTTGAATAATTCTGTGCCAAGCAAGTATTGAGAGCGAGGCTCCCCGCGATCCGCAGAAGCTTGCAGATATGGCAGTGCTTCCGTAATTTTGCCTTGATAATGCAACAAATGGCCGTAGCTGTCTGACGCTTGTAAGTGGCCCTGTGATGCGGCGCGTTTATACCAATCCAGCGCTACATTCAGGTCAGCTTTTACTCCGCGCCCCATTTTATAGGCTTGGCCAAGATTAAACTGTGCATCTGCGTCACCCTTAAGCGCAGGTTCGCGCCACTGTTTTACTGCGCCTTCGTAATCGCCGCGTGACCACGCATCAACACCGTCTTTGATATCGGCAAACGCAGGCGCAGCAGAAATCACAAACGCAGATGCCGCAGCTATACTTAATGATACAGCGCGCAACTTGGAAACCATCATATTTACTCCATCTAGTTATGCTTTGCCCATAAATGCCATACTACTGCTAAATGGTAAATCCCTCTGGTTAATGGCTTAACCAGATATGCTGCGGCGTCAATATATCATGCGCTCTAACGTTGCACCAAGGCATGTGGCCGCAACTTTTGCGCATTATAATACGATTTTATCACTGGCGTTAACGAGTTATTAGCTGTGTTCTGTCATTTCCGTTGCTGAAACTTAGGTAAAGGGGATTGATGTGAGGGTACTCGCATTGGCATCACAAAAAGGCGGTTCAGGTAAAACCACACTTTCTGGGCATTTGGCGGTGCAGGCGCAGCTTGCAGGAGCGGGCCCTGTCGTACTGATCGATATCGATCCGCAAGGTTCAACGGCTGACTGGTGGAACGAACGCGAAGCTGAATTGCCTGCATTCGCGCAAACAACTGTTGCACGTCTATCTGCGGATTTGGCTGTACTACGCCAGCAAGGCTTCAAGCTTGCTGTTATTGATACGCCGCCCGCTATTACTATGGCCATTCAAAGCGTGATTTCAGTTGCAGAACTTATTGTTGTACCAACCCGGCCCAGCCCGCATGATTTGCGCGCAGTAGGAGCAACGGTTGATCTGTGCGAGCGCGCTGGTAAGCCACTGATCTTTGTGGTAAACGCAGCGACACCGAAAGCAAAAATAACATCTGAGGCAGCTGTCGCACTGTCACAGCACGGCACTGTCGCACCGATTACATTGCATCACCGAACAGATTTTGCGGCATCAATGATCGATGGCCGTACTGTCATGGAGGTCGATCCCAATGGCCGTTCTGCACAAGAGGTTCAGGCGCTTTGGGAATATATTTCTGATCGCCTCGAAAAGAATTTCCGCCGTACTGTTTTCAGTGCTCCCGCTGCGGCCGCAAATCCGCAATCAGCAAACGCCCGGCCCATGGGCGGCTTCGGCCGCCGGGTCATTGGCCAGTAAGCGAGGAGAAGTATAATGGGGGATCCAAAACCTATCGCATCGCTCTCTGGGATGTTGCTTGCTCGCAAGGGTGCTGCACGTCCAGCTATGCGCCGGCCTGTTTTTGGCAACGGGGGCGGACATGCCGCAAATCAAGATGATCTTGGCTGGAATGATATGGGATATGATGTCAATCCTGATCCAACTACGCCTATGGATTATGAACATGGCAACCGTTTTAGTTCGCTTGCAAACGCCGTTCCTGAGGTAAATTCAGAAGTGCGTGAACAACAAGAACGCATCGCGCAGCAACTTCGTGCGCAAGCAGATGTGGGCTTTGAAAGCATTCCATCTTTGGTTTCTAATGTGGAAGCTTTTGTACCTGCACAAGATAAGCCTGCTTCGACGCCCGTTGTTACACAAGCCGTTGCAGAGCCTGAATACGCAGCACTTTTTGCATCAAAACCTGCAAAATCCAATGTGGTGAAAAAACCAACCAAACGCGCTGCACCCGGATCAAAGGCCAAGGCAGCATTTACATTGCGGCTTGATGCAGAACGTCATTTGAAACTTCGTCTGGCGTGCGCGGTAAGCAACCGTTCGGCGCAGATGCTGGTAACCGACGCACTGGATAGATTATTGGACGCAATGCCGGAGATCGGACAGCTCGCTGCTCGTTTGCCAACACAAAAGTAATCGTAATAACTGAAACATTTTTTGAGGTGATGCCATGAATACCAATTTTATGATGAAGCTAGCTATGACAACCGCTGTTGTAGTGGTTCCCAGCATCGGCTGCACAAGTATAGGTATCAGTAGCACGATGAAGGTTTCATCGGAGCAAGCTTCTGCAAAAAAGGCCGTGGACTATGCCAAAAAAGCCGAGCTTGCCAAAGATAAAGGCAATGCAGATAAGGCGCTAATGTTCAGCGAGCTTGCCGTTGAAAACGATATGCAGAACCGTGAATATCGTGCTGAGCTTGCGCAAATGTATATGGCGCAAGGGCGTTTTCAATCGGCAGAACGCACATGGATGGATGTTATCGAGCTTGGAGAAGTGGATCCCCGTTCGGTTATCAGTCTTTCGCTGAGCCGTATTGCGCAAGGCAAGGTCGAATCGGCCATCGCACTGGTTGAAGCAAATCAGTCAATTATTCCTGCAAGTGATTTTGCGCTTACTTTAGCGCTAGCAGGTCAATCGG
This sequence comes from Sphingomonadales bacterium, assembly GCA_043778865.1. Taxonomy (GTDB): domain Bacteria; phylum Pseudomonadota; class Alphaproteobacteria; order Sphingomonadales; family Sphingomonadaceae; genus Sphingorhabdus_B. Next base: position 8,535 of record JAYWFI010000071.1, read on the forward strand.
GCCGCGCTGTTGATATTCTTACAGATGCTATCCGCAGCGATAACGCAAGCGCACGAAC
>JAYWFI010000072.1:0-17143 GCA_043778865.1 Sphingomonadales bacterium
AAGTGATTTTGCGCTTACTTTAGCGCTAGCAGGTCAATCGGGCCGCGCTGTTGATATTCTTACAGATGCTATCCGCAGCGATAACGCAAGCGCACGAACTCGCCAAAATTTAGCGCTAGCGTATGCGCTTGAAGGTCGCTGGCGTGAAGCACGCATTATGGCGTCGCAAGATATGCCGCAAGACCGCGTCAATGAACGCATTGCAGAATGGGCGCAGTATGCACGTCCTGGCGCTTATCAAATACGTGTTGCAGGGCTGCTTAAAGTAAATCCGCAAGATGATATGGGTCAGCCTGTTCGTTTGGCACTTGCAGGAGCATCAAGCCAAATGGCAGCAGCAACGGTCGCGCCTTCGCCGTATACAGATGCAAATACTTCCGAGCTCGCAGCGGTTGGGCCTGCGCCAATGTCCGTCAGTAACGGTTTTGCTGCAGCTGGTGACGCGGCACCTCAAATAGGTGAGCCGAATGCACAAATGGCAATGGTCGCTCCGCAAGCTGCCTCAAATGCAAATGTTAGTTCACTGAATGCTAGCTCTCTGGGTGTGTTACCAGGCGGCATCCAAATGGTCTCGATCCCTGTTCTCGGTGATTACATGCGCACCGACGCGCCGCTAATAAAAGCAGCCAAAGGTCCATCGAAACTAGCCATGCAATCTGGGAAAGTTGCGCAATCAGAAAAGCCTATCAAATTGGCCTTGGCAGATGTGCCTTCTAAATCCGGAAAATCAGCGAATGGATCGCATCTTGTTCAGCTTGGTGCTTATGGTTCTGCAGCCAGCGCCAAATCTGCGTGGAATATGCTAACAAATAAACATGCATTTCTAACAGGCTTTAGCTCAGCTAATTCGACTGTTACTGTAAATGGCAAAACCTTCGTTCGGCTGGCTGCAACAGGCTTTGATAGTGCTCAAGCGGCTAACAATATTTGTAACAAGATAAAAGTTTCTGGTGGAAGCTGCATCGTACGCAGTCTGCCCGCAAAACAACCCGTTGGCTTGGCGTCACTGTCAGGGCGCAGAGTTGCTGCGAAATAAACACTTATCTCACTTAAGAAACATGCGGGGCGGCGGGTTATTCGATAACCTTGCCGCCTTTCATCATTATACGCACACGGCCTTGCACAGGTAACTTATCAAAAGGCGTGTTGCCGGCAAACGCGGCCATTTTGCTGCCATCAACTTGCCACGGCGCATCTGGATCAATTACGATCAAATCAGCTTCGTACCCTACTGCTATTTGGCCCGCTTCAATACGCATGATTTTGGCTGGATTGGCGCTAAGTAAATCGAATAAACGCCCCATGCTAATATACCCATCACGGACAAGATTTAGCGATAGCGCAAGCAGCGTTTCTGCACCTGCCATGCCAGGTAGCGCCTCATTAAATGGCAAGCGTTTATCCTCGGGGCCGCGCGGGTCGTGGCCCGATGCAATAACATCAATAGTGCCATCTGCGACTGCGGCCAAGCAAGCCTCGCGGTCTTCTTCGGGGCGCAGCGGAGGGGACATTTTGGCAAAAGTACGGAAATCAGAAACGGCGTTTTCGGATAGGAATAAATGCGCAGGGGTAATGCCGCAGGTAATGTGTAGTCTTGATTTTTTGGCTGCGCGGATTAAGTCCAATCCCTTCGCAGTCGTCACCTGACGAAAATGAACATGCGCGCCGCTTTCTTGTGCCAATATTAAATCGCGTGTAATTGATAACGCCTCGGCTATGGCAGATGCGCTAGCAATACCGAGTAACGTTGCTGTTGATCCTGATGTGGCAACCGCATTTCCGGTGACACCGCTATCTTCGCTATGTATAAAAACAGGTAAGTTAAGCGCTGCGCAATATTGCATTATTCTCAGCATAACGCCGCTATCGGCGATCCAATTTCGTCCCGTGGCAACTGCTTTTGCCCCAGCGTCCTTCATTAGCGCAATTTCAGCCATATGCGTGCCGTCTAACCCTTGCGTAGCCGCCGCAATGGGATGCACCCATAGATCTGGTTTGCCTTTTAATGCAGCAAAACGAACAGTTGCGGGATCATCATGCACAGGCGATTGATCGGGCATCAATGCCGCGCGCGTTATGCCGCCGAAACGAAACGCGGGCTTATCGGTGGCGAATACACCAAGGTCAATGATGCCCGGCGCGACGATTAACCCGCTTGCATCGATTGTAACGCTGCCAATTGTACCTTGACCAACTGAAACAATGCGGTTGTTCTCCAAGCAGACGTTAGCCTCTTTTGGCGAGGCTTCACCCGGAACGATGACGTGTCCGCCTGTAATCAATATTGTCATGCCCAGCCCTCCATACCGCGCGCCTTTCGCGTTAGGATATCGAGGCAGGCCATGCGCACCGCCACGCCCATTTCAACTTGTTCGGTAATTGCCGAGCGTTCGATATGATCGGCCACATTGCTAGCAATTTCCACACCGCGGTTCATCGGGCCGGGATGCATAACAAGTGCGTCTGGCTTCGCCTTTGCCAATCGGCGTTCATCAAGTCCGTATAAGTGGAAATATTCACGCGGCGATGGGATAAAATCTCCCCGCATTCGTTCATTTTGAAGGCGTAGCATCATCACAACATCGCTGCCCGCCAATGCTGCGTCAAAATCATAATAAGGTGTTACGCCAAATGCCGCTATCCCGGCGGGCATTAATGCAGGCGGAGCAACAACGCGAACCTGCGCTCCCAAAGTTGTAAGGCAAAGCATGTTCGACCGGGCAACGCGGCTGTGCAGAACGTCGCCGCATATCGTAACGGTAAGGCCTTCTATGGTTCCTTTGCGACGATATATTGTTAGCGCATCAAGCAGAGCCTGCGTGGGATGTTCGTGGCTGCCATCGCCTGCATTTAATACCGGGCAATCCACCTTCTCTGAAATTAACTGCACAGCGCCTGAACTGCCATGGCGGATTATAATCGCATCTGCGCGCATCGCGTTTAGCGTCATCGCGGTGTCTATCAGCGTTTCGCCTTTTTTAATGCTCGATTGCGAAGCATGCATATTTACAACGTCGGCTCCAAGGCGTTTTCCAGCGATTTCAAAGGAGAGCAAAGTGCGCGTTGAGTTTTCAAAAAAGGCGTTAATAATTGTAAGCCCCGCCAAACGGTCATCATGCTTTGCCGCGCCTGAACGGTTTAGCGCGACCCATTGTTCCGCCTGCGACAAGATATACAAGATTTCAAAATTTTGCAGGCCCGTGATACCAAGCAAATGGCGATGCGGAAAAGCAGATGATCCAGATGGAAACCGGTCAGCAGCAAGATAATTTGTCAATGTCATTGAGACCAGCTTATTACAGGCAAGGATGTAATGTTTCAACTGGTAAGCGCATCTATCGCACCTTGCAGGATGAATGCCGCCGCGCCGCTATCGATCCGTTCTGCGCGTTTGGCCCGCGTCATGTCGGCGGCAATCATTGCGCGTTCGACGGCTTGTGTGGACCAGCGTTCATCCCACAGCAGGATCGGCAGGCCCAAATCCTCAATGTTTTTGGCAAAGGCCCGTGTTGATTGGCTGCGCGGGCTTTCGCTGCCGTCAAGGTTTAGCGGCAATCCGATCACGATCCCGGCTGTTGCCCGCGTTTTAATCAAAACGGATAGCACAAATTTGTCTTTTGAGAATTTTGAGCGCCGGATCAAGTCCGATGGCGATGCAAAAGTCCATCCTGCATCGCAAAATGCGGTTCCAATGGTTTTGGTGCCCAAATCGAGTCCAATAAGTACACCGCCACTGGGCAGAATTTCCCGCATCTGCGACGCGAGCGGGAGTATCATTTCTGTAAAAACTGCTTCATGCGCCACAATGCGTCTGCGCGGACATTAGACCAAAATAAGGGGATATCGTATACGTGGTAGTTGTTGCCGGGCAGGACATAATTGCCAATCTTTGGCGGATCACCGATTAACAAAAACCCGCGCGCATTGCACCGCGCAGGAACCGCTTTTTCAATCAACTCTGCATCCGACATATCCTCGGTTGGTCTCAAGGTACCCAAGTTTGCTTCTGCTAATGCATCTCCAGGCGCGCCGCCCGTTAGGGGATTGCTACACAAAATCTTTGAAGTACCGCGCGGCAAGCCATCAAGACCTATACTGACCGCATAAGCTTTCTCGATGCGGTCATATTCAGCAGGTTCGGCAAAACTCTCCCAGCTCATAATACAGCCTGTCTGATTTGGTGACACGCACGCAGGCAGGCCTAATGACGGCAAATCCTGATCAACTGATAACGGCCAACCCACTACATACGCCGCCACAATGCGCTTGGCGAGTGGCTTTCCTGCTACTCTATCTCGCAACAAATAAGCTAAGTGCCGCGCGCCTTGGCTGTGCCCCACTAGGATTATCGGGCGATCTTTTTGCTGTTTTGCAATGAATGTATCGAAAGCAAGCAAGACATCGCGATATGCCGCATCCAACGCTTCTTTGCCCTCGGGTTTAGCAGTTATAAACGCGCCAATGGAAGCCTGACGATATCGCGGAGCCCACACTTCGCCTGCACTGCTAAATGGTGATGCCAATCCTTTGATAAAAATACGTGTGCGGTTTTGCGTATCTTTGTCATCAAGCTCGGCGTTCCATTTATTGCGCGAGATAAAAGAAGTTGGATGTATAAAAAATATCGCAGCAGAACCTTTTACTTCGTCAACTGGCGCGCCTTTGGGTTGCCACTTGGCCGGATTGCCTTGCCGAATTTCTGGTCGCGCGTACCACATTGCAGTGTCATCATAGATGCTAGTTTGCAGCGCCGCTTGCTGCTTAAATTTCGTTGTTGGCGTAAAAGCGAGCTCTGTCAGTTCGTCTGCGTAAATATTCAACGCAAAACCTGCTGCGATAACCATCACAACAACTGCTGCAAATATGTAAAGAAATTTGCGTACCAAAAAAGCTTCCTTCGTAGAATTGCACGTAACGTGCATGCGGTATAAATAGACAGTTATCTTTACATTGCACCTGTAAATTGAACGCGCGGTGAGCGAAAGCGGATGAACTTGTGAATTTGGCGTTGAAGCGTGGCAAATGCGATGCTAGCTGCAAACAAATGAGCATAAACATTGACACCGTAAAAAAAATTGCGAGCCTGTCCCGCATTGCAATCAGCGAAGACGAGGCAGGAGCGTTGGTTCCTGAATTAAATGATATCCTAAAATGGGTAGAGCAATTGGCGGAAGTGGATGTGACTGGTGTTGAACCTATGGCATCTGTAATCGCCAAAAAAGCTGTGTTGCGTGAAGATGCGGTCACAGATGGCAATGTGCGCGACAAAGTGCTGGCCAATGCTCCTGCGAAAGAGGGCTCATTTTTTGGCGTACCAAAGGTGATCGAATAATGAGCGAACTTACTAATCTTGGCGTAGCCGCCATCCGCGCCGGTGTCGCCGCAGGCACATTTAGCGCGGTCGAGGTCGCCGAGGCTTTTAACGCCAATGTAGCTAAAGCAAGGGCGCTTAATGCTTTCATATTGGAAACACCCGAACTAGCGATTGCAGCGGCAAAAGCGGTTGATGCCGATAAAGCCGCTGGCAAACCCTTGGGCAAGATGGCGGGCGTTCCAATTGGTATGAAAGACCTGTTTTGCACCAACGGTGTGCAGACAACGGCGGCTAGCCAGATACTTGAAGGCTTTATCCCAACCTATGAATCTACGGTATCTGCCAATTTATGGCGGGCAGGGGCAGGTATGCTAGGCAAGTTGAATTTAGATCAATTTGCGATGGGTTCATCCAACGAAACCAGCTATTTCGGTAATGTAATATCACCCTGGCGGCGCAATAACGGCGATACCGCTGCACTGGCTCCAGGCGGTTCGTCGGGCGGGTCGTCATCGGCAATTGCGGCGCGGTTGTGTCCCGCTGCAACAGGTACCGACACGGGCGGTTCAATTCGGCAACCCGCTGCGTTTACCGGAATATCTGGAATTAAGCCAACCTATGGCCGCTGTTCCCGCTGGGGCATTGTTGCATTTGCCAGTTCGCTGGATCAAGCCGGTCCCATGGCGCGCGATGTTCGTGATTGCGCGATTATGTTAGAAGCAATGGCGGGTTATGATCCCAAGGATTCAACCTCAATTGATTTATCTGTACCCGAGTGGGAAGCGTGCTTAAACAGCAACTTAAAAGGTAAACGTATTGGTATCCCAAAGGAATACCGCCTCGACGGGATTGACCAAGACATCGCGAAGATGTGGGACAACGGCATTGCCTGGCTGAAGGATGCGGGCGCAGAAATCGTCGATATCACTCTGCCGCATACCAAATATGCACTGCCCACTTATTATATTATTGCCCCTGCCGAAGCTTCGTCCAACTTGGCGCGTTACGATGGTGTACGTTATGGTTTGCGCGATTTGCCAGAAGGCGCAGGCTTACAAGACATGTATGCCGCAACCCGCGCCGCTGGATTTGGCCCTGAGGTAAAGCGCCGGATTATGATTGGTACTTATGTATTGTCTGCTGGATTTTACGACGCCTATTATACGCAAGCACAAAAGGTACGCGCGCTGATCGCCCGTGATTTTGATAATGCGTGGGCAACATGTGACTTAATCCTCGCACCTACTGCGCCAAGTGCAGCATTCGCACTGGGTCAGAAGTTTGAAGATCCATTAGCGATGTATCTGAACGATGTTTTCGGCGTTCCGGCCTCGCTTGCTGGCTTGCCCGCGATGTCAGTTCCGGGCAGCCTAAGCAAAGAAGGCCTTCCGCTGGGGCTTCAGATTATAGGGCAGGCGCTGGATGAGCAAGGCGTGTTGAACGCAGGACTAGCGATTGAAGAGCGTGCTGGATTTTTGGCTAAGCCGGATAAGTGGTGGTGAAGGATGCTGCCGATTGGTTAGCTTTTGGAGCGTTGTTTGTAGCAGTATGTACGATCGCGTGGCATGGCTACCACTATGTGAGCGTTCAAAAAGATATTGGAAGACAAAGGAATTTTGATAATTTCTTTAATACGCTAGAACGGGTGAATAACAAGGGTGGCTCGTGGATCCTTCAAAAAGCCGCAATTTTCGAGCTTCGAAACTATCTGCGATATAAGGACGTCATTCTAAATATATGCGATGACGCTGGGTCGCTATTTGCGACCAATGACCTGCAAATTCTTAGTGAATTTGCAGGTACAGCTTCTTTCTTGAGAAAAAACCGCTGGGTCAATATACTGCACCCAAGGCAACACCAGCCAATGGGAGGTCGTGGCTCGCCTTGACAGTAATACCTAAAACTAGTAATACCTCATCATGAATTATCAAACTCGCCACTTTCGGTCTAATATGACCAGTAAATGCCAAGTCACAATCCCAAAGGAAATTCGGGATGCGTTGGGCCTAAAGGGAGGTGATGTGGTATCTTTCACACTTGATGAAGATGGCAACGCCCGTATTTCTCCTGCGGATCAAAATGAGCAATTGGCACGGCGCAAAGAACAGATTACTCAAGGACTTGCTGAAGCGCGGATGGCATTTAAGGCCAATAACACTCTACCTGACGGCATGACTGCCGACGAATGGTATCAAATGATGCGCGGATCTGTTGCCGAAGTATGATCGCTGATTCCAATATTATTATAGATTTGCTACACGGCGATGGTGCGCGGGCAGTTAAAGTCCAACAGGTTTTTCTTAACCACGCTACCGCAGGCAAGATCTATGTAAACTCTGTTATCTTTGCCGAATCTGCATCGGGTTCGCCAACTCTGGAAGATTTTGAGGCACGGTTACGCCAGTTGGATCTTGAAAATGTTCCATTGTCGAATGAGGATTCATATCGTGCAAGTTTGGCATTTCGCGCTTACCGTCAAAACGGCGGACCCCGCACAACAATCCTACCTGACTTCTTAATTGGAGCGCAGGCATCCGTTCGGGGCTGGCCAATTTTAACGCGAGACCCAAAACGATTTGAAAGCTACTTTCCTGAAGTAGAAATTATAGACCCATTGAAAGACGAAAATGACTGAATCCACATACCGTATCCAAGGCAATACTGGCGAATGGGAGGTTGTGATCGGCCTTGAGGTGCATGCTCAGGTGACGTCTAAGTCAAAGCTGTTTTCGGGGGCTGCAACCGAATTTGGTCAGGAGCCAAACTCACAGGTTAGCCTTGTTGATGCTGCGATGCCGGGGATGTTGCCCGTTGTAAACCGGGAATGTGTGCGGCAAGCGGTTCGTACGGGCATGGCGATTAATGCGCAGATCAACACATGGTCGCGGTTTGACCGAAAGAATTATTTTTACGCCGATTTGCCGCAAGGGTACCAGATATCGCAGCTTTATCACCCGATCGTAGGGGAGGGCGAAATTGAAGTTACCCTGAACGAGAAAGATCCGGATAGCGCCATTAAGAAAATCGGCATTGAGCGCATTCATATTGAACAAGATGCAGGCAAGTTAATGCACGATCAGCATCCCACCATGTCTTATGTTGACCTAAACCGGTCGGGTGTCGCGCTCATGGAGATTGTGTCTCGGCCAGATATGCGTTCTCCTGCGGAAGCAGGGGCTTATGTAAAAAAGCTACGTTCAATTCTACGCTATGTTGGCTCGTGTGATGGCAACATGGAACAGGGCAGCATGCGCGCCGATGTTAACGTATCTGTGCGCAAGCCCGGTGATGAGCTTGGCACGCGGACCGAGACAAAAAACGTGAATTCTATCCGCTTCTTGATGCAGACGATTGAATATGAAGCCCAGCGTCAGGTTGATGTGATTGAGGGCGGCGGCATGATCGTTCAGGAAACCCGCTTGTTCGATGCAAACAAGGGCGAAACACGATCAATGCGGTCCAAGGAAGACGCGCATGATTATCGTTATTTTCCTGACCCTGACCTGTTGCCATTAGAACTCGATGAGGCATTTTTGAACGAGTGCCGCGCATCTTTACCCGAACTGCCTGATGCGAAACGCGCGCGGTATGAAGGCGCGCTGGGTCTGTCTGCATATAATGCAGCGGTTCTAACTGCAGAGCATGAAACCGCAGATTGGTTTGAAGAATTTTTGCGTGCCAATGCCAAGGCGCAAGGTAAAAGTGAAGCCGAGGTCGCCAAGCAAGCGGCAAATTGGTTGATGTCTGATCTAACGGGCGCGCTTAATAAACTTGGCAAGTCGTTGCAGGATAGCCCGGTTAATCAAGCACAAGGCGCTGAGTTGCTTGCTTTGGTTGCCGATGGAACGATATCGGGTAGTATCGCCAAACAGGTTTTTGAAATTATGCTGGAAACAGCGGCCCAAGGAAAAATGATGGGCGCGGCTGCGATAGTGGAGGAAAAAGGTCTAAAGCAAACCAATGATACAGGCGCCATCGAAGCTGAAATCGCCAAAATCATCGCTGAAAATCCAGATAAAGTGGCCGAATATCAAAGCGGCAAAGATAAACTGTTCGGTTTCTTTGTGGGCCAAACCATGAAAGCCACGCAGGGTAAAGCCAACCCTCAGGTGATTAATGATTTGCTCAAAAAGGCACTGGGTTGAGTACTGGATCTTGAAACTATTTCAGCGCAGCAATTGTACAGCGTCATTAAAGTATGAAAAGTTACGCATACGAAGTTTGCGTTTTTTTTGGGTAATACCATTCCTGTTTGCTGCGGTACCGGCGACTGCGCAATCGGGAGCCGATCTTGTACCTTCATCACGCACTGCGCTGCAATCAGGGTTTGTATTTCCCGAGGGAAAACCAGTTAATATTCTGTTGTTTCGGCCCGACATAAAAGTTGACGAAGAAACAGCCGGAGATATGTCGCAACCGAATGCAGATTGGACGCAAAAGGCACGCGTTGCGATAGTCGATGCGTTAATCACAGCGCAAAATCAGCGCGGTTTCGTATTGCGTAATATGCCGGAGCCGCAAGGTAAAAATATTGCAATTGCCAGTGACTACACAGCATTGCTTAAGGTGATTGTAAATACAGCAATGACCTACAAGTTGTTTCCCGGTAACAAGCTGCCCAGCAAATTAGATCGTTTTGATTGGACATTGGGGCCGGGTGTCGCTCAATTAGCAACATCTGATCAGGACAATTACGGTCTGTTTATCTATAGTTATGATAGCATCGCATCGGCCGATCGAAACCAATCGGATATAATTGGATCGATGCGCGGACAACCGCAAGGCGGCGGTAAGCACATTGGCTATGCGGGATTGGTTGATATGAAAACAGGTGATTTAGTTTGGCTCAATACAGATTTGCGGATGAGCGGAGATGTGCGTACTTTACCGGGAGCAGCGCAGCGCGCAAATGAATTCCTGACAGAATTCCCCACGCGTAAACCAGCAACTACACCGATAAAAAAGAAGTGACTTGGTGCAATCCAATTAAGTTTTTTGCAGTTTTGTGCGGCTTATTTCTGTCGCCTGCTCAAGCACTTGCCGCAACGGGTACTCAGGCCCCATCTGCTTATCAATACCAACCGCAAAGTGAGGACGAACGCAGCCTGTGGCTTGCAATGGAAGAGGAAGAAAGGAGTATCAAGAATTCCAAATTCCTAATAACAGATGTTGAGCTAAACGCATATATACGCAGCATACTGTGTAAAACTGTTGGCGATATCCGCTGCGGCTCTGCGCGTATTTATCTTATGCGAACGGCACAGTTTAATGCCAGCATGGCACCCAATGGGATGATGGTGGTTTGGAGCGGGCTGTTGCTTCGTGCGCGAAATGAAGCAGAGCTTGCTACTGTGTTAGGACATGAATTTGCCCACTTTGAAAATCAGCATAGTCTGAAGTCTCTTATCAATCTGCGCTCTAAAACAAACACGATGAAAATGCTGTCTTTTGTGCCGTATGTTGGGGTGGTTGGGCAGATTGGTCTGGTTGGATCAATTTTCAGTTTCAGCCGTGATATGGAGCGTCAAGCCGATTTGGCGGCGCTTAGTTATATGAAAAATAGCGGGTACGATCCTATGGCCGCATCTGAAATTTGGGAACAGTTGCGTGCGGAGATGGATGCCACAGCAATAGAGCGTAAGTTGAAAAGTCAGAAGGATAATAATGGCGGTTTTTTCGCTACGCATCCCAATAGCGGCGAACGGATGATGTATTTGCGCGATATGGCGCGCGCTATGGCTAGTCAGAATACCGGCAGCATTAAGCAGAAAAATTCTGAACAATACCGAAAAGCACTAGCAAAATGGTGGCCAAAGTTGATCGATGATCAAATTAAATTAAATGATTTTGGCGCAACTGAGTTTCTGCTTAACAATGGTAGTAACAATGGCAGTAACAAGGGCTGGGATACAGAAATCCTATTTGCACGCGGTGAACTATACCGGTCGCGCGGTAAGAAAGATGATTTTGCAAAAGCTGCGGATTTTTATCAGAAAGCAATTGATGCAGGCAATGCGCCGCCGGAATGCTGGCGCGGATTGGGACTTTCTTTGATGCGTTTAGGGGAAGTGACCAGCGGCCAAAAAGCTTTGCAAATATATGTAAAAAAACAACCGGAGGCCGCGGACCGCGAAATGATACAAATGATGGCAGAGAGCAAATGATAACACGGCTGTTTATACCAAAGATAATCGGTGCACTCATAGTCATGGCAATTGTACCCGATGTCGCGGTCGCCGATTGGACGCTGATCGTACCCGATAAGCCTGTAACTGTCGCAAACAGTACAATGAAAGTTACACCCAAATCGGTTTGGAACCGCTGGTCATCCCGGCCGTCAAGTTTCGGTGAAATTTGGACGATTGATGGAGCGTCGCTGAATGAGCTGACATTTTTTGCCAAGGTAACTTCGGGCAGTACGCTTTATAATGAAATGGATGAAGCAAACGCACCTTTGCCTGTATTTCGCAAGGATATGTTGCCAACTGATTTGGTTGAACTGTTTGAATCCTCAAATCGGATACTGCTGCAATCCTCTGTGTTTAATGTGGATGAGGCCGAACCTGCCAAGCTTAGTGGCCATGTTGCAGTGCGTTTTCGCTATAGTTATGCCAGTGAAGCCGATGGATTACTTCGCAAAGGGGAGGGTGTTGCGGCCAATATAGATGGTAATCTTTACCTGATAAATTTTGTGGCTCCTCAAATCCATTATTTCGACCGCGATGTTATAAAATTTCGGCAAATTGTAGATAGCATCTCTATTTGAGACTGTATTTTACGCATCATCGCAAGAAAGGGCGGAGAAAGAGTGTGTATGATATTAGATTATGCTGCCTTCCCCCTTGCTCTAATTCGTCTTTCCCGTTAGACGCGCACCACCGGTTAGCCGGAGCGGGTGTGGCGGAATTGGTAGACGCACCAGATTTAGGTTCTGGCATCGTAAGATGTGGGGGTTCGAGTCCCTTCACCCGCACCAACATTCCGCAGCACGGCTTCGGATAAAAGAAATTTCACTTGCGCATCTGCGCATCGTCAGGATCAGAGAAGCTTTGTATGCAAACCGTTGAAACAAAAAATGAAGGCCTGCAAAGGGCGTATAAATTGACCATCACTGCCGCTGATGTCGAATCGCGTGTTGATGCCGAAGTCAAAAAAATCGCACCGCAAATTAAGATGCCCGGTTTTCGTGCAGGTAAAGTGCCTGCAAATCTGGTAAAAAAAATGCATAAAGACAGTTTGCTGCAAGAAGCTTTGAATTCATCTATTCAAGAAGGTGTGCAAAAAACGCTTGAGGACAACAAACTGCGCCCTGCAACGCAGCCGCATGTGCATTTAGATGACGGATATGCGCCTGGTAAAGATGCCGTGATCGACTTTCATTTTGAAGTGCTGCCTGATATCGCGGCTCCGGTAATTGATGGAATAAAGCTGGACCGGTTGCAGGTTGAACCGACAGAAGCGGCGGTCGAGGAAGCAATCCTGCGTTTAGCGCAAGGCCAAAAGAACTTTGAAGCTGCTGCTAAAAATTATAAGGCAGCGGCAGGTGACCAGGTCATAATTGATTTTGAGGGTAAAGTAGGCGGTACACCTTTCGATGGCGGCAAAGGCGAAGCCATGGCGGTTGAGATTGGTTCAGGTCAATTGATACCCGGCTTTGAGGATCAGTTGATTGGTCTAAAAGCCAATGACGAAAAGATTATCAATGTCACGTTTCCAGAGGATTACAACGCAGCTAACCTTAAAGGTAAGGCGGCAACGTTTGACATCGTAGTCGGAGAGGTGCGTAAACCTGCTGAAGCGAAAATTGATGATGATCTTGCAAAGGGCTTTGGCCTTGACGGCATTGATAAGCTTCGCGAGCTTATGAAAGGCCAAGTTGAGCAAGAGCTTAATGGATTAACCCGCACATATATGAAGCGCCAACTGCTTGATCAACTTGCTGCAGGTCATGATTTTGACGTGCCGCCGTCTATGGTGGAGGCAGAGTTTAAGCAGATCTGGCAGCAGCTTGTGCAAGAAGCCGCACGTGAAGAAGATCCTGAGGCTGCCAAAGCAGAGATGGAAGCAGAAAAAGACGATTACCGCGACATTGCTGTGCGCCGTGTTCGTCTTGGACTGTTGCTTTCTGAAATTGGCCAAGGAAACGGCGTTGAAGTTAATCAGCAGGAAATGAATATGCTGGTGCAACAAGCAGCGCAGCAATATCCGCGGGAACAGCATGAAGCATTTGTGAAGTACCTTCAGGAAAATCCGATGGCCGCGGCGCAGCTGCGCGCACCGATGTTTGAGGACAAGGTTGTTGATTTCTTATTCGACAAAGCCGTAGTTACAGACAAGAGTGTAACCCGCGAAGCGTTAGAAGCGGCCATCGAAGCCGAGCCAGATGCTAAGCCTGCTAAAAAGCCTGTCGCTAAAAAAGCCTCTCCAGCGAAAGCGAAAGCTGCAAAAGCCGGCACAGAAGTAGACGTTGCCGAAGAAGTGAAACCTACAAAAACCGTAGCAAAAAAATCAGCCGCAAAGAAGCCTGCTGCTAAGAAGTAACTTGTTGGATGGGCGGGCTGGGTTCTTAAGGCAGATGAGCAGTATTTATTAAACAATAAGTATGTTTTCCTGCTTGAAACAAAACGTATTGATCCCGATGTAGGGCAGGTGAGAAAACTATAATTAAAGGTCGCGTTATGTATAATGAAATGCCCATTCCTGAAGCACTTATCCCGGTTGTTATCGAACAATCAAATCGAGGGGAGCGTAGCTGGGATATATTTTCAAGGCTACTGAAAGAGCGTATCATATTTGTAACTGGCCAAGTTGAAGACAATATGGCGTCTGTGATTACGGCACAGTTGCTATTTCTCGAGTCCGATAATCCAAAAAAAGATATATGGATGTATATAAATTCGCCAGGTGGTGTGGTTACAGCTGGCATGGCGATCCACGATACTATGCAATATATTCGTCCAAAAGTAGGTACGGTTTGCATCGGTCAAGCTGCGTCCATGGGTAGTTTTTTGCTTGCATCGGGTGAGCCTGGTATGCGCGTCGCGCTTACCAATTCGCGCATAATGGTGCATCAGCCATCGGGCGGCGCGCGCGGCATGGCGTCTGATATTGAAATTCAAGCGAAGGAAATCTTACGGATACGTAAGCGATTGAATGATTTGTACGTTAAATACACGGGCAAGCCGCTCAAGGAAATAGAAAAGGCGATGGACCGCGATACGTTCCTAGAAGCGGATGAAGCAAAAGCATTTGGCCTTGTTGATGAAGTCTACGACAAGCGTCCTTCCAATGCCGAGAGCGATGAAACGAAGGCATAGAGGCATCGTTAGTAAATATTCCACCTTGTTTGATAAACACTGGGATATGATTTTGAGGTATTGCCAAATTATTCAGTGCCGATAGGATGGTAGTGTAACAACAAGCTCGCGTCCTTTGCGCGATGGGTGGGATATTTATGACGAAGTTAAGCGGCACCGATACCAAGAGCACACTATATTGCTCCTTCTGCGGTAAATCGCAGCATGAAGTGCGCAAACTTATTGCAGGGCCCACAGTGTTTATTTGCGATGAGTGCGTAGAGCTTTGCAACGACATCATCCGCGAAGAAACCAAAGGAACGCTTACAGGCCGCAAGGATGGCGACGTTCCTAGTCCGCAAGAAATTTGCGAAGTTTTGGATGACTATGTCATTGGCCAAGCACGCGCCAAACGCGTTTTATCGGTCGCAGTGCACAACCACTATAAACGCCTGAACCATGCAGCCAAAAATGGCGACGTAGAGCTTGCCAAATCAAACATACTCATTGTTGGCCCAACCGGCTGCGGCAAGACATTGCTTGCGCAAACTCTGGCGAAGACATTCGACGTGCCATTTACGATGGCCGACGCAACCACGCTGACCGAGGCGGGTTATGTGGGCGAAGATGTTGAGAATATTATCCTGAAGCTCTTGCAGGCCAGCGACTACAACGTTGAAAAAGCACAGCGCGGGATTGTGTATATTGACGAAATTGATAAGATTAGCCGCAAAGCTGAAAACCCGTCCATTACGCGCGATGTATCGGGAGAAGGCGTGCAACAAGCTCTGCTGAAGCTGATGGAAGGCACCACGGCGTCTGTGCCTCCACAAGGTGGACGTAAGCATCCTCAGCAAGAGTTTTTGCAAGTTGATACTACCAATATTCTTTTCATTTGCGGCGGGGCGTTTTCTGGTCTTGAGAAAATAATTTCAAATCGGCTTGAGGGCAAATCAATCGGTTTTGGTGCGCATGTTGCTGATCCAGATGAGCGGCGCACAGGGGAAGTTCTAAAACAGCTTGAACCAGAAGATTTGTTGAAATTTGGCCTTATTCCTGAATTTGTTGGCCGCTTGCCCGTTACCGCCACCTTGGAAGACCTCGATATAGGCGCGCTTGTTAAGATTTTATCAGAGCCGAAAAATGCGCTGGTAAAACAATATCGCAAGCTGTTTGAGATGGAAGATGTCGGCTTAAGCTTTACCGAGGATGCGTTGCAAGCGGTCGCTAAAAAAGCCATTCAACGTAAAACGGGTGCACGCGGATTGCGGTCTATATTAGAAGCGATTTTGCTTGATACTATGTTTGATCTGCCATCGCTTGACGGTGTGAGTGAGATTGTTGTCGACAAAGACGTAGTTGACGGCCGCAAAGATCCGGTAAAAGTGTTTGCCGAATCCAAAAAATCAAAAAAAGAAGACGCGGCTTAGTCTTTAAGATTACGCAGGGATAATTGTTGCATCGCAGCAACAGTCTTGAAATAAAATTACGTTGCATTGATCTATCCACAATTTATGGACGCAAAAAACGTGCGTTTGCCGTGGTATCGTCTAGCCACAGGGTGTTGGGATATATGAGTGTCATTCACCTGACATATTGTTCCATCACAGGCTCACTACACAATATTTGACTTAACGTAGCGATTCGAAATGCAAGCGCGGCGACCATTAGATAAAGAGTTTCTAAAAGGGGAAGTACCATGAAAATTCGTTTCCACCTCGCCGCAAGTATCGCCGCGATATCCGTTGCAGCCATTTCTGGTGTGGCATCCGCGCAATCCACAGGATCAATCGAAGTCGAAGATACAGAAATCGTTGTAACGGGAACCCGAAGTGACAAGGGTGTCGACGGATTTGTTGTTCCCGATGCAACAAAAGCGCGCAGCGTACTGACGCAAGACGTCATTGAACGTCAGGGCGCAGGGCAATCGATCTTGAACACTATCAACCTTGTGCCCGGCGTTAACTTCACCAATACAGACGCTTATGGTTCAGCCGGCGGAAACATTCGTATTCGCGGATTTGATGGGAACCGCATCTCACTTACCTTTGATGGTTTCCCTCTCAATGATTCTGGCAATTATGCGATTTTCTCTAATCAACAGCTTGATCCTGAGCTTATTGAGCAGGTAAATATCAATTTGGGCACAACGGACGTGGATAGTCCAACTGCTTCTGCCGCAGGCGGTACAGTGAACTATCGGACAATCACAGGCGGATCAGCGTTGGGCGCTGAATTAACGGCTTCTATCGGCGAAGATGAATATCGCCGTGTCTTTGGCCGTATTAACTTTGGCGAGTTCACAAGCTTTGGGACTAAAGGCTGGGTTTCGGCGAGCACAGCTCGTAATAACAAATTCAAGGGGCCCGGCGAAATTTATAAGCAGCAATACAACGCACGTATTTATCAGCCAGTTGGCGACAACGGAGATTTTATCTCGTTAGCTGGTCATTATAATCAAAATCGTAATAATTTTTACCGCAATCCTGGCGTGAACGATCTGCGTACATTATTCGGTGCGGCAACCATACCA
>JAYWFI010000073.1:0-3730 GCA_043778865.1 Sphingomonadales bacterium
AGGTACGCAGGGCCATGTTGCGTACCCGCATTTGGCCGATAATCCTGTACCCAAACTCATCGCGATTTTGGCCGAGATTGACGGAATCGTTCTGGATGACGGCACCGAGTGGTTTCAGCCCAGCAACATCGAGATTACAGATATAACCGTGGGCAACAAAGCAACCAACGTGATCCCAGCGCAGGCGCAGGCGCGGCTGTCCATCCGGTTTAACGACTTGCATAGCGGGCAAGGATTGGTGGACCGCATCACAGCTTTGGTGGAACGCGGCGGCGGCACCCTGAAACCGATGATATCGGGCGAACCGTTCCTAACCCCGCCGGGCGTGCTGCCGGATATGATATCAAACATAGTGCAGAATGTGACAGGCATCACGCCCGAGGCGTCAACCACAGGCGGGACTTCGGATGCGCGGTTCCTATCCAAAATCTGCCCAGTGGTCGAATTTGGCCTGTGCAACGCGACCATGCACAAATTGAATGAGGCGGTTGCCATTGCCGATTTGGATACATTGACCGAGGTTTACCGGCAGGTCACGTTACGCATTCTGGCGCATACCGCATAGCAAAACCCGTTTATCCCCAAAACATCATGGCTGCTGCGCCCGCGACTCCCGCAAGTAACGCAACAAGCATATAACGCCACACGCCGCTCCTGTTGCCAGTTCGCTCATTCTTGTCCCAGATCAGCTTGACAGGCGGCAGCGGCGGCGCTTCGGGCGCGCCGCCTTTTTTGGGCAACTGTTCATCCAGCCGCCGGATCAAATCAGGGATCAATTTAATCGTATCGGCCTGTTTGCGCAATTGATCCGCGATCATTGCCTCGGGGCCCAGTTCGCCGCGAATCCAATCGCGCACAAACGGCGCGGCCACATCCCACATGTTGATCGACGGGTTCAAGCTGGTCGCGATTCCTTCGACCATCACCATCGTTTTTTGCAGCAGCAACAAATGCGGCTGCGTTTGCATATCAAAATCGCGGGTTATGGCAAACAGGCTGTCGAGCATTTGGCCGACAGAAAGCTCGCTTACGGCTTTGCCGCGTGTGGGTTCGCCTACTGCGCGCAAAGCGGTCGCAAATTCATCAACGTTGTGATAGCTTGGCACATATTGCGCTTCAAAATGAATTTCCGCGACGCGCTTATAATTGCCCGTGGTCAAGCCGTATAATATCTCGGCCAGCCAGAAACGCGCTTGGCGGTTGATGCGGCCCATGATGCCAAAATCAATCGCAACTATGGTGCCGTCGGCGCGAACAAACAAATTGCCCTGATGCATATCGGCGTGAAAATATCCTTCGGATATTGCTTGGCGCAGGAATGTAAGCACAAGTTTGTTGGCCAGTGCACCCAGATCATGGCCCGCCGCTTTCAGTCCCTCTACATCGGATATTTTAATCCCATCGACCCATTCCAGCGTCATTACTCGGCCTGATGTTCGGTCCCAATCGATTGCCGGAATATGATACCCGGTAACGGCAACCATGGATTCGCGCAGTTCCGATGCGCTGGCCGCCTCGCGCCGCAGATCAAGCTCGCGCAAGGTCCACCGTTTCAGATTGGCAATCACGAGCTGCGGGCGCAGGCGCGCGGCTTCTCCGCCCAGTGCCTCCAAATGCGCGGCGGCCCATTCGTATGTTTCGATATCGCGGGCAAATTGTTCGCGGATGCCGGGGCGCAGCACTTTTACCGCAACATCGCGTCCATCGGTTGTTCGGCCGCGATATACCTGCGCAATCGATGCCGATCCAACGGCGACCGGGTCGATATATTCAAACAGCTCGGCGGCGGGTTTATTCAGGCTGGTATCAATCTGCTCATACACTTGATCAAACGGCGCAGGCGGCAGCTGATCCTGCAACGTCAGCAAATTGAGCGCAGGGGTCGCGCCGATAATATCGGGCCGGGTTGCCAGTGTCTGGCCCAGCTTAATCGCAGCGGGGCCAATCGCCCGAAACGCGCCTGCATAATCGGGCTGTTTGGGCTGGATGGTGCCCAGCCGGGCAAGCCGGCACAGCCGTTTGACTTGCGGCGGCGTGTTCCGTTCTGTTTCAATCGCACGCAGCGCGCCATGCTTGGCAAGAATGCGGCCCCATTTCAGCAGGCGCCATATGTGGGTTGCAGGACGGGTCATGCGGCGGTTATCAAATCTTCCATCCGCTATGTATGGCAACAAGGCCGCCCATAATGGGTTCTACTTTGGCCATGGCAAAACCTGCATCTGTGATCATTCCCTTAAACTTTTGCATATCCGGAAACCGGCGAATAGACTCGATTAAGTACCGGTAACTATCTTCATCTCCGGCAATCGCTTTGCCTAGTTTAGGGACAAGCTTGTGGGAATATGCATCATAGGCTTGCGATAAACCCGGCCATTCAACTGTAGAGAATTCAAGGCAGTAAAACCGTCCGCCATAACGCAACACGCGGCGTGCCTCTGCCAACGCTTTTGGGATATCGGTCACGTTGCGGATCCCGAAGGCGATCGTATACGCATCAAAATGGTTATCTGGATAGCTTAACGTTTCGGCGTTTTGCTCATTCCACACCATGCTACCGACGCCGCGCTTTATCGCGCGTTCCATTCCAGCATCCAGCATATCGGCATTGATATCCGATACCGTGATATGTGCGCCGGACTTCTCCATGCGAAAAGCGACGTCGCCTGTACCGCCTGCCATATCCAAAATGTCTTCGCCCGCTTGCGGTTTGATGCGGCGGACAAACTTATCTTTCCACAACCGGTGCATGCCGCCCGACATCGCGTCGTTCATAATATCATATTTGCGGGCAACGCCGGAGAACACCGCGCCAACCCGCGCCGTTTTTTGATCAGGCGCAATGTCTTCGTAGCCAAAGGATACCGTATCTTTCATGTTGCGGCCTTAGCCAAAGTTTACGCGCTTCGCAAAGCCTGATACGTGCAAAGCATTATGCCTGAATTACCCGAAGTGGAAACCACCGTTGCTGGCCTGCGCGCTGTGCTAGACGGCGAGATGATTATCCGCGCAGAGCCGCGCCGTGCCGACCTGCGCTGGCCCATGCCGCCTGATCTACGCCAACGGATGACAGGCGCGCGCATAACTTCGCTTGGACGGCGAGCGAAATATGGCCTGATTTATACCGACCGTGATGATGTACTGATATTCCATCTGGGCATGTCCGGCCGCTGGCGCGTCGATCCATCGGCCGTAGAAAAGCATGATCATTTTATTCTAGAAACATCAGGCGGCAGGATCGCTGCGCTTAATGATCCGCGCCGTTTTGGCTCGCTTGATATGATGCGTACTGGCGAGCTGCCGCAATATAAAGCGTTTGTGCAGATGGGACCAGAACCACTGTCTGACGATTTTGATGCAGGCGCGCTACACAGTGCGATAAATGGCCGTAGCGCGCCCATAAAGGCGATGCTGCTTAACCAGAACATCGTGGCTGGGCTTGGCAACATATATGTCTGTGAAGCGCTGCATATGGCCGGGATATCCCCATCATTGGCGGCAGGGCGGATCAGCAAGCCGCGGCTTGTGAAGCTGGTGGCAGCGATAAAGGCGGTGCTGGCATCGGCGATTGCAGCAGGCGGATCAACCTTGCGCGATTTTGCCGCACCTGACGGCGAGCTGGGATATTTTGCTAAGCAATGGCTGGTTTATGGCCGCACCGGATTGCCGTGCGCATGCGGCGCGCCCGTGCTGCGCCAAGTGGATTCGGGCCGGTCCACATTCTATTGCAGCA
>JAYWFI010000074.1:0-2351 GCA_043778865.1 Sphingomonadales bacterium
GCGCGTGCCGACTATAACGGAAACGCTGGTTTTGAATATTACATCAATGATGGCCGCGGCGGAACTGCACGTGCCTATGTGTCGATTAATATCTTGCCGCAAAATGATGGCGCAATCTTGCGTGATGACATTGTCACAGGACTGGAAGACCGACCTTTGTTCGTTATTCCGGCAGAAGCTTTTGGCAATGATATTGAACCCGAAGGTGACGTACTGTTTTTCCGCAGCGCAGGACCACTCGGCATTATGCAGCAGCGTTTTATATCACAAAATATCGTGATTTTTGCGAAACAGTCAAACGGTGAAGATTTGCCAGAGTGGCTTAGCTTTGATGCGGCCACTCTTACGTTTAATGGTATTTTACCAACGGGTGAAACCGCCCGCGCTTCTGTGTTTGTGCGCGACCAATCCAATAACAGCATCTATGTAAAGCAATATATATTTGGTTCGGTAGAGGACCGTGCCAATCTGCAATTGGGTATAACAGTTCGCAACGAAACGTTGGGCGCATATACCGTTCGTCAAAACTACGCCTCAAACATAGAGTTTGGCGCCGATGATCTTGGAACCAAAACTTCGGTTACCGCTACGCTTGCAGATGGCAGCGCCTTGCCCACATGGCTTGTGTTTAATGCCGCATCGCTAAGCTTCAGTGGCATTGCTCCGCAAGGACAAACGGCACCTATCGATGTTATACTGAACTTCAGTTACCAAGCCAATGCGCAGGTGGCACCGATTGTATTTACCGAAAATATGTCGATTAACCCTGCCTCTGCGGCACTACCAGCGGGTATAAGCTACAATAGTGATATAGCTCTATTTGATATCAGAGGGGGTAGCTTTGCGGCAAGTTTGATCGGCGGACGGCCATTGCCTGATTGGTTGACATTTGATGTAAGCACAATGACCGTTGGACGCTCCAGCTTTGAACCTGACATTGGTGCACCCGTTGCCCGTTTACAAATAACCTTTACGCCTAATGCGCAAACTCTACCTGATGAGACATATGCCTCTACAAAGCGCGGGTTCACGTTGGAATTTGTTATAGATCCGCGTCTGCCACTTAACCCGGCGATTAATGCATTGCTTCAGAATAACGCATTTTTTGCCGCACAAGGCTTGTTCGCGGTTGATTTGGGTGCTGCTGCTTCGATCAATGCAAAACGTGAAAGCAATGCCCCTCTACCTAATTGGCTTAGTTTTGATGCGCAAACACTAGGCTTCTCTGGCATGCCTCCTGCAAATTATGTCGGAGCCGTGCCCGTGCGCCTTGATGTTGCTGGTAATGGTCCGGCACTACCTACAATGTCGTTGATTACCGATGTAGTCATTGACCGCACGTACAGCCTTTTTGGTTCATCATCGAGCCAAATTGGTGTGGGTGTATCTCCTGAACAGATCAATATAACTGCTCCAGAAGATTTCAACGGCGCTTTAGTTGTAAATTACACAACGATAGATGAAAAAGGCGGTGTTTCGCAGAATAATGCGAATATTGTATTCACCGTGGCGGCAACGGCTGAGCGGCCCGATGCAGCCGGTGATTCAATCAATGTGATTGAAGATGGCGCGGTTACATTTGCGCTAATGGACTTATTGCGTAACGACCGAGATGATGACGGCGATTATCTGCGTTTCAAATCTATCGGGCTGCCTGCGCATGGCTCTCTGGTCATCAACAATGGTACAGTCCAACGTAATGCGCCTGCCGGGCTGACTACGCCGCAGGGCGCGATATGGTCGGCCAAACTTGCAGATGGCAGTGATTTGCCAAGCTGGATGACAGTAAATGCTGAAACGGGCCGGATTACGGCGGTGATACCGTTTGATCTGCGCCAAACCTATAATATCGTGTACACAGCATCTTATAGTGGTAGCATCCAGTCGGTCGCCGCGGCGCATCTATTCGATGGCAAATTGTTGGCAACGGTTACCTATACGCCGAACGCCGCATATTCGGGCAGCGATAGCTTTAGCTATGTTATCACCGATGATAAACAGGGCGATGGTACAGCCAGTGTAGTCATCGATATAGCGCCAACCAATGAAGCGCCGTTCACGCGCAGCGACCGCTTTACGACGGCGGAAGAAACAGCGTTGATCTTAACGCCATCACAGCTGATGGCCAATGATTATGATATCGATAATGATCCCATCCGCTTTGTCAGTGTGCTTAATCCTACGCACGGAACGCTCACTTACAACGGCATTGATATCGTATTTACGCCTGCTACCAATTTCAGTGGTATCGCCACATTCCAATATGTGATCACCGATGATGTCGACGGCGCGCGCACGGGTAGTGTTGAAATTGACGTTCTTTCGGCTAATATCGCGCCTATCGCTATTGC
>JAYWFI010000075.1:0-5919 GCA_043778865.1 Sphingomonadales bacterium
ACCCGAGGCAAGCTCTTTCTGCCAATTTAGACGATAGTTAACTTGGAACTTAGGGCTGAGCGCCAAAGGCGAACCAATCGGGCGAAGCACAGTAGTATCGGTCCGCAAATTGCGCGTAATTTTGGAATCGTTGTATGAGAAAGCACTGTTAAAAGTGAATTCTTCTGAAGCACGCCAGGTTATATCGCCTTCAAGCCCTTTGATACGGGCATTAAGCAGGTTGGTAGTGAATGTCTGGTTCGAAATATTCTGATCAAACAAGGATACTTGAATCTTCTTCCAATCGATCCAGTAAGCCGCAAGGTTAACCTGTAAGGTACGGTCAAACAGCGAGAATTTTCCGCCAACTTCATAATTTTGAGCCTTATCAGGGGCGTAGGTGCCTAGGCGTACAAAATCTGCGTTGGTAGGGCATACCGTGGTTGGAACGCGGCAAGGACGGCGATTGAAACCGCCGGGGCGGAAGCCATCCGAATACGTCGCATACACCAAAGAACCCTCACCGAATTTATAGGTCAGATTACCTTTAAGCAGAATGCCGGAGTATTTGGCAGGGGAAACGTCTTTATAAAGCTGATTTAAGTTCGCTGCTATACCATAAAAATTCGGGTTTGTTCCTGCGACATACGTACCTACAGATGAGCCGGGTGTGTTTGGCACAAAAGTACCGCGAGAAGCGCCATCGAAACTTGTGGCAGAAGATCCGTTGATCGATGCTTTTTCGTTATAATAACGAAGGCCGCCCGTTATTGTTAGCTTATCTGGAACAATATCAAACGAAGCTTCACCATAAGCCGCAAATTGCTTATCCCTGCGTTGTACGTCGTTGAAAAATCCAACCTTGACCGGACGAATGCTGGTGTCGTTTGCATTTACCAATGGGTTTGGAGCACGGCGGTAGATGAAGCCAGCTGCTTCTGAAAGATAAGACCAGTCCGTATTATCAAACAACTTATTGTCATCATAATATAGCCCGAAAGTTCCGCGAATCCGGTTTTCGGCGGGCGTTGTTATCCGGAACTCTTGCGTCATACGCTTAGTCTTGTTGCGAACTTGGTAGCTTTTATTTGGCGCGTAGCAAGTATTGCCTCTCGATGGATTAGAATAATAAACACCCGCATCGCATTCGTAGTACGGCAAATACAATCCAATGTTTGAGTACCCGGCGTAATCGGCAACTTGCGTGGCATTATGGTTCAGATAAGAACCCGTATAGATCAGATCTAATGCACCGAGACGGCCATTGATTGTCAAAGTTGAGAGATTAACACGGTCTCGGAGCGAATTGTCATTGAACTTGGTAACCTTAAGATCGCCCACATCAGGTTCAAAATCGAATACACCATCGGTATCTAATTCTTGACGCAAATGCATCAAGTCCATGGACCAATCGTCGCTTATCTTCCATGTGAGTGCAAGACGACCGCCGCGATACGTAGCATCATTATAGTTATTTTCAACAAACGCATCGTTGTTGATCGTCTGCCTAATAGGAGCCCGGTAATTGCTGCCTGTGCAATTCACGATGCCCGCACACGATTGAAGCGCGCGCCGTACCAATAGCGGATTACCCGTAGGCAACTTGCCGGCAACACCAACATTGCCGTTAAACGGCATTTGGAATGTTCCCGCAACATTATCGATATATCCGCCTTGGCGGTCGGTATATACAACAGCCCGAACGGCAAGCTTATCTTTTATAATCGGGATATTGATAAACGCATCGCCGGCGACGCTGTCTTTGCCGCCTTTGGTAAAGGCATAGCTTGAGTTAAATCCGGCGTGGAATTCGGATGTGTCGGGTTTGTTGGTAATGTAACGCACCGCGCCGCCCATTGCGCTTGCGCCAAACAACGTGCCTTGCGGACCCGCGAGAACCTCGACACGCTGCAAATCAACAGTGTAAAGATCAAGATTGCGGCCCACAAGCGAGGCAGGCGCATCATTGATGTACAACGCCACAGTAGGCTGCGCGCCTGCAGTACCCGCGATTTGGAGGCCGGGCGAATCAGTTGAAAGACCGCGAATGAAGATTGACGATGCACCCGGCCCGCGCGAAGCCGAACGCACATTGGGCAAATATTCAATCAACTTATCAAATTTCGTAATGTTCAAATCGCCCAAAGAATCTCCGCTTAGTGCCGTAATCGCAAGCGGTATTTTGTTGATCGATTCTTCGCGCCGGGTCGCTGTCACAACAATATCGGCAATGCCGCGATCTGGTTCTGCGGCTGCTTGCTGTGCAGATGCAGGAGTTGCAACAGCAGCAAATGACGCAAGCACGACGGCCGCGGTCGAAATTTTCCAATAGATATTCATTTGAACTCCCTCTGTTATCCCCGGTATGCCCAAGGTTATAATTTAACTTAGACTGAAACCGGAGCCTCTTGCAAACAATTGACCAAATTTTCTTGATTGGTAAAATTAATTCCTCAATCCATCACATCATCTAAATCTTGAAATTACAAAACTTGATATACTTCTAATTTGAGGGCCTGCGGAATTTCTATGCACGCGCGCCAGCAACCGAGTTTATGGGTAGGAATATTATATGCATTTTGAGGCAAATTTTGTTTTGTTAATAGCGTGCGTGGATCGCAAAGGGATAGTCGCCGCGGTAGCCAATTCAATTGCATCCCAAAACTGCAACATTATCGAAAGTTCGCAATACGGTGATGAGAATACTGGACGCTTTTTTATGCGCGTGGCTATTTCTTGCACCGACGAGATGACGTCAGACAACTTCACCGAAGCGTTTATGCCGGTGGCGACTGCATTCCGGCTCGAATGGCAAATTCATGATTTGCGCAAGAAACTGCGCGCGATGATTATGGTAAGCCAGGGCGGACACTGCCTGAATGATTTATTGTACCGCACCTCGGCAAACCGGCTGCCGATGGAAGTAACCAGCATCGTTTCCAATCATACAACTTGGCAGCGCCGCGCCGCGCATGAGGGTATTACGTTTACCCATTTACCCATCACGCCTGAAAACAAACTTGATCAAGAGGGCAAGCTGCTTGCGATGGTCGAGGAGCAAAAAGTCGATCTGATCATACTTGCGCGTTACATGCAGGTATTATCTGACCAGCTTTGCCGCAAATTAGATGGCCGCGTGATTAACATTCATCATAGCTTTCTGCCCGGCTTTAAGGGAGCGAGGCCCTATCACCGCGCCTATGATCGCGGCGTTAAAATGGTTGGCGCAACGGCGCATTATGTAACGCCCGATCTTGATGAGGGACCGATTATCACACAGGATGTTTCAGTTGTGGATCATGCCGATACAGTAGACGATTTAATTGCGCAGGGCCAAGATACAGAAAGCAGAGTGCTTGCACGTGCCGTCAAACTGCACCTTGAACATCGCGTAATGCTGAATGGTAACCGTACAATTGTGTTTAAGTAAGCCGCAACGAACTAAAGCGTTTTATCAGCCAGCTTCTGAACATTGAAATTGCAGGGTCGCACATGTCATCGGCGTGAAGTTTTAGGTAATAGCCATATCCGTCTTCGATAATGGCGTTGTAGGGCATTACCAGCCGTCCATCGGCAATTTCTTCTGCAAACATGTCAACGTCGCCCAGAAAAACGCCATCGGCTTTCATGGCGTATTGTGCCGCTGCAATGGTAGTATCAAAAGCCAGGCCGCCGTGTGTTGCGATCGCTAGTCCGTTTTGTCTTAGGTAAGCGAGCCACAACAAGTCGCGCGGTTCACCGCTTAATTTCAGGTGCAGTAATTCCTGACTTGCAAGAAATGTTTCGATTAGTTTGCCCTTACTCGCCGCAGCCGTTTGCGGCGAACATAGCGGCGCAACACGCACCATCCAGAGTAAATCGGTGATGCGGTCGTCCACATTCGGGCGATCATATGCAATCGCCATATCGAAATCTTTGGACGGCAATCCAGTGACATGTGCGCTTGATACATCGAGGCGGATATCAGGATATTCGGCATGGAAATCGCGCAGCATCGGCAAAAATAACTGCTGTAGCAATGAGGGCGGAACATGCAGCCGGAGCGACCGGCCGGTTACTTCGTCATCGCGAATTGAATTCATCGTCTGTTCTAACCGGTCAAGGCATTTGCTTATGACAGGCAGTAATTCTTGGCCAGCAGCAGTCAGCGAAAGCTTTGAAGCTTCGCGATCAAACAACTGTTTCCCAAGTAGCTCTTCAAGACCGCCTACATGACGGCTCATCGCGCTTTGTGAAACAGAAAGCGCCGATGCACCGCTGGTGAAACTTAGGCGCTGTCCAACCGCTTCAAATGCACGCAATGCATTAAGCGGCAACCACCGGCGGTTTATTGTGCTTCGGTTAGTGATCTCAATGCCTTTCAATTATCTGTGTGCGGTATGACGCTTTATTGCCTGACTTTTTAATATAGGGCTATGCGAAAATGGGATTTTGTTTCGAAGATTAGATAGCCCATCCGTTGAACAGGAAATTATATAGGGTTCCACTATGGATTTGAAGCGGATTGACGCATTATTTAAGCACCGTCGCAGCGGACACACGTTGCCACAGGCGCTTTATACAGAAACTGGAACTTTCGATTTTGATCTGGAGGCGATCTATGGTCAAAGCTGGTTAATGGCCGGTATGGATTGCGAGTTGCCCAAATCCGGTAGCTATATTTCAATGATGGTTGGTAAATGGCCGGTTGTGATTACACGCGACCGCGGCGGCGTGATCCGAGCTTTCCACAACAGTTGCCGCCACCGCGGTTCGATGATTTGCGCGGTA
The DNA here is from genome assembly GCA_043778865.1 of Sphingomonadales bacterium. Classification (GTDB taxonomy): domain Bacteria; phylum Pseudomonadota; class Alphaproteobacteria; order Sphingomonadales; family Sphingomonadaceae; genus Sphingorhabdus_B. Next base: position 4,750 of record JAYWFI010000075.1, read on the forward strand.
GGTAGCGGAACCGCTCCTAAATTAGTTTGCCCATATCACCGTTGGACGTATGATCTTGACGGTTCGCTCTTTGCAGCGGGCCGCATGCCCGACGATTTTGAAAAAAGTGAACATGGGCTAAAACCGATCGCGCTGGAAAATGTGGATGGCGCATTGTTTATATGCCTGGCAGAAAACCCGCCAGCTTTTGTTGACTTCAAAGAGAAGCTGGCCGCGTACGCAGCGCCTCATAATTTGAAGGATGCAAAATTAGCATACCAAAGCGTTCTGGTGGAAAACGCAAACTGGAAGCTTGTGATGGAAAATGCACGCGAGTGTTACCATTGCAGTACCAGCCATCCGGAATTGGCAAAAACTTTTCCCGTGGGCATGTCGAAACATTTCGACAGCGGGCATGATGCCCATGCAATGGCATTCGAAGCGGCAATGGATGTGCACGGCCTTGCGCAAACACCGGTTGAGGGACACTGGTGGCAAGTTGCCCGCTTTGCTCTTAACGAAGGCTGCGTATCCATTTCAGCAGATGGCCAGCACTTATCAAAAAAACTGATGTGCGATGCAAATAACGGTAACATTGGATCAATGCGTTGGGCCATTGATCCGCATTGTTTTGCGCACGCAACGGCCGATCACGTGTTCATGTTCAGCGTGATGCCAGCAGGGCCCAACGAAACACATGTTTACAGCAAATGGTATGTTCACAAAGATGCCGTTGAAGGCGTTGATTACGATATCGAGAGCTTGACTAGTTTGTGGACAAAAACAAACTTGGAGGACAAAGCCCTTGCCGAAAATAATCAGGCTGGCGTGAATAGCATTGGTTATACGCCAGGGCCATATTCCCAAGAAGCCGAAATGCTCGCACAGCGTTTTACCGACTGGTATTGTGACAAAGCCCGCGTGTATATTGATGCCCATGTCGATTGATCCGAAAAAAGGGCTGCGCCCTGAAACGCTCGCCGTCTCGTATGGCTATGATCCCGAAATGGGCATGGGATCGGTAAAGCCGCCGATCTTTATGACGTCGACGTTTGTTTATCCATCGGCGCAATATGCCAAAGATGTGCACGAAGCATATTTTTACGGCACAGGCCCATTGGTTGGCGAAACCAATCATATCTATTCGCGGCTTGGGCATCCTGGCCTTGATTTCCTTGAAAAACGGCTAGC
>JAYWFI010000076.1:0-4624 GCA_043778865.1 Sphingomonadales bacterium
GTAAATGTCGCTATTCCGCACCGGCGCGGCGTGAACCCGCCAACAAGCGCCAGCCGCGTTGCCATATGCAGCGCAGGTGCAGCCATTAATACTGCTGGGATGTCGTTTTCATATATATTCCGGTTTGTAGCTTCGTACACAATATGAGACCTTTACAAAAATGGGTGCGCCCCGGCCAACGATACCGCCGGGACGCATTGGTGTGGGGAGGATCACACCAATCTGTAATATTAATTGGCCTAAACTTTATCTAGGTAATCCATAGAAATCGTCGACCATAATCCTGTAAGCGCTGCCATAAACTGGTCCAAAACCGCGTTCATATTTGGGCGCTTTGGCAAAGTTATCTTTGGTTATATTGGCAACAAAACTTTGCGGTGTTTCTACAAAACTAAGGCTTCTCCAAGGAATAGGATAATAATGTTCTCCCACTCCCAAAAAACCGCCTCCAGACATTACAGCGTACACAATATGTCCAGTATATTTATCGACGATGAAATTATAAATTTTGCCAATTTTTTCGCCATTGTGACTATAAACTGGAGTATCCTCAATTGCACTAGAGGCGATTAACGCTGACGCCGTAATTTCGTTGTTAATATAATCCGCCATATCGCGTCGGCTCCATATCGTGTCTGCTATAGGATCAATATAAAGTATAATGCACATTGCCGGTTATTGTTCCCGGATCAGATGACCTATTCGGATGCGCCGCAATCTAAAGACTGGAACGCAGCATCCATGCATTATTTTCGTGCGCGCCAATACGGGCAACGAGCATATCATGCGAAAAAAGATCGCCCAGTTCATCGGCAAGCTCTGCAAATTCACGCATGCGTTTTGCGACAGTTTCATTGTCTTCGGCAAGCTCTGCGATCATTACATCTGTGGGTTGATGGGGGGCATCGTTATTAATTACAGTTAATTCGCGAAAGGCGTTAAATCCCGTTGGTGCAAGCTTACCAAGCGCTCTTATCCGTTCGGCAATAGCATCAGCGGCGGTATGTATCTCGTTATACTGCATATCGGTTAACGTGTGCAGGCCATAGAAATTTGGGCCTTGCACATTCCAGTGAACACCCAATGTTTTTGCATATAAAACATAACTATCGGCCACCGCCATCGATAATGCCTCCGCTATTTCATCGCGGTTTTCATTCTCGACAGACAATGACGGATCAGATCCATCATCAATGGCTTGCAGGTTGCTTTGAAATTTATGTTTTGCCATCTGAATTCTCCATATTGTTGCTAATATTGTTGCTGGCTTCCCAGTGATTGGACCAACCCGTGCATGATCAATCGTTATTGGGTACGTTTAATGACAAAGCGATCGCAAAGCCGACGGTTCCCGCGAACAGCGCAACCAGCAAGGGATGCGCTTTAACAACGTGCATCGCTTTTTCCGCGCCCTCGCGAACGGACGGGGGCGCATTATCCAATGCCGAATCCACTGCATCTTTTGCGCTGCCGTACAGATTTTGCGCCTGTCCCTTGGCTTGTTTGATCATGCCATCGGCCTGCATGCCTGCATCACCAATAACGCCACCAACAACCTTCTCAATTTTGCCGCCAAGGTTGCTTGCGGCTCCTGCCATCCGGTCTTCGTTCATCATACATCCTTTCAAGTCCAAACATGCGCGTATTTGCGCATCCGTATTTGAAACGTGGCAACAGGTGGATTGTTCCCAAGATCATAATTGGCCAATCGTTCTTGCCGTACCCCGGGAACTATTTGCCACCCACTATGTTGTTTGCAATTCTAAAAGGAGAATTGAAATGAACATGATTATTATGCTTATAATTGGCGGAGTACTCGGGTGGCTGGCTAGTTTGGTTATGCGAACAGATGCGCAGCAGGGGATATTCCTAAACGTAGTAGTTGGCGTTGTTGGGTCTTTTCTTGCTGGGTTTTTAATCACACCCTTCTTGGGCGGGGCATCAATTACCGACGGTGCGCTGAATATCCAATCGCTGCTGGTGTCATTCTTAGGTGCACTTGTGCTGTTGGCGATCGTAAACCTTATCAGGCGCGGCAGTGTTCGTTAATTGACGACAAATACGTAAGGAATTTTGTTATGAAAAAAATTAAAAATCGCATCACTTTAATTGTAGCAATTGGCGCAGTAAGCCTTTTAGTGACCGGATGTAAAAATCCAGCCGAGAAGGCGGCAGATCAGGCAGCGGATAGTATCGAAGATAATGCCGACAACAGCGCAGATAAAACGGAAAATAAATCTGGTACGATGCCTAACAAAGTTAAAGTAGAAGATAAAACTGAAGCAGTTCGTAAAGATGCTGCTGACAAAAAATAAACTATGCCAGATTTTAGGAGCTTCGTATTGTACGAAGCTCCTATATTTTTGCCTGAAAAATGTTGATACTGAATTTGGCTTTGTAAATATTTAATTACAACATCGTCTAAAGAATGTTGGAACCAAAAAAGCCATTACAGGTTTTTATTATAACCTTGCGCGCATTGCCAAGGACATAAGGAGACCCGGCATGGGAAAATTAATTGACAAAGCAAAAGGCACGGCAAACCAAGCAATTGGCAAAGCAAAAATTGCTATGGGCAAAAATACAGATAGCCCCGCGATGGTTGCAAAAGGCAAAGCTCAACAAATTAAAGGTAAAGCACAAAACATAAAAGGTAATATCGAAGGTGCTGTTGGAAACAAAATTTAGCACTTTTCGATATTATGATAGTGTTACAAAATGCCGCTGCTATCGATAAAGACAACAGCGGCATTTTGTTATATCGTATAAGTATTTAAACGCCAAGCAAGCGCAGCTGCGACGTCCGATACTGCTTTATGTTGTGTAGCTCTAGAATTTTAGACGGGCGCTAAGTGAAAGCGCATGATACTGACGATCATCATCAAATTGTACGTCGTAATCAACAGCCATAGAAACTGGACCGCTGCCTGCGATATTAAGTGCAGCGCCACCGTTATAATACTCGCCCGTCAACGGAGTAGTAGTAAAAGTGAAAGGTGTGTTGATGCCGCTGTTGTTAAATGCTGCTGCAATCGTACGTGGATCATTCATCTTAAATTCGCGGTTCCATCCGCCACGCAATTGCGGACGTACAGTGACGTTGCCTACGTCAAATTTTGTTCCTATCCGTCCGCCTGCTGTAAGGCGCAGGCTTTTTGCATCATTTCGCCCAATGGTGAGCGCCGCTGGTGATCCTGTTTCGCTGAAACTGTTTAAGCGAATTTTTGCATATCTGACCGCAGCAAAGGGTTCAATTTCAAAATTACCCGCAGAAAAACTGAGTCCGGTTGCGGCTCCCGCTGCCCAAATATGGCCTTTTGTTTTACCGTTTGATGTGCCCGATTGACCTGCAAAAGAATAACCGCGTGCCAATGACCAATCTAGATTGGTGTAGCTACCCCATGCATCTACATACACTGGGCCAACACCAACTGTGCCAAATCCGCCGGCAAACCAGTTTTTCATTTTCGAGGATGCAGATACAGGTGCGGTATCCAAATCGGCCTTGCTTTCCATATATCCGCCAAACCCGCCAATCGTTGTTTTGGGCGTAAGGCGAAAATTCAGACCGCCCATAACCATGTAGTTTTGATTTTCAACGCGCGGACGGTCTAAGGCCGCTTTATATTTGCCGAAACGGGCGCCTGAAGTAACAAATAGGCCCACGCGTCCCGCATCGTCCAATGTAACCGTACTGCCATCTGGCCGTTCGGCATTGCCGCGTAGATCGCGAACATAACGCAAAATGTTAGTTTCCTGTGCCTCTACAGCATTTAATGATACTTCAGGTACAAGCGAGTAAGCTTGCGGTGAAAGCTGAGCCAGAGCGTCTGCACGTGCTAAGGGATTAGCAATCGTTGTAGCTGTGATCAAATTGACTGCATCTGCATCAGGAATTCCGATTGGTGTGGAAAGAACTGTATTAACTTTATTTTGGTTCGCCGTTTGCGCTTGAACAACAGTTGACCCGCTTAACATCAGCATAAGAGAAATGGTTTGTTTTAACATGAGATACTCCAAAGCACATAGTTGTGCGCGCGGAATAACGGGCAGTTCTATATCTTGTTCCCGCAAAATATTTTTGATGCCTGATGGAACATAGGGCGCATCACGTACCTCATTAGCTGAACGGATAATGCAGCGTAACAACAGTGCCTTTGTCCGTTCCTTTATCAACCTCTATTGTGCCGCCGAGTTGATGGGCAAATGCCGCCATTAACTGCTTACCCATCGATTTCGAATTATCGTCGGCTTTATAACCTATGCCATCATCGCTAATCGACAATCGCGCTTCGTTATCTCTTACTGTGTAACTAATCTCTGCTGTGCCATAAATATCAGGAGGGAACGCATGGCGATAAACATTCGTGATCGCTTCAACGGTAAATAGGCTAAGTGGTACAGCGCTGTCGACCGGAACAAAATGCTGTTCAACCTTGGTAACCAGGCTGATATTGGGTTGATGACGGTGCAGTATGCGCAGCTGAATGATAAGCTGATCAAGAAGCTTGGCAATATCGACATCACCGTGGCCGCTATCGTTGCTGTCTTCATACAGCAACCTATGAATTTGGGCCAGTGCGCCTATTCGTGTCCGCGTTTGATCCAGTGCGGCTTTCGCTGA
>JAYWFI010000077.1:0-13113 GCA_043778865.1 Sphingomonadales bacterium
CAGGAGCCAAAACTACAGGTTCGTTTTTGACGAGTATAGCAGTTGCACTTACTTGGCGGCGCGCTGTACCATCCAAAACAACAGCAGCGAGTTTAATAAACGGACTAGGCTCGGTTGTCTCACCAAGTAATATGCCATTTGCACCCATTGCGGCTGCTTTTTTTCGCATGGAATTGTATAGTTGGCCGTAGCCGCTATAAATTGCGTTCGCATCGCTATCGAGTAATGCGATCTCGCGGTAGTCGCCGGGTATATCAACGCGGGATTTATATATGGACACCGAATCTGCAGTTGTCGCAGGCAGCGCCGCACCAGCAGAAAGCCTTGTTGCAGAGGTACTTACGCAGCCATTAAGCAATAAAACAGCAGGAACTACGATTAATGCTATCTTTTTCATAATATCATCCTTTTGTTGTAACCATCAACTGGTCAGCAGTCATCACATGCAAGAATTTGACATTTGAATCATGACTTAAACCTGAACGATAAAATGACCAAAAATAACGATAGGCAGAGATTTAGTGTTACAATAAATACGACAGCAGCATGATGTTACAGACCTTACATCAGTTTCGAATACACCGATATTAGTGCCATAATCGCCAGCACTATAAGCGTGATGAAAGTAAGCAATGTGCCGATCAAGCGGCCTTTTCCAAACGTGCCGCCATCCATACCTAGCGGATGTAGTAACCGGCCGATAGTGAACCCAATGCCGATAACCCACAATATATTGCTGGTACCGCTTGCGATTTCCAGCGCGCCGATCAGGACAAGGACTATTGGCGCGCTTTCGATGAAATTGGCATGCGCGCGCATGCGGCGAATTAAGAATTCATTGCCGCCATCGCCCACGCTAACTTTTTGGGAAGTGCGTGCTTGGCCGCAGCGGATCATCAGCCATAAATTAATAAGTGCTGCCGCTGCAGATATTGTCAGAGTAATCGGTAATGACATTATATTTTCTCCTGTTTGCCCGATTTTCTCTACATGCTATGTCTATGGTTGCAAAGCACCGAAAATTGGCTATACGCGCCGTTCACCCGACTGCATTTGCGTGTTCGCTTAGTGATTCTGGCAGGAGTTGTCAGCGCTGATAGAATGGCTCATGTATAGGACACAATTTTGAATTTGAAATGGAACTGGTGCCGAGATGGCTGTCCCTAAAAGAAAAACCTCACCTTCCAAGCGCAATATGCGCCGCAGCCATGACGCGTTGAAACCTGATGCTTATCAGGAATGTTCAAATTGCGGCGAACTGAAACGCCCGCATCACTTGTGTGATGCTTGCGGGCATTATAACGGCCGCGAAGTCGTGGCAGTTGGCTAACTAATCCATTGGCCTACTTCCTGAAATTATCTGGGGCAGATACCTCAGCTTCGGGAGTATAAGGCAATGAGTAAGAACCCGCGTATCGCAATTGACGCGATGGGCGGAGATGAGGGCGTGCCTGTGATGATCGCAGGAGCAGCACTTGCCCGCCACCGCCACGAAACTTTTAGTTTTTTGTTGGTTGGGGACGAGGGGCGAATAAAAGCCGCGCTCAATGATCATCCAAATTTGCGGGCAGCATCCGAGATATTGCATACCGAAGAAATTGTATCGCCGAGTGATAAACCAAGCCAAGCATTGCGCAAATCACGCGGTAGCTCGATGGGGCTTGCGATTAATGCTGTGAAAGAGGGCAATGCCAGCGCGGCGGTAAGCGCGGGTAACACAGGCGCGCTAATGGCAATGGCAAAGGTTGCGCTGCGCACGATGCCGGGAATTGACCGGCCTGCGCTTGCCGCATTGCTACCTACATTGATCGATACCGATGTTGTCATGCTTGATCTGGGTGCAAATACAGATTGCGAAGCGCATAATTTGGTGCAGTTTGCGGTTATGGGTGCGGCATACTCGCGCGTTATCTATGGTTTTGACAAACCACGGGTTCGCCTGCTGAATATCGGTACCGAGGATATGAAGGGCACAGATGAGCTGCGTGATGCCGCGCAGCATTTGCGCGATTCGGTAAATTTGGCAATGGATTTTCAGGGTTTTACAGAAGCAGACAAGATTAACCGCGGTGATTGCGATGTGGTTGTATGCGATGGTTTTTCTGGCAACATTGCCCTGAAAGCGATCGAGGGATCGGCGCGGTTTGTTACCGATTTATTAAAACGCGCATTCACCAGCTCGATCCGGTCAAAGATAGGTTTTTTGGTGTCACGGCCAGCCACCGAATTGCTGCGCCACCATCTCGATCCTAATAATCATAATGGCGCAGTGTTTATGGGTCTTAACGGTGTCGTTGTAAAAAGCCACGGTAGCGCCAGCGTCAAGGGCGTTGCCAATGCAGTCCAAGTGGCCGCGCGATTGGTGGAAGAAGACATAACAGCACGAATATCTCGCGATCTGGCGTCAATGGGCGATACAAAAATCGCAAGCGTGAGATGAGCGAAGTCGCACAGCACGCGGTCAAGCTGCACCCGGTCAAGCTGCGCGCGGTCATAAAGGGTACAGGATCCGCTTTGCCTGTGAACCGCGTTTCCAACGCCGATCTGGCGCAGCAGATTGATACAACAGACGAGTGGATTACCGAACGTACGGGTATTAAATTTCGTCATATCGCTGGACCTGATGAAACGACCGCTACACTGGCAACGCAGGCCGCGCGCGCCGCGTTGAATGCAGCGGACATGACAGCCGCAGATATCGACCTGATTATAGTTGCAACCGCTACCCCGGATCAGACATTTCCGGCAACTGCCACAATTGTGCAAGATATGCTGGGCGCATATGGCGGCGTCGCATTTGATGTGGCGGCAGTATGTTCAGGTTTTCTTTACGCATTTTCAGTTGCGGAAAGCATGATAAGGGCAGGCTCTGCGAAGAATGCTCTAGTGATTGGATCAGAAACATTCAGCCGCATTCTAGATTGGGAAGACCGAACCACATGCGTTTTATTTGGCGATGGTGCAGGCGCGGTGGTTCTATCTGGCGAAGTAGGCACATGCGGAGTGCTGGCAACAAAATTGCATGCCGATGGCCGATTTAATGATTTGCTATACGTTGATGGCGGCCCTTCTACGACGGGTACTGTCGGTAAATTACGAATGAAGGGCCAAGAAGTTTTTCGCCATGCCGTAACCAATTTAGCAAGCGTTTTGAATGAAGTTTTGGCTAAAGCACAATTGCCTGCATCGGCGGTTGACTGGGTTGTCCCGCATCAGGCCAACGCGCGTATTATCGATGCAACAGTCCGAAAATTGCGATTGCCACCTGATAGAGTGATTGTAACTGTGGACCGCCACGCAAACACATCGGCGGCTTCGGTTCCATTGGCGCTTGATGTTGCCATGCGCGATGGCCGGATCAAAAAAGGCGATATAGTGGTATTAGAAGCAATGGGCGGAGGTTTTACTTGGGGCGCTTCAGTGGTTCGTATGTAAAAAATTTGTAATGTATGTACGAATTATTTTACATTACCACGTTTCGGCTGTATAACTTCATAAGGTGTATTAAGTAAATTTTATTGGAGGCAATCAATGACTGACGCAGGAACTTTAACACGTGCCGATTTGGCTGATACCTTGAACCGTCAGGTTGGATTATCACGCGCCGACGCTGCAGCGATGATTGAGTCAATCCTAGATCATATGTCCGGCGCGTTGATTGCAGGAGAGAATGTCAAAATCTCTGGATTTGGTACTTTTGTTTTGCGTGACAAAGCAGAGCGTATTGGACGCAATCCAAAAACAGGCGTCGAAGTGCCGATTACGCCGCGCCGCGTTTTAACTTTTCGTGCCAGCCAAGGTTTGCGTAACAAGGTTAAGTAATTGTTGAAAACAGTGTTGGGAACGGCGCAATGGAAAAATCAGATGAGGCATTTCTATCCATTGGTGAAATGTCGAAACGCTTGTCCGTAAAACCCCATATACTGCGATATTGGGAAGAACAATTTCCGATGTTGAAGCCATTAAAGCGTGCAGGTGGCAGGCGGCATTACCGCCCCGGCGATGCCAAGATGTTGACGACTATTCACCGGTTATTGAATCAAGAGGGCTACACCATAAAGGGTGCATGCAAGTATTTGAACGATGCCAAATATGATAACGCATCAACATCTTCGCCGCCTTCTTCGGTTACTTCGGGGGCAATATCTGCTGCTGCACTTATGGCAATCCGTAACCGGTTATCCGAAGCGCTGGCAGCCGCATAGACTTTTAGCTGTTGCGTTATAGCTCAAGGCAATAATAGCTCAAGGCAGTACAGCTCAACATCTGTCACTCACTCATCCTCTGGCCCCAATTCAGGATCAAGATCACGGGGCCGAATAAAGCGCACAAGAGTGCCTTTATCGCGCTCAATCCCACTCCAGCTTGCGATGTCGATTTGCATTTCCACCAGCGCGGCGGTTGGCAGTTTTTCGTATACGCTATTGCGCAATTCTGTATCCTTGCCCTCTGGCACCAGATCAAGGATCAAATCCTCGAGCCCCGGATTATGGCCGATCATCAAAACGGACCGGCTATCATCGCTCACTTCGCGCAGCACATCCATTAATGTGGCGGACGAAGCAAGATATACCCGCCGTTCCCATACAGGCTCAATCCGCTTGCCATAACTGCGTGCCAGATAATCCAGTGTTTCGGTAACGCGCACAGCGGGGCTAGCGATGATATGATCAAATGTTAAGCTCTGTGATTTCATCCATTCGCCCATAACGCGCGCCGCTTTTTGACCTCGCCCGTTCAGTGGCCGGTCAAAATCACGCGCCACTGGATCATCCCACCCTGATTTTGCATGCCGTAATAATGTGAGCGTTTTGGTCAAAATGGGATGCTTTCATCGGGAAGTATTTCCAAGTCCTCTTGGCTCATTTTGGGCGATTGGAATAGCCCCGATTTTACAGAACGTACTGCCTCATCCAAAGTGACTCGGCGGATGTTTGTGCCGGGCGGAAATGCGGTGAGCAGTCTTGATGGCATTGCGGCGGAGAGTAGCACGAAATGTCCGCGATCACCTTTGCTGCGGATTAGGCGTCCGAATGCCTGTGCAAGGCGGGAGCGGATGATGCGGTCATCGTAATCGGTGCCGCCATATGCCAGCCTGCGTGCGCGGTGCAATATGTCGGGGCGCGGCCAGGGGACTTGCTCCATAATCACCAGCCGCAACGAATGCCCCGGCACATCGACTCCGTCCCGCAGGGCGTCGGTGCCAAGCAAGCTGGCATGCGGATCATCGCGGAAAATGTCGACTAGCGTGCCTGTATCAATCGGGTCCACATGCTGCGCGTATAGCGGCAATCCGTCACGTGCCATCCGGTCGGCAATGCGGGCATAGACAGAGCGTAGGCGCCGGATTGCAGTGAAAAGCCCCAGCGCGCCGCCGCCCGATGCGCCGATCAATGCACTATACGCTCCGGCTAGCCCCGCGATATCGCCGCGTTTGATATCGGTGATGATCAAGACCTCGGCCTGCGATGCGTAATCAAATGGACTGACAGCGCTGAAATGCTGTGCTTTGTTATCCAAATGCCGTGCGCCTGTGCGTGCATCGGCTGTGTCCCAGTCGCCGCCGCTGCGCAAAGTCGCCGATGTTGCCAGCACGCCGTGGGCGGGTTTCAGGACGATTTCAGCCACAGGTTTCATCGGGTCCAGCCACCGGCGGTGCATGCCGATATCAAACTCGCGGCCCTCAAATCGTTCAATCGCCAGCCAGTCTACGAAATCAGGATCAACCGGACCATTCGCGCGCGCCAGCATTGCGGACCATCCGCTGACCGTATCAATGCGCCATGACAGACTGGCGAGTGCACCTTCGATCCGTGCGCGCGCCGGGCCGTCCAGCCAATCGGGCGGGTCAGTGATCAGCGCCTCCATCCGCTGACCCAATATACGCAGGGGCCGGGCGAGCGCATCCATCGCGGCTTGTGCCTCCGATACGGCATCAACCATCGCGGCATCGGGGCTGGCAAGTTCTGTCTCCAGACCATATCCTGCATCCGCATCGCCGCTTTCGTCGCGGGCAAACACAAGTCCGCGAATGGCGGCTAGTAGTTTTTCAACCGGCCCAGATGGCACGCCCTCGCTCACGCGGGCAATCCACCCTTCGCCGGGTAAAGCCTCTGCGGCGATACGGGCCATTTCAATTGCGGTGCCGCCGTCGTGATCATAGCTTGCAACATCAGCAAGCCGCGCCGATAACCCGCGTCGTCGTCCGCGCGCTTTACCTTCGGGGCCAATGACCCAGCGGCGCAGTTCGATGGTTTCCTGACCCGTTAACGCGGCGGCAAACATCGAATCCGCTGCGTCAAACAAATGATGGCCTTCGTCGAATATGATCCGTGTGGCGCGGTTTGCCTCATCGCGGCCTCGTGCCGCATTGACCATCATCAGCGCGTGGTTGGCGATGACGATGCTCGCGGCGCTGCTGGCGCGGGCGGCGCGTTCGATGAAGCATTTTTTGTAATGCGGACACCCGGCATAGATGCATTCGCCCCGCCGGTCGGTCAGCGCAGTTGGACCATTGCGGCGAAACAGAGTTGTCAGCCATCCAGGCAGATCGCCTCCAACCATATCGCCGTCGCTGCTATACGCCGCCCAGCGCGCAACCAGATGCGCAAGTATTGCGGCCCGCCCCGCAAAGCCGCCTTGCAATGCATCCTCCAAATTTAGTAGGCACAGGTAATTTTCACGGCCCTTGCGGACCACAACCCGCGCCTTGAATTCGGCAGGATCAGGATATATCCGCTTTGCCTCACGCACCAATTGCCTCTGCAATGCTTTGGTAAAGGTTGATATCCACACCGCGCCGTCCGCGCTGCGTGACCATAAAGACGCGGGTGCCAGATACCCCAAAGTCTTGCCAATGCCTGTCCCTGCCTCGGCCAGCATCATGTTGGGTTCGCCTTTTTTGGCGCGCGGGGCAAAGATGTATGCGGCGGCACCCGCAAAATCGCGCTGACCGTCTCGAACTTCGGCGGTATCCCCCACTAAATCTGCTAGTCGTTCCTGCACAGCGGCGGGCGGTAAAGTTACTTGGCGCGGGGCAGGGCGCGGCGATGCCTCCTCCCATTCAGGCAGGCGCGCGAATAGCCAGCGTTCGGGTTCTTTCGGCTTTGTCAGGTTCGACAGCACGATTTCGGCCCACGGCCAGCGCAACCGCATCAACGCCTGAGCGCTATCCCACGCACCCTCGCGCTGCGGCCATGCAGGATTGGATAGAGTGGCGAGCAGGGTTTGGGTGGCGATGAGCAGGAGGCGGGGGACTGCTTCGTCGCTCCACACACCGTCATGCTGAACTTGTTTCAGCATCCATTTATCTTCGGCACGCGGCGGATTATTAGGCACAATGGACCCTGAAACAAGTTCAGAGTGACGAATTATCTTATCAGCCTCAATCCCCAACGCCGCCGCCAATCCCCCCGGCGTGGGCACCATAAATGTTGCCGGATGCACAAATGCAAACAGTTCGAGCACGTCCAGTCCCGACAAATCCGCATAGCCCAATCGCTGCGCCGCCAAGGGCGCGTTGAGCATCACCAAAGGCGTCTCTGCCGCACGCCCCACCGCTTCACCCTTGCTAATGCGCTGCACCTGCCCATCCGGCGCAGCAATCCAGATACCCGCATGGCTGGCGTGTAGGGCAGGGAAAGAGAGTTGAGGTGGGATAGAAGTCACTCGGTTAAGTATAACGAAGGTTGGAACGTAAGGGAAACGGTTTGGGGTTTGTTGCTACGAAACTTCCTTATTTTACCTTACCCACACCACAATAACTTTCACCGCCATCCTTTTATTTCTGTCAGCAATGCATTGATCCTCTTTTTCATTATCGAACGTGTTTTTTTGTATTCGTCGATTATCGAAGGGAGGTCGGTCCAGTCTCTTATGTCAGGGTGACGGATATCGGTGGGCAATTGGTTGAACGCTACCAGAATATCCGCAGACCCCCAATCGTCAGGTTTCAGCAACTGGGGAAGCTCAATGCTGGGGTTGATGCCGTCTTTAGCCAGACTTTGGCGTAATTGTGGGGGAACATGATCTTCTATCGTGATCCCACGAGAAAAGGCGAATACGGCAATGTTTCGTTGCCGTGCGCGCTGCCGAAAAAATTCACGCGCAATTGCGCTTTTTGCGGTCCCATATTGGCAGATAAATAGTATTTTTTTGGGTGCGCGGACATTGGCATGAATGGGATCAAACGTAACGCTCGCGGTGACCACAAAGAGCGCCGCAATAAATTCCCGTCTGGCCAAATTTAAGGGGTATTTAATAGATGATTTAGGCAACATATTACGCTCTCCAAACATGGGATACGCGATATTTGGGCCATTGCCTAAACGGGAAATCGCTTTATCCCCACACGTCATCATTAGTATCAACTCGTCACATTGCCAAGCCGGTTTTATAAGGCATTTTGATTGCCGTACTTGCAATTTCACATAAAAGCGGGAAGGGCGGGTGCAGAAAAATTATAGAAAGACTATCCCGTGACCGACCTTCACACCGCTGCACTTTCCTCCAAGGCTTGGCCTTTTGAAGAGGCGCGGCGGATATTGAAACGGTATCCTGATGGCAAACCAAATGGCGCGGCTGTTTTATTTGAAACGGGGTATGGCCCGTCTGGCCTGCCACATATCGGCACGTTTAATGAGGTGTTGCGCACTACGATGGTGCGGCGCGCGTATGAGGCAATGACAGGCGGTGCTTCTACGCGGCTCGTTGCTTTCTCGGATGATATGGACGGCCTGCGCAAAGTGCCCGATAATATCCCAAACGGCGACATGCTGACCGCGCATTTGGGCAAGCCGCTAACCGATGTACCCGATCCATTTGGAAAGTTTGACAGCTTTGCCGCGCACAACAACGCAATGCTGCGCGAATTCCTCGATAGGTTCGGGTTTGATTATGAGTTCGTGTCGTCGACGCAGCGCTATAAAAGCGGTGCATTCGATGATGCGTTGCGCAATGTCCTTCGCTGTAACCAAGCGATCCTTGATATCATGCTGCCGACACTGCGCGCCGAACGCGCCGCGACCTATTCGCCGATCCTTCCTGTGTCATCTAAATCAGGCATAGTGCTGCAGGTTCCTATCGAGGTGCTAGATGCGCAAACCGGAATGGTGCGGTTTCAGGATGAGGGCGAAACGGTTGACCACTGCGTATTTGGCGGCGGCGCAAAACTGCAATGGAAAGTCGACTGGGCCATGCGCTGGGTGGCGCAGGATGTAGATTATGAAATGTACGGCAAAGACTTAACCGATAGCGGCGTGCAATCGGGCAAGATCGCCCGCGCACTTGGCGGCCGTAAACCCGAAGGCTTGATTTATGAAATGTTCCTCGATGAAAAAGGTGAGAAAATCTCCAAGTCAAAGGGCAATGGCCTGACGCTTGAGGATTGGTTGCAATACGGCAGCGAAGAAAGCCTCGCGTTTTATGCATACCGCGAACCCAAGGCAGCCAAGCAGCTGCATATCGGCGTCATCCCCAAGGCAGTGGATGAATATCTGGCTATGCGCGGTACCTATCCGGCGCAGGAATGGGACAAGCGCCTCGGTAATCCTGTACATCATGTGCACACCAATGGCGTGGTTCCCAGTACCGTTTTGCCCGTTAGTTTTGGGTTGTTGATGAACCTTGTCGGTGTGATGGGCGCGGATGCAACCAAGGCTCAAATTTGGGGCTATCTTGGTAATTATGTGCCCGGCGCAAACGCGGCGGCCTATCCCGAACTGGATGGTTTGATCGGTAATGCGATGGCCTATACCCGCGATTTTATTGCGCCGACGCTTCACCGCCGCAAACCTGTAGGGGGCGAGGTAGCAGCATTGACAACGCTCGATGCAGAGCTAGCTAAGCTTGTAGAAGACACGCCAGCAGAAGATATTCAGGGCATCGTATATGCCATTGCCAAGGATGAAGCATATGGTTTTGAAAACCTGCGCGATTGGTTCAAGGCGCTGTATGAAACACTACTCGGATCAAGCGCAGGGCCGCGTATGGGCAGTTTTATCGCGCTATATGGTATTGCAAATTCGCGGCGTTTGATCGCAGAGGCGCTGGCGCCGCAGGAGAGCACATGAGCGGCTATCACCTCGCGCAAATCAATGTCGGGCGTTTCATCTATGACCGCGATGATCCCGCCAACGCCGATTTCATGAACGCGCTCGATCCTGTAAATGCGCAGGCCGATGCCGCGCCCGGATTTATCTGGCGATTGGTGGGAAGCGGCAACGATGCCACCGAACTGGTCCCCGATGAGGCCGATCCGCAGCTGCTGGTGAATATGTCCGTATGGCGTGATGCCGAAACACTTGGCGCATTTGTCTATCGAAACACAGATCATCTTGCTTTCATGCGCCGCCGCAAAGAATGGTTTGAGAAAATTGAGATATTCCAAGCGCTCTGGTGGGTGCCTGCGGGGCATATCCCAAGTGTCGCCGAGGGAATGGCGCAGGTAATGATGCTGCGTACCAAGGGCGTCAGCGCAGATGCATTTACGTTTCGAAATACCTTTCCTGCACCAGATGGCACACCTGCCGCAATTATATTGGATGAATGTGCATGACACATCCAATGGCTTTATCATTATGATTACATTGGAACCATTATGAGCAACCGCAGTGTTGACGATTTGGCATTGGAACTTCTGGGAAAGTCGGCCGACGCATTGTCGGTCGCAGAGCGGCGGGTATTACAGCGGATCCATAAACGCGAGAGTATTAGCGCCGATATGGGCGTGTTTCCCGAAAAAGAGGCAAGCTACGGCGAACGTCTTTCTGACCGCGTTGCAGAGGTTGGAGGCAGCTGGGGCTTTATCATTGCGTTTGCAATTATTCTGTTTGGGTGGATGATCCTGAATTCGCAGATACTAACGCGGATTGGCGGCGCTTTTGATCCCTATCCTTTTATCTTTTTGAATTTGCTGCTGTCAACATTGGCTGCAATCCAAGCGCCGATCATTATGATGAGCCAGAACCGGCAATCGGATAAAGATAGAGTAGCGGCAAGCCATGATTACGAGGTTAATCTTCGGGCCGAGCTTGAGATTTTGCGGTTGCATGAGAAGATCAATCATTTGATGGATGCAATGTCTAAATTGGGGCGAGCATCAGGATCAGGATCAGGGCCGGAATTAAAATCATGACGGTTATTGCCGCACGGATCTACCGTGAAGGACGTTTGCTACACGATATCGATATCGCAAAACCGCTGCCAAAGTTTGATAACAAAAGCGATTTTGTATGGATCGGTTTGCAAGAACCTGGTGACGACGTATTGCACAGCATACAAGAGCGGTTTGGCCTGCATCCGTTAGCTGTCGAAGACGCGCTTGATCCGCGGCATTTGCCCAAGGTTGAGGAATATGGCGATCACTTGTTTATCGTTGCCCGCACCGCGCATTTAGAAGGTGTCGACGAACGCATAGCGTATGGCAACACGGCAATATTTATCGGGCGGCAATTTATCATTACCGTCCGGCATGGCTCGGTTCGAGGGCATAGCCCGGTGCGGACGCAGTTGGAGGCAACGCCTTGGAAGTTAAAAAATGGGCCTGATTATGTATTACATGCCATTTTAGATTTTATAGTTGATGGCTATTTTCCAGTTATCGATAAGTTCGAAGATCAGGTCCTGGCCATGGAGGATCAAGCACTAGAGCATTTTTTGGATCGCGCGCAAACAACGCGGTTATTTACCATGCGGCGTGATTTGTTCCGGTTGCAGCGGATATTGGGGCCGATGCAGGATTTGGTCAGCCGTTTTATCAATCTTGGTTTGCCGCAGATTGACGTTGAAATTTATCCCTATTTCCGTGACCTCCTTGATCATGCGCGCCGCGTGGAATTCCGCGTCGAGGGCCTGCGCGAGACTTTATCGTCGGTTTTGGATACCAGCAGCCTGTTGGAGCAACAGCGCCAAGGCGTCATCACCCGTCAGCTTGCGGCATGGGCCGCGATATTGGCCGTCCCAACAGCGATCGCAGGCGTATACGGCATGAACTTTGAATTTATGCCAGAGCTTAGCTGGCGGTACGGGTATCTTTTGGTGGTCAGCATTATGGGAATAATCTGCGGCGCGCTGTATTTCCGTTTCAAAAAGGCAGGATGGATTTGATCGATATATTCACAACGGGCGGCACAATCGATAAAGTGTATTTTGATGCTTTGTCTGAATATCAAATAGGCCCGACTGCGCTGACAGATATGCTGTCGGAAAACAACGTGCATGTACCGCACCGCGTGACGCAGTTGATGCGTAAGGATAGCCTAGATATGGATGACGATGACCGCGCGGTTATTCATGCCGCTGTGGCAGGGTGCGATGCGGTACAGATACTGGTCACGCACGGAACAGATACGTTATTGCAAACGGCCGCGATGTTAACTGATATACCGGGCAAAACTATTGTGCTGACAGGTGCCATGCAGCCAGCCAGCCTGCGCGCAAGCGATGCTGTGTTCAATATTGGCTTCGCTTTGGCGGCGGTACAGACGTTACCGCCGGGCGTTTATGTTGCGATGAACGGGATGATATTCGATCCTGCGACAAGCCAAAAAGACCGCGCCGCAGGACGATTTATAAATCTTGAATAGCATCAATCTTTTATTTACTAGCCGCTATCCAACGGTCAATTTTCTTTTCCAAAATCGCCAGCGGCAATGCGCCCGTGCTCAAGATTTGATTGTGAAACTCGCGGACATCAAACTTGCTGCCTAGCTCGTTTTGGGCTTTTGTTTTCAGCCGCTGTATAGTCAGCGCGCCGATTTTATAAGCAAGCGCTTGGCTGGGGATGGCGATATATCGTTCAACCTCGGCGGTCGCATCAGTTTTGCCCATGTCGCTGTTATCCATCATATATTTGATGGCTTGATCACGGGTCCATCCTTTGCTGTGTAGGCCGGTATCCACCACCAGCCGCATCGCACGCAGCATTTCATCCGACAGCGTGCCAAACCGCTGGTAGGGGTCTTTATACAGGCCCATGTCGTACCCAAGCGTCTCGGAATATAGCGCCCATCCTTCAACATAGGCGGTATTGCCGCCAAAGCGCATGAACGCGGGCAACGCCAAATTTTCCTGTGCAATGCTGATCTGAAAATGATGCCCCGGTGCGCCTTCATG
>JAYWFI010000078.1:0-4138 GCA_043778865.1 Sphingomonadales bacterium
TCATTAGCAGGAAAATCCTGAGTTCCTGAAAAGAAATCACTGGTGGCGCACGCGCGGCTGCCAAGTTGTTCACGTAGGTGATCGGACAATCCGCCGGGAAATTGGAACACTGCTTCTGCAGGGACATCGTCGCTGGCCAGTTCAGCATCGCAGCGCCAGCGTATTTCCACGCCCGCAAACAGATAGGCCTTGGACCGCGCCAGTTTGAAGAGCCTTGTGGGCTTGAACTTTGCCCCTTCACCAAAAATCGTGGCATCAGGCGTAAAAGCAATCGCCGTACCGCGCCTGTTGGGCGTTGGCCCCAAATCCTCCATAGGACCAAGTGCATGACCCTTTGAAAAGCGTTGACGATATAGCTGCTTGCCGCGTGCGACCTCAACCAATGTGTCGTCTGAAAGCGCATTCACTACCGATATCCCAACACCGTGCAACCCGCCTGACGTTGCGTAAGCCTTGCCTTCAAACTTGCCGCCCGAATGCAGCGTTGTCATGATGACTTCTAACGCCGATTTACCAGGGAATTTGGGATGCGGGTCAACGGGGATACCGCGCCCATTGTCGCTTATGGTTAAGCGGTTACCAGCACCAAGATATACTTCAATGCGGTTGGCGTGTCCTGCAACGGCTTCATCCATTGAGTTATCGAGCACTTCGGATGCCAGATGGTGCAGCGCGCGTTCGTCGATGCCGCCGATATACATACCGGGACGGCGGCGCACAGGCTCCAATCCCTCAAGCACCTCAATCTGCGAGGCATCATATTCTTTAGAAGCCGCAGTCGCCGCAGCGCTGCCCCCAAACAGATCGTCATTCATGGCGAACAGCTATAGAACGCAGCGAGTCAGGGATGCAAGCGGCGCATGCGAAAACCTGTGGATTGTTAGTTTAGGCTTATCTTACTCTGGGCCCGCCAAATGGCATCGGCGGTGGGGCACGGCGCACGCCGCGCGGCAACTGAGCCTGATACGCACGGCCGCAATGTTCAACGCAGTATGGAAAACCCGGGTTCACCGCCGTACCGCAGAAATGGAAGTCTGCTTCTCCGGGATGCCCCATGGGCCACCTGCAAACGCGCTCGTTCAAATCCAGCAGCGATGTTTTACTTGCCATCTCTGAACTTGGCTTTGCAGCTACTAATCGGCGAGGCGGAGCAGGCGGTATCGGTGGTTGTTGATCGCCGGGGCCTTGGCGCATGAACCCGCCAGGACCAATCGAGACAATACGCGGCATCGATGAAACCGAGCGCTGGGGCGCAGCGTGGCCAATCATCTCAGATGTTTCCATAGAGGACATAGGCGGACGGTCTTGTGCAACCTTAACCGTAGCATTTTGCGCGCGCGGCTTGGGCGCGGGCGCCGGAGAAGATTTTACAGCAACTTTCTTTGGTGCAGCTTTTTTACCATCGGCATTGGCCTTAACCGGGGAAGGACGCGATTTCAGGCTGAGACGGTGCGCTTTGCCAATAACAGCATTCCGCGAAACACCGCCAAGCTCTTCGGCTATTTGACTTGCCGTTAGCCCTTTATCCCACAAGGTTTTAAGTTGGTCGATCCGCTCGTCGGTCCAGCTCATAATTGCTCCAATTGCATAAATAGTTTCAATTCACCCGTTTTTACGAGGCGCGGCACGATTGCGCCATTTGGGTGCTGGGTTTTGACCCTTGCGATGTTGCTGCGAAGCCGATAGTCGATATCGCCATGAGTATCCACAAAAAATCAAGCCCAAACCGGTCTTCTTATGCATTATCTGGTAATTCAGAAGGCAAAAAGCAACCGCAGCTACAAGCGATGGTGATAAAAAATGTCAATTGGATTGGATTGCAAACGCTGTACTTGAAAGAGGTTCGGCGATTTATGAAGGTGCAGTTACAAACTATATGGGCGCCCGCGATCACCACTTTGCTGTATCTGGCAATATTTTCTTTATCCTTGGGGCGCAGCGGCCATACCGAATTGGGCGTTCCGTTTGCAGACTTTCTTGCGCCGGGTCTTATTGTGATGGGCATGATCCAAAATGCATTTGCCAACAGCAGCTTTTCTTTGCTGGTTGGCAAGGTTCAGGGCACCATTGTCGATTACCTGATGCCGCCATTGTCCAGCGGCGAATTGTTGGTGGCAATGGTCGGCGCGTCGGTTACCCGTGCATTCATGGTCGGCGGCGCAGTGTGGTTAGTGATGGTGGTCTGGCCTGGTGTCCATGTTACTCCTGCCGCATTGCCGGTTGCACTGCTTTTCGGATTTCTGGGATCGCTGTTTGTGGCGCTAATAGGTATTATAACATCGATATGGGCGGAAAAGTTTGATCATGCCGCTGCGGTTTCTAATTTTGTTATAGCGCCGCTCGCGTTGTTATCTGGCACATTCTATTCTGCGGATCGCCTTGCTCCAGTGTTTCAAACGATAAGCCATGCTAACCCATTTTTCTATATTATATCAGGTTTCAGATATGGGTTTTTGGGACGCGCGGATTCTAATATTTATCTGGGGGCAGGTATATTAATCGCAGCGAATGTTGTTATGATTGTGATCGCATATCGGTTATTCCAATCGGGTTGGAAATTACGCGCTTAACGTACCAAATTCGGCATTATTCTGCCGAAGTTCACACCTCAATTGCGTTTTGTCATTTACTCGGCGTCCAAGTTTGGCTTTGGCAAAACGGCCCAATACATCCCTTTACAATCAAATTGCCAGATGTGCCTTTATACACAACCGAACGATAGGATTTGCCATTGCGAGCATCATAAATGGTGCCCTTATATTGATCACCATCAGCAATAAAATTGCTCAACACGTTGCTGCCTAATAGTTTACGGGCTCGCTTGCTTTTATCGGGATTGTTCACATCGCGTTGATCAGGGCCATTAGGCGGCGTGACTAGATATCGCGCAATGAAACCGCATAGTGCCGTGCCGCATGGTGAAATGGTGATTACGGCTTGCTTGTCTTTAGTGATCCAACTGCCTTTTATGGATGCGGGTGCGGCGTAAGCAGCGCTGGCGTGCATCATCGCCAACACAGCAACCATTAATCCTATATTTCTCTTTGTGCTCATTGCTAATGTTCCTATGCGTATACATCATACGTAGTTTTTAACAGGCAAATACGCAACGCAATTGCCTTTGTATTCTTGCCTGCTAATGTTAGCGGCATGAATGAAACATTGCTCTTTGATTACTTTCGCTCGTCTGCGAGTTACCGTGTGCGCATTGCGCTTAATCTAAAGGGCGCGCCGTATACCGCGGTGCCGACCAGCTTGTTATCAGGCGATAATAAAGCCGCAGATTATGTTGCGCGCAATCCGCAGGGGTTTGTGCCGATGTTGTCTACAGATGGGCATGATTTGACGCAAAGCTTGGCAATCATTGAGTATCTTGATGCGGCATATGCGCAGCCTGCATTTTTGCCGGCTAATCCTGCGCAGCGGGCAAAGACTATGGCGCTGGCATATATTATTGCTGCGGATATCCATCCATTGAATAACCTGCGCGTGCTACGATATCTGAAAAATATTATGGGGCAGGAACAGGACGCAATTGATAGCTGGTACCGCCACTGGATCACAGAGGGGTTCACAGCATTGGAGGCGATGGCGCCGGATGATGGCTTATTTGGCGGAGATATGCCCGATATTGCCGACATATGTTTAGTGCCGCAAATGTACAATGCGCGCAGGTTAGCGACGCCTATGGATGCTTTTCCAAAGCTGGTGCGTACTGATGCGGCGTTATGCGGGATGCCCGCATTTGCAGCGGCACATCCAGATGCGGTTGATCCAGATGCAGTTAAGCTAGACAGTGCTAGTCCTGCTGTATGAAAAAATGTCTGTTTATCGCGTGGCCTTTGCTGGCGGCGGCGTCGCCGTTGTGGGGGCAGAGCGTAGATAATCAGCAGGCGGATGAAATTGTTATCGCAGAACCGCGCCCTGAAATCGTCGTTACAGGATTGCCAATTGCTGCGGGTGACGCGGCTTATGCAATAAATGTTATTCCCCTACAAACAGGCGCGCGATTGGAAAATAGTCTGCGTAATGTTGCCGGATTACAGCAATTTCGCCGGTCTGATGCGCGCAGTTCGAGCCCCACTAGTCAGGGGATAACGATGCGCGGGCTTGGCGGCAATGCGTCTTCGCGCGTGCT
>JAYWFI010000079.1:0-18265 GCA_043778865.1 Sphingomonadales bacterium
CGCTTTTTAATCGATGGCTCTGCTGATCTGGATAAAGGCAAAGAACAAATGGACGCGCTGGTCAGCAATTGGGCCAGTGGCAATCCAGAGGCGCTCGCAAAGCTGATGAATGAGGGTATGGAAGATCCCGTGCTATACAAAAAACTGCTGACCGACCGTAATGCAAACTGGGCCGCGTGGATCAAACAGCGTATGGCAAAGCCCGGCACCGTGTTTGTCGCGGTGGGCGCAGGGCATTTATCTGGTCCGACCAGCGTTCCGGCACTCATCAAGAAAAAAGGGTTGAAGGCCGTACGCTTGAAGTATTAGGATTTTCATGCAGAACAATTAGGGTGGTAGGTATAATGATGTTGGGCACATGAAACTTATCTTTGTTTATAACGCAAAATCTGGCTTGATCGCGGGAATGACGGACTCGGTTCATAAGACTTTTTCGCCTGCCACCTACCCGTGCAGTTTGTGCGCCATTACCTATGGGGCTGTGTCGATGAAGAAAGCCTGGCGGACGTATCTTGAAGGATTGCCGCACGAAACCGTATTTTATCATCGCGATGATTTTAGCCAAGATTATCCGCAAGCAAACATAACATTACCGGCGATTTTGATTGAGCGTGATGGTATGCTTGATACGCTGGTTTCATCAGATTCCATGGCCGCGGCTGGTAGCGTTGATGGATTAATGAAGCTGCTTAACTCGGCACTCAAGAATGAGAATTTAGCGCTTTAGAATTTCAAAATAGAAACTTGCTGCCCACCAAAATCAATACGCCTGCCAACAATGGCCGCAATATCCGGTCAGATACACTCGTGCTCACATAGCTGCCGAGTATTACGCCGGGGATGGATCCGACCAACAGGCTTAATAACAAGCTGACATTAACGTTGCCAATAAACCAGTGCCCTGCGCCTGCCACCAGCGTTAACGGCACAGCATGCGCAATGTCTGAGCCGATTATGCGGTTTATGGGAAGATGCGGATATAAAATTAGTAATGCGGTCACTCCAATTGCGCCCGCACCAATCGAAGATATTGAAACCAGCACGCCCAATATTGCCCCAAGCAATACGGTAGGTAGCGCTCTTTCTTCGATTTTCTGTACATTGCGTTTATTCAATGCAAATGCGACGAGCTGCTTTTGAAACAACACGGCAACAGATGTTACGAGCAACATAACACCCAAAACATGCGTTATCATTGAGGCCGATTTATCACCAGGTGTCCCCATCAAATGCAATAAAAACAAGGTTACCGCCGCGGCAGGGACGCTGCCTGTGGCAAGGCGGCGGACAATGCGCCAATCAACCGTATCGCGCCATCCGTGCACAGCGGTACCCACTGTTTTTGTCATCGAAGCAAATAATAAGTCGGTGCCCACGGCCGTCGCAGGGTGAAAGCCAAAGAGCAGAACAAGCAGAGGGGTCATAAGCGATCCGCCGCCAACGCCCGTTAAACCAACCAGCACCCCCACCAGCAAGCCAGCAAGAGAGTATAGCAAATTGATTTGGTTTACTATTTCCATGCAATTCTCGGCATAATTGATTGTACGGTACTGTTATGCTTTATCGTATTGCGCGTATTAAACAAACAAACAAAATCTTGCAGCGACACCGCAGCGGCACCCTTAGCGTGATTTCCAATAGGCAAACGCAGCAGACTGTACATCTTTCAGGTATTTACGTGCTGCATGGCTTTCATATTCACCGACAAAATCGGTGCGGCCAACCCACCATCCTTGGCCAGGTAAATTATCGCCTTCGCGCACGACAAGGCAGGCAAGCTCTGGTTCGCCTTGTGCATTACCGCGCAGATCAATTGCGTCCAGCACCTTGCATAAACTGCGCATCTTGGGCCGTGTAAAACGGATCCCCAATAGCAACATAAGCTCTGAATAACTGTATGTAACGCCCTGACGCGCGGCATCACGCAGCAATGCCTCAATCGCATCCACATCCATCAACGCCTTGCGCGCGGCGGGGTTTTCGGTTTCACCCAATGTCTGCGTAATACGGGTTGTCATCTTGGCGCTCCTGCAGAGGTGTGTTTACGGTGAATATTTCAGAGGTAGGTTTCGGAAGTTCGCTTTACCTGCCTACCCAAACAGCGCAACTGTTTTGCGCGCGAGGCCGAATAGTAATGCCGGTAACACAGCGTCAGAACAGAAAGCTGTCTTGCGCACTTGCCGGCCGGTTATCATTCGTCCCCGACAGATTGGACAGCGTTAGGCCCAGCAACCGGATTCCCATGGGCGCAGGCATTATGATACCCAGCAATTCATGTGCGATCGTTTCAAATTCTGCCCGCGTGGAAACGATTGCTGGCAACGACTGTGACCGTGTAATTGTGCGAAAATCAGAATAGCGCACTTTTAATGTTACCGTGCGGCCGCGCGCTTCATATTTTTCAATCCTGTCCCATAAGATGCCTATAATCTCGTCAAGCGCCGCACGCAGATCATAATCGTTGTTCTTATCTTCAAAATATGTTTGCTCTGCGCCCAGAGATTTTCGGATGCTGTTGGGGTTGACTGGCCGGTCATCAATACCGCGGGCCGCTTTATACAGATATCCTGCGATACTGCCAAAATACGCGCGCAGTTCTGCCTCGTTCTTATCCCGCAAATCGGCACCTGTAATAATGCCAAGTCGCGCCATCTTTTCCGCAGTCCGCGGACCAACGCCGTGGAAACGCCGCACAGGCAGGCCCGCAACAAAACCCGCGCCTTGATCAGGAAGGATAACGCACAATCCATCAGGCTTGTTTTGATCACTGGCAAGTTTGGCAATAAACTTATTATAACTCACGCCTGCACTGGCGGTCAGTCCTGTTTCTGCGGCAATATCAGCGCGGATCATCTTGGCAATCTTTACAGCAGAACCAATGCCTTGTTTGTCATGCGTGACGTCCAAATACGCTTCATCAAGCGACAATGGTTGGATTAAATCTGTGTGGCGGCTGAATATCTCGCGTATTTGCCGAGATACCATGCGGTACGCATCAAAGCGCGTTTTGACAAATATAAGGTCAGGACACAGCCGCAGCGCTTTTGAAGATGGCATTGCGGATTTCACGCCAAATTTACGCGCCTCATAACTTGCCGCCGCCACCACGCCGCGTCCAGAAGCGCCGCCAACAGCCACAGGACGCCCGCGCAAATCAGGATTATCGCGCTGTTCGACACTGGCAAAAAATGCATCCATATCAATATGAATTATTTTGCGCACATCGGGCGGGTTATCATCCGGTTCATTCATCAAAGGAACGATTACAGCTTAAAATCATTATAGCCAATGATGCTGCATTGCGGCACGGAACCAATATGCAGACATCATCCGATAAGCTATCCCAACATTCAAAGCCCGCCCCGCTACCTGGCCCGCGCGAGCTGGTGGCGATGATGGCGGCACTAATGGCGCTTAACGCGCTTGCCATCGATACCATGCTGCCGGGGTTTCAGGCTATGCGACATGGCCTGAAAATAACTAATCCGAATGCCATTCAGTATGTAATCAGCGTATATTTGCTGGGCATGGGATTGGGATCAATCATCTATGGTCCGCTGTCCGATCGTTATGGCCGCAAAGCGGTGCTGTTACCTACTATCATCGGGTATGCAATATTCTCGTTTGCTTGCCGATTATCGCCAAGCTTTGAATTCCTATTGACCATGCGTTTGGCGCAGGGATTGTGCGGTGCATCAATGGGCGTGCTGGTTGCCGCCATTATCCGTGACAGTTTTGCAGGTGACAAAATGGCGCGACATATGTCGACCATATTTATGGTGTTTATGATCGTTCCGATTATTGCCCCCAGCATTGGCGCGCTGATAATCAAAGTCGCGCCGTGGCGGTCAATCTTTGATGTGTTCACCGTTCTTGCCATTGTGTTGGCGATATGGGTGCGGCAAAGATTGCCGGAAACGCTTGATCCCGACAACGTCATTCTGATTGCGCCCAAAACGATTGCAAGCGGTTGGCGCACTGTATCAACGCATCGCGTTTCGCTTGGCTATGTGCTGGCGGGCGGCGCTGTACAGGGGGCATTATTTGGCTATCTAAATGCATCTGAGCAGCTTTTTTCCGTGGCCTTTAATGCGCGAGCTTTCTTCCCGATCGGTTTTGCCATAATCGCTTTGGGAATTGCGGCTGCGAATTTCACCAATAGCCGGATCGTTGAGCGTTTTGGCGCACGGCGCGTATCACATAGCGCATTGTTTTTATTCATCGCATTTGGCGCGTTGCAATTTTTGGCGGCAACATATGCACCGGCCTCACTTCCGTTATTTCTAACTCTTTTGACCTTCAATATGGCGCTAATCGGATTTTTGGGTTCTAATTTCTCATCTATAGCAATGCAGCCCTTTGGCGAGATGGCCGGCGTAGCATCCTCATTTCAACAGGCCGTTCGCACCGTATTGGGCGCAGGGATAGGCGCGTCCATAGGCAGCCAGTTCACTCACAGCGTTGCGCCCATCGCTATTGGCTTTTCGATCTGCGGCCTGACAAGTTTAGCGCTTGTTTTATGGTGCGAAAAGGGCAGCCTATTTACCCGCCCCCGCACAACCAAGCTGGCGCATATAACCGAACATTAGAGCATAAGGCAAAAAACTGGGCGGCAGTTCAAGCAGACAATAAAAAAGGGAGAGCAAATGCCCTCCGCTTTTTTATATTTGGCCTCGCCCTGTTAATTGATGGGTGGCACCGATGATGGCGGTATATTGGCATCAAGCTCGTTCACCTCATCCAGCCCGCGGCCAACATGGCTAGCGTTGCGGCTATACGTGAAATACACAATCAATCCCAAAGCAGCCCAACTTACAAATAGTACCAAAGTATAAGCTGACAGACTGAAGAACAAATACACGCACCCTAAGATCGACAATGGTGCAACTATGTTGACCAGAGGTGTGCGAAAAGGACGGACACGGCTTGCATCGGTTCGGCGCAATACCATTACGGCAATCGAAACCATGGCAAAGGCAAACAGTGTTCCTGCATTTGAGATATCCGCAAGCGCGCCAACAGGGAAGAACGCAGCAAAGAATGCCACAAATACTCCAGTAATAATGGTAATGATATGCGGTGTGTTAAAACGCGGATGTAACTTTGACAGTTTTTCAGGGAGCAAACCATCACGGCTCATCACAAAGAAAATACGTGTTTGGCCATACATCATCATCAGGATTACGGAAGGAAGGGCAATCCCGGCGGCCAGACCAATGAGGTTACCAATCTGTCCCCAGCCGATGCTGCGCAATGTCCATGCCAGAGCTTCTTTTGAACATACAACTGCGTTATTGCCAATGTCACCGCAGGCAGATGTCAAAGCAGAAGAACCCGGAGCTAGTCCTGCACCATTTGCGTCCATTAATGGCTGCGCGCCAACCGAACCAATTACTCCTGCGGCCACCAACAGATAAAAAATCGTACAAATAGCAAGTGACCCAAGCAAACCGATCGGCATGTTACGCTGAGGGTTTTTGGTTTCTTCTGCTGCTGTAGAAACCGCATCGAAACCAACATAGGCAAAGAAGATAGATGCGGCGGCGGCGGAAATTCCCTTAAAGCCGAGCGGCGCAAACGGCTCAAAATTCTCCATTTTCATAACGGGTACAGCAAGTATAATAAATACTGTAAGCGCGATCACCTTTACGCACACTAGCACTGTATTAACGCGCGCACTTTCCGTTGTACCAACCACTAGCAACCATGTAACCAGCAAGGCTATTATCATAGCAGGCAGGTTTATAATACCGCCGCCGCTCGGCCCATTTGCAAGCGAAGCTGGGATAGTAACGTTTGGCAGTACTGACCAAAAATCGCTCAAATGGCTCAACAGCCCGACAAAATACCCCGACCAACCGACGGAAACAGCACCGGCGGCAATCGCATATTCCAGCACCAAGGCCCAGCCCACCATCCAAGCCAACATTTCACCCATGACAGCATACGTATAGGTGTATGCGGATCCAGATACAGGCACCATGGAAGAGAGCTCTGCGTAACATAATGCTGCAACGGCACAGACGATGCCAGCGATGATGAAGCTGACCATCATGCCTGGCCCCGCTTTTTGTGCAGCTTCGGCGGTTAAAACAAATATACCGGTCCCTATAACTGCCCCGATGCCAAGCATCGTAAGCTGAAATGCGCCTAAGGTTCGCGTGAGCGATTTTTTCTCGGCCGTTTTCAAAATGGCATCTAGCGATTTAACGCGGTCAAATATCATACAAACTCTCCCCTTTGCCGAATGTTGATAGCTACATTCGTACAACATAATAAATGAACACTAGCTGCAAATCTGCGCAGCGCAACAAATTAGATGGGCTTTGCTGTGTAAAAAAGCGCTGTTTACCGGGATAACAACGGCCCAAGCGGCCTGCCTGCCATGATATGCAGATGCAAATGCGGCACTTCTTGGTGGGCATCGAGCCCAATGTTGGCAATCAAGCGATATCCGGTTTCCACCAGACCAGCCTCGCGCGCGATTATACCTGCTGCGCGCACGAATGCAGCGATTTCGGCATCGCTGGCATTGGCGGAGAAATCATCCCAGCTAACATACGCGCCTTTGGGCATTATCAGCACATGATACGGCGCCTGCGGATGTATGTCTTGGATGGCAAGCGTGTAGGCATCTTCATAAACGGCCGTACTGGGAATTTCACCGCGCAGGATTTTGGCCATAATGTTTTGATCATCATACGGCTGCGTTGCATCTGTTGGCATATCTAATCCTTTCGCATCGCTTTTTCGGTAATTCCCGATACGCCTTCGCGGCGCGCCAGTTCTGCCAATACATCCTCAAATGAAACTCCGCCCTCATTCAATAATATCAGCAAATGAAACATCAGATCCGCCGCTTCGCAAGTCAGTTTTTTCGGATCACCTGATAGCGCCGCAATCACCGTTTCGACCGCTTCTTCACCCAGTTTCTGGGCCATTTTTTCGCGGCCCTTGGCAAACAACGACGCGACATAACTGCTTTGCGGTGATGCACTGCGGCGATCCTGGATCAGAGTTTCGAGTTTTTGAACCGTCTCGCTCATTTTATGCCTGCTTGTAGTGCCATAACCATAGGCCGCTCCGATACAGGGATCAGGCCCTCTAAGACGCGCCAAAATCCGGTAACCGAATCTTGCCCAGCGGCACCGTATGCAGCGGCCAAGTTAGTGCGCAACGCATCAAATAGCTGCGCCTCAAACGCTTCGCCTTGCGGTGTTAAACGTAGCAGTTTCTGGCGGCGATCGGTATTACCAGCACGCGTTTCAATCATCTGGCGGGCAATCAGCTCTTTTATAACGCGGCCCAAAGATTGCTTAGTAATCGCCAAAAAACGCAACAACTCGGTAACTGTCAAATCTGGTTGCCGCGCAATGAAGTATAGTGCGCGGTGATGTGCACGGCCCAGACCATGTTCAACAAGGCGTTCATCGATGCTGCGCGTCAGCCGCGTGTATCCAAAATACAGCAACTCAACGCCGCGCCGAACTTCTCCCTCGCGCAAAAATAAAGCCGAGGCGGCACGGCCATTATTCGTGGCACCAAAATTATTGGGCAGCAAGGAAGATGGGGCAGCCATATTGACGTATCTTGCCGCAAGCCATAAAAGACATCAAGCAATTCCTTAAATAATATTGTGCCATCTACACTTATAATATTTCAAATCTCGGTGATTACATGAACTTTTCAATTGAACCCAATGCCCGCCCTATTGATCCCGCCCAACGCGCAGCATTAATATCTGATCCCGGTTTTGGAAGAGTGTTCACCGATCATATGGTCTCGATAAAGTACAAAGAGGGTACTGGATGGCACGATGCAAAGATAGCCGCACGGGGCCCAATATCGATTGATCCGGCCACTGCTGTGCTGCATTATGCGCAGGAAATTTTCGAGGGGATGAAAGCGTACCGAATGGCCGATGGCGCGATGGCGCTGTTTCGCCCCGATGCCAATGCGGCGCGGTTCAATCGTTCCGCGCGCCGCATGGCTATGCCGGAATTGCCAGCCGATGTGTTTATAGATTCTGTTCGTAGATTAGTTGATATCGATCGCGCATGGTTTCCGGATGTTGAAGGCGGATCGATATATATTCGTCCCTTCATGTTTGCTAGCGAGGTTTTTTTAGGCGTAAAACCTTCGTCGGAATATCTGTATATGGTAATTGCATCTGCGGCAGGCGGTTATTTCAAAAGCGGTGCACCTGCGATAAAAATTTGGGTGTCGCAAGATTATACGCGCGCTGCGCCGGGCGGTACAGGCGCGGCCAAATGCGGCGGCAATTATGCCGCAAGTTTAATGGCGCAATCGCAAGCGACTGCAAACGGATGCGATCAGGTGGTATTCTTGGACGCAGCAGAGCGCCGCTGGGTTGAAGAATTGGGCGGCATGAACCTGTTTTTTATATTCGATGATGGCACCATGATAACACCGCCTGTGGACGGGACGATATTAGAAGGCATCACTCGTGAATCATTGATGATACTTGCCCGCGAACAGGGCCTGGCGGTGCGCGAAGAACGTTACAGCATCGATCAATGGCGCGACGATGCAATCTCTGGCCGGCTTGTTGAAACATTTGCGTGCGGCACTGCGGCTGTGGTTACATCTGTTGGGTGCGTTCAAATAGGTGCCGAAACTTTCCAGATAAGCGCAGGCGGACCGGGTCAAATAACGCAGCGCCTTCGCACGCAGCTCGTGGATATACAGCGCGGTATTGCGCCTGACCGGCACGGCTGGGTTGATAGAATTGCTTGATTAGTTAAAAAATGGCATTTTCCTGCTGTCGGTAATTGCGTTCTGCAAATCTCACGCTATAAAGCCGGACGTATCGTCATGTTTATATATTACGCAGATGTAGAACATGTATATTGGGGCGTCGCCAAGCGGTAAGGCACCGGTTTTTGGTACCGGCATTCGCAGGTTCGATCCCTGCCGCCCCAGCCACATTGTTACCAATGTATAATCCTCGTTTTTTTGTAAATCCTTGTAACGCCTATGTTTACATGCTAGCCTATCTGTAAAATATACTCTAATTTCCTTTGCATTGGAGAATTTGTCATCGCTTAGATCAGCGCAGGCGAACATAAGAGGGCGTGATATGAGAATTGCGATTGCAGATGATGAAGCCGATGTAACGGCGTTCATGAAAGCCATAGTAGAAGAGTTAGGCCATCTGGCCGTAACGTTTTCCGATGGCAATGCTTTATCGCAAGCGCTTAACCGTGACACGTTTGATTTGGTCATACTTGATTGGAATATGCCCGGTAAAGATGGCATTGAAATGCTACGTTGGATGGAAACGGCGCTTGATGAAAAGCCGCCTGTGATTATGATGACGAACCGCACGGCAAAAACCGATATTACAGAAGCGCTTAATGCAGGTGCCGCAGATTATATTACCAAACCCGAAGACCGCGGTGTTATCGCCGCGCGCATCAATGCAATGCTGCGCCGAAATTCGGCTGGATCGGGCGCATTTGATACAGAGGCTGTTTATGGGAAATATCATTTGAACCGGATTGACCAAGCCATTTCAATTAATGGCAATACCGTCATCATGACTGCCAAAGAATTTGAGCTTGCCGATCTTTTTTTCCGTAATAGCGACCGTACATTATCGCGCAATTACATCATGGAAACAATTTGGCGCACCAATGCGACGCTGGCAACGCGTACGCTGGATATGCATATTTCGCGGGTACGTTCAAAACTGGATTTGAAGCCTGAAAACGGATTTCGGATTTTTACCGTTTTCGGGTATGGATATCGTCTGGAGTCACTCGGCAAAAAATAGCGCCTACGACATAAGACGCGACATAGGACGTAACATAGCACGCGACATAGGAGCAGATACGATGCAGAAGTTACTTCGAATTTTCGTTTCTTTATTATGTATTGTTATATGTGCTCCTGCGCTTTATGCGGCCAATATTGGACCGGGCAGCGATGATGGATTTATTAATTATTCCGCAAAATCCGGCGATACATTAATCGACATTGGCAAACGTTATCTAAATAGCCCGTCTGCGTATAGGACAGTGCAGCAGCAAAACAGGATCGCAGATCCGCGGCTATTGCCTGTTGGTAAAGTCATTCGAATTGCCCGCAGTTTATTAAAATATCAGGCTGTAACTGCGAAAGTTATATCCGTTCGCGGCAATGTAATGATTGGAGCCGCACCTGCATCTGCCGGGCAGAATGTGGGCGAGGGCGTAACGTTAAGAACCGCGGCATCGTCATTTATAACACTTAGCTTGCCTAACGGATCACGTGTATCGCTGCCCTCAAATAGCGACCTGCGCATTCGGCTGCTGCGCACATATACGCTTGGCGGCGCGCTTGATTATGACTTTGACGTTGCAAAAGGCGGCGCAAGTACGCGCGTGACACCGCTGAACTCGGCAGATGACAGATACCGCGTACGTACGCCCCGCGCTGTGTCTGCGGTGCGTGGTACCGATTTTCAGGTGCGCTACGACGCTGCGCTTAACCGTGATTTTGCTGAAGTAACCGAGGGCGCACTGGCCGTTGGTGCAGGGGTTAGTAGCGACATTGCATTGCCTGCTGGTAACGGACTAGCGATACCGCCCGCAGGAGCCATTATTCGCGAGGCATTGTTGCCGGAGCCCGTGTTTATTGAACCTGGTAAAATTCAGGCAAATCCAGAATTGTTATTCGCCGTTAATCCTGCACAAAATGAAGCAGGATACCGGGTTACTCTTGCCGCAGATGCTGGCTTTGTAGAACAACTTGCTGATGTCGTAATAACAGGGCGCGAGGCCAAACTGGCGAATATAAATGACGGTAATTATTTTTTGCGGGCCCGGGCTATTTCCGCGAATGGAATACAAGGCGTGCCTGTAACATACGCCTTCAAACGCAGACTTAATGGGGTAAGTGCTACTGCAGGCGCAGGCAATGATGGCTATAATTTCAAATGGCAAAGTGACGGCGGCGGCATACGCAAATTTCATTTTCAATTATTTACAGGGTGGCCAAATGGTACCGCGATGATTGATGAACCTGCGCTTTTGGATCAGCAGATTACCATATCTGATCTGCCGCCCGGTGATTATTTCTGGCGCGTTGGCGCGGTGCAATATGCCGGCGGCGAGGTTGCGACAAACTGGACCAGCTTTGAAAAACTAAGTGTGACGCGTTGAGCATAACCACAGCAAAGCTTGATATTAGCACCGCTTGGATACAGTATAATATATGAACTTGCGGCTGCGACTTACGATAGAATGGTTGCTGATCGGCATCGCCGGTACGTTATTAGTATTGGCGGCGCAGCGGTGGGAGGGCGCAGCGTCATTTGACAATCTATTCTACGATCAACTGACATCTGCATTCCGGCCGCCGCCCGATAAAGATACGCTGCTTGTGAATATTGATGATGCCAGCCTTGCGGCACTGGGGCATTGGCCGTGGCCGCGCAGCACACACGCAAAGTTGCTGAACCAGTTACAAGCCGCAGCGCCGCGTGCCATTGTTTTCGATATATTATTAAGCGAAACAAGCGATAGTGCGTCTGATGTTCTGCTTGCTGGCGCTATGTCTGGCCCTGCGCCGGTATTCATACCATTGCATTTCAGTACGCCGGGCAGCAACGGAAAGGCCTATGACGTTATTCCGCCTGCGGATGTTTTTGCACAGGCAGCAAAAGGCATCGGCCAAGTGGATGTGGTAAGCGACAGCGACGGTACAGTGCGCAGAGCGCGGCTGTGTTCCGATCCCAATGCAGATGGCAACAGGTGGCCGCATTTAATGGAACTTGCGTTTCGCAGTCCCGGTTATCCGCAATCCGCCGCCTACAGCCGCACGATATGCGAACAGACGGTCTTGATACCCTATTCCAAACGTGGAAGTTATTCGGAAATATCTTATGCCGATATCATCAACGGCAATGTGCCAGCAACTTTGATAAAGGGCCGTACGATAATCGTGGGAGCCAGCGCGCTGGGTATGCAGGATAATTTTCCAGTGCCGTATGCCGATGGCGGAACGCTTGCGGGATCAGAGATTATGGCCAATATACTGGCTGCATTGAAACGGGATAATTTTGTATCGCAGGCCTCTTATGTCCCGACTATTTTGGTGTCACTGATACCAATGTGGTTATTGCTGATTGGCTTTCTGCGTTTGTCCCCCCGGCTATCGCTTATTGTATCGGTCGCTTCGGTTAGTTTCATATTGTTGATTAGTGCAGCGGCGCTCAAATTTGGCCTATGGCTGCCGCCGGGCGCTGCGCTGATTGGTATATTGCTGGTTTATCCATTGTGGGGATGGCGGCGCTTACAATCGATTAGCGATTTTATGGCATCTGAACTGAACAATCTGTCTGCAGAAGATGAAGCATTACCAATAAAGCTGGGTTCGCAAGCCGCATCAGACTTGGTTGGGCGGCAAAGCGCTGCATTGGCAGGAGCGATTGATCATTTACGCGATCTGCGCCGGTTCATTGCCAATGCTTTAGCAGACCTTCCCGACCCCATGATTGTTACGGACCGAAAAGGCCGCGTAACGCTGGTCAATGATTTGGTTACAGAACGGTTGGATCAGAAAATTGTTGGCTTCAGGTTGCGTGATGTTATGCAGCAAGTTGCGGCGCCTGAATACCGCGCGCAGGTGGCCGAGTATATATCGCGGCGGCATTATCGCACTCCTGCTCCTACTCCTGCTCCTGCTGCGTTATCAAAATTACCCTCGCAACTTGAGTTCGTAAAGTTTCGCACAACCGAAGGCGACACGTTTGTGATGCGGCAATCGGCGATTGAGGCAGCAGACGGCGATCTGCTTGGGTATGTTTACTATATGGCGGATATCTCGGCGTTAACCCGCGCAGAAGAAGAGCGAGAGCAGGTTTTGCAATTGTTATCGCACGATATGCGCGCGCCGCAATCTGCGATTATCGCATCGCTATCAGGTGAAATAGACAGCGATGTACGCAAACGAATAGAGGCCAATGCCCGCCGTACCATGCAATTGGCGCAGGATTTTGTCGATATCGCACGGATGGGTGAAACCGAATTTGTGGGCGAAGACGTGCTGTTGGCTGACTTGATACGTGATGTTGCCGATAATTTCTGGCCATTGGCATCCGAACGCGATGTAACCATAACGATCAACGAACATAGCGATGCCGCTTTTGTTTTGGCCGAGCCCGATAGCCTGACGCGGGCTTTTTCAAACCTGATCGACAATGCAATTAAATTCAGCCCCAACAAAAGCACCATAGTCATTGATGTAAGCATTCGTTCGATAAACAGGGAAAATTATGTTGCCGTGACAATCACAGACAGCGGGCCTGGCATCGCGGCCGACATACTGCCGCGCTTATTCGAACGTTTCGCCAGCGCGCCGCAACAAACAGGCCGCGTAAAAAGCACAGGATTGGGGCTGACATATGTGCGCGCCGTGATCGAGCGGCATAAAGGAACAATTAGCGGTGCCAATATAGATCAAGGCGGCAGCTGCTTCACTGTGATTTTACCAGAAGCGGCGGAGGCAGAGGCAGAGGCAGAGGCATAGGCATAGGCATAGGCATAGGCATAGGCATATGCATAGGCATAGGCATAGGCATATGCATAGGCGATAGGCATAGGCGATAGGCATAGGCTACAGGGTAGTATGGACTGGTACCGTGTAGGAAGTAGGGGGAGTGCATCGTACGTACTGTACTTACTATTTTGCGGTTATTTTTCATGTGCGGATCATTAACACTTGAAAGTTTCTAGAATCAGTATGAAGGCATGATTCAACACATTAGGAGCGGGAGCGAAATCTCAATCATAATTCATCAGATATTAGCTAGGAAGCCTTCTTCTCTTTTTTTAGCCACCCCACCATCCTCATAATTCATACGAATATCTTGTTCAGGAATCATTTTACATATCCAAGTTAGTATTGCGCGTGCATTATCCTGTAGATGCTACTCGCTAGCTCGTAATAGGGGTAAGCCTACCTGTCAGAGAGTGACTGGGCTTGGTGAAGGAAATAGCGAATAGCTATAATATTTCACTACCCTGCACACTTACATAATTTTCAGGAGATTCTCAATCATGCACACGTATTTAACGAAAGCGCACTTCAAACACCAACTCTTCGTACATGAGAATAATTCGACATCAAGCGCAGCGGCTAAGTAAGTTGACTCGGAGGGCAACATAGGTCCAAGATCCACACACAAAAAACAACGCAGCAAAATGAAGACATCTCGCTGTGCCTGGGCACGTTGACTACCCATTGGGAAAAGTTGTTAGGCCTGAAAAAGAGTTTCATACTGTTATCGTTATGATGATGCTTACAAATCAAAAATGACTTCGCGTAGTCGACACGAAAAAATGTGAGTGTGGTAATGTAGAGCAGGTGAGTCAACTTGAACTGACCCTTCTCTGTTAGGCCGGTCCTTACAATACGACACGATCTGTTAAGCCGATTTTCACCATTCGGTTTATAAACAATCTTTTGATTAATTCCATTCTATTGAGCTCTTGATGTCATTCCATTCCAATCCTCTCCACTCCACTCTTCTCCATTCTTTCCCACCCTACCCTACTCCATGTTTTCATATCATACTAATTCTATATTTTATTCCATTCAGTGCCATATCATTACATTACTCCCCATAAGCCTTCTTATTCTTCACTTCTCTCTTCCGTTCCATCCCATTCCATTCCTTTCCATTCCAATCTGATCTAATCAATTTTATTCCATGCCATCCCACTCTTGTTTTGAACTTGAGTAATTCCGAAATCATACAAACCAAAAAAAGCAAAAACTGTTCTTTCTAAAAAATCGATTACTTAAAATATTACGTGAATTTATGAACGTATGTACTGTTCGAACTAGGTAGGATGGTGATGGATGTCTTGCGACGTACCAACGAACGAAGCTTACTTACGTCGTATAAAAGAAAAAACTATGAAATAATTTCAGAGAAATAAATTGAAAAATTATCTGGCATGTCACTCGAGGGTGTTGGTGTACTGTACGGTACGTACTTGCTGCGTGTGCTGTAGTGTAGTGTAGTGTACTGTATAGTGTCTGATTGACGTGACATGACGTAACGTGGCATAGCATGGCATGGCATAGGATTGGATTGATGCAGGACAGTATGACGTTGTATGATATCATATAAAATGATATGGTGTGATAAGAAATATTTCATATGAAATGAGAAGGCGGACACCGCCGAGCCGTTACCGTAACCGTAGTCTGTGCTGACGGCTTGGTCGGTGAGGAGGTGCACTGACATACAGGGGGAGGGGGGTCGTGGGGCAGGGGAAGACGGGGGTCGAGGAGGAGACTGTACAGGACAGGGGGTGAGGGGTGAGGGGAAGGACGGAACAAGACAGGGGACGGGACAGGCGACGGACATGCACAGCATTAAAGTCGTAATTGATACTGATATAGCAAATTTGTTTCGGTATCAGCGTGTGGGTGCGCATGTGCATGTATGTATGCGTTGGACGAATGAATGCGATTGCATTTATGTATGTATGTTTGTATGTATGATGTGTACTGCGGGAATGGACGTACGTTATGTTTGTACTTGTATGTGTGAATAATACGGCATCGTGTCGTATGGTGATGACTATGTGCGCATGTGTTGTTGGTAGGAAAGAAGTGTAAGAAGGGTGTTGTAAGGTGTAGGTAAGAAGGGTGGTGTGGTGTTGTGTGGTATGGTGTGGTGTGGTGCAGTGTGTGTGTGGGTAAGGAGGGTGTTGTAAGATGTATGTTAGGAAGGTGGTGTGGTGTGGTGTAGTGTGTGTGTGGGTAAGGAGGTTAAGGAGGGTGTTGTGAGATGTTTGTAAGGAGGGTGGTGTGTGTGACTGAGGAGGGTGTTGTGTAAATAAGTTGGTTTGTGTGTGTGTGTGTGTGTGTGTGTGGAACATCAGGAGTATAGTGTGGACTAGTCTGATTGTTGGGATGGGGTGAAGTTAGTATCGAAATACAGAAAAAGGGAAATATGGGAAACTGAATTCAACTGAGGGACAAAGTGTACTAAACTATACTAGCTAAACTTAACTAAACAACAGGACGACTTGACTAGTAGTTAAATGGAAGGAAATGATAAGGCACAACAATAGCGTATACACGATGACTTCGCATAATATTTCCTTACATTCACAGTACAACAGTTAAACTCAATTCTAGGAATGTCTAAATGCTTATTATATTGTCTATGACATACTCCACAACTACTTAATATTATCCGTTTTAAACTCCTACTTATTCTACTATTTTTTCTACTATTTTTGTTTCCTTTTTTATTGTTGTTTCTATCTTACTTTTTAAAGTTTGACAATATTTTATGATTCATTATTATTATCGTAATCATTATTTCTTTTCCTAATTAATACTTTTCATCTTGACTTATTTCATATCACTTAAATTTTTTCTTCTCTTGAAGTCAAATATTAGATATCTCAGACTTATTAATTTGCTAAAAATAATAATTTTCGCAGGACTCCGACAGGACTTTCCTTCATTACTATTTCCTTCCCTATTCTATGACTCATTCAACTCATTCATTTCGTACTTTATGCTTTTGTTATGTGCTCATTTTGCACTCATCTTGTACTCATTTTGTGTATATTTAACTTCACTATTTTGTACTCAATTGTAGTTTCCTACTTTTTGATCATATCAATATTTGTGGTTTTATTTTTGTTTTTTATTTATTTTCCTTTCGGATATATTTTTACTGTGACGTGGTTTTGGTTTTTTACTTTACTTCACTACACTACATTTTGGTTTCATCATTAGAATATAATATGATTATGTCATGCAACTTCCCCCCAGTTAACATGTCAATTAACTCACTTATTCCAATGTTATATGAATTAAACTACTTACTACACTACATTCCTATTACCTTTAATATACTATTCCATCATTTACTATACTCCTAATTATTTTTTCTAAAATAATTGTCATTGAATCGACTTTGACTCAATTAAAATACCACTTATAAATAGTATTTCATTCATTCATTTATTCATATATTCGTTCTATTCGGAGTTATCCAACGTAATAAACGAAAGGTTTATTTCATTAGATTTGAATAGACATTTTGTTTTCGAATTCGAGCATTCACATACAATGGTGTGCTTTGCTTTTAACGAAACTCTTCACACCATTTTTTCATGCGTTCTTCTCTTCATTTTCAATTTATTTCATTCATTTTCATTCATTTACATGTTCTTCAATGTTGATTTTCATTTTTATTTTTTGTTTCATTCTTTCTCATTTCTGTTTCATTTTCAGATATTTTATCTGTCATTTCTTTCATTTTCTTCTTCTCGTCTTCTGCTTGTCTCGTTGTTGACTTGTTGTTGTAGTCAATATTGTTAGACGGCAGAATGGGGCATTGCTGTTGCTTTTGCAATACTCAATTTCTTTGATGCTAAGAATCGACTGAAGAAACGCGATTTTTCGTTTTTAGGAAACTTCTTGTTATCAGGATGTTCCGTGGGTATGACAGATACTTGACGAGATGGTGGCTCACGTGTTGGTGTTGTCTCGGTGGCAGTGATGATGTTACACTGTTTGCATGCCCACGGTTTCAGAAGAAGGTCACTGGGGCCGTTGGATGGTCTGACAAGACCTATATGTGAGAGGTGGAGAAAAGAGTGGAGTGGAGTGGTGAAGAGAAGGATGAAGGAGAGATAGAAAAAGATGTCGTGGAGAGAAAAGGAGGATAGGATGTGGTGAAGAGAAGGAGAGGATAAGGTCAAGACAAGAGTGGAGTGGTGAAGAAAAGAGTGGAGTGGAAGGATGGAGTGGTGAGTGGTGAAGAAAAGAGTGGAGTGGTAACTCTTGAAGAAAAGAGTGGAGTGGTGACTCGTGAAGAAAAGAGTGGAGTAGAAGAAAAAGTGAAATAAGAATGAGGTGAAGAAAAGGATAGAGGTGAAGAATAGGAAAGAGAGGTAGTGAAGGGGTGGAGAGAAGGATAAAGTGGTGAAGAAATGAGTGGAGTGGTGAGAGGTGAAGAAAAGAGTGGAGTGTGAGAGGTGAAGATATAGCGGGAGTGGTGACTGGTGAAGAAAAGGAAAAAGAGGGAGTAAAGGGTTGAAGAATGGGATGAAGGAGAGAGAAATTGGAAAGTGAGTAAAGAAGTTATCATAAGCAAAAAAGATGGGGCAGAAGGGTGAAATGAGGCAAGGTAAGATAGGATAAGGCAACATAAGATTAAGTGCAGTGCATTTGATTGAGGTAAGGTGAGTCAGGGCAACATAAGGTACAGTACAGTACAGTG
>JAYWFI010000080.1:0-23085 GCA_043778865.1 Sphingomonadales bacterium
AAAGCCAATGGTGCAAAGCTGATCTGTTTTTCACCTGCATTGTCGCTTGCCAAAAAGCTGGTAAAATCGGGTGTCGATGCATTGGTAATCGAGGGCAATGAAGCAGGCGGACATATTGGGCCGGTTAGCACGAGTGTGCTTGCACAAGAAATTCTGCCCGATATGGCCGAAGTAGTTCCGGTTTTCGTCGCAGGCGGCATTGCACGTGGGTGTGCGATTGCCAGCTATCTGGAGATGGGCGCATCCGGCGTACAGCTGGGCACGCGTTTTGTCTGCGCTACAGAATCCATTGCCCACCCCAATTTCAAGGCAGCGTTCCTGCGCGCCAATGCGCGTGATGCGGTGGCTAGTGTGCAGATCGACCCGCGCCTACCTGTCATTCCTGTCCGCGCGCTTAAGAATAAAGGCACCGAAGAGTTCACGCGCCAACAGGTACAGGTTGCCGCCAGGTTAGATGCAGGCGAGATCGATATGCAAGAGGCACAGATGCAGATCGAACGCTATTGGGCAGGCGCGCTTCGCCGCGCCGTGATTGACGGCGATGTTGAAAACGGGTCACTGATGGCCGGCCAATCGGTAGGCATGGTGCAAGTGGAACGCCCCGTAGTGGACATCATCGCCAAGTTGGTGGGTGAAGCGGAGACGGCGCTTGGACGCTGATAAATTCTGAGCATATAAATGTACGTGCTAACCGAAATCGTCAGGCTAGCTTATTATATCCAAAAATTCTTGTTGCAACTTATTCGCATTATAATTAACGAAATCCTATAAAATATCAGGACGTCACGATTATGATTCGAGCAATTGTATTATGCGCTGCATTAAGCTTAAGCGCTTTACCTTCCATTGCACAAGCGGATGAGAGCCTGTGGATTTACACAAAAGGTTCCGAGACGCTGCCAAAAGGCACAACTGAGGTTAAAGCCTCCGTGGTGTCAAAACGCGGCAAAGCAGATAGCGATTATGTACTCAACGATATTCGTTTCGAAGCCGAACATGGCATCACCAACAGGCTTACAGGCTACAGTGAACTTGTCGTTTTCGATCATAACTATTCCACCACCAACCCCGATTTACAGCCCTTTTACGATACGCAGGGTGGAGCAGGTGGGAGATTTAAAAAAACACAGATCGCAGGTATTAGCGCTGGTTTAAAATATAATATCCTTAGCCCTTATAAAGACCAAATAGGGTTTGCAGTTAGTGTAGAATATGACCACCGCTTCAAATACCGCATTGATGGATCACCAATAAATCAGGATGCAATTGAGCTACAGCTTCATTTCCAAAAGAACTTCCTGAATAATCAACTTGTGCTCGCATTCTCTCCTAAAATCGAATGGGAAGATCGCAAGTCGACCGGTATTATCGAAAAAGAAATGGCAATTGATATTACCGCTGGTGCATCATACCGCGTCGCTCCCAAATGGTATGTCGGCGGTGAATTCCGGCATCAATCAGATTACCTTAGCCCGCTAGATACAGTGACCAATGAATATGATCCGAATTTACGGCCATCAAAATTCCCCTTCAAATTTGGAAGCCAGTACCAAAACGGCAATTACCTTGGTCCCACGCTGCATTATGCCGACAAAAAATTCTGGGTGACAGCCGGCGCGTTATGGCAGATTTCAGGCGGTGGTAAATTTGCCTTCAACCGCAATGGCAAAAATGTCGACGAACATGAAAAAGTACATTTTGGATTAACTTTAGGATTGGAGATTTAACGTTATGGAACGTCGTTTCTTTCTTGCTGCGCTGCCTGCTGGGCTGCTGCTTTCTAGCGCTAAGACCAATGCCACAGTATATTTTACAGGCGAAACAATTAAAAAAACACTGTTTCCAAGCGCAACCCGTTTTGTGGATAGGTCCGTTATCCTAAGCAAAGAGCAGATGAAAGCGATTGCCAATTCTGCAGGTACCCGCGTGTCAGCCGCAAGGGTAACCGCAATGGATGCGTACAGCACCAATGGAAAAATTGGCACGTTGTTCATCGACAAAGTATACGGCAAGCATGAATTTATTACCTTCGCTTTGGCGCTAGATAGAGGCGGCGGCGTGCGCGGTCTTGAAGTAATGGATTACCGGGAGTCTTATGGCGATCAAATCCGTTTGCCCAAATGGCGCGCGCAGTTTGCAGGCAAACGATATGGACAGCCACTGCAAATTGACAAGCAGATTAAAAATATCTCTGGTGCAACGCTGTCGTGTGTTCACATTACAGAAGGCGTTAATCGTCTGCTAGCGACCCACGCGCTTGCCATTAATGCATAAGCATGGATGAAGCTGATCGACTTATTCGCCGCGCACGGCCTCTACTTGGTACAATTGTCGAGATTGGCGTCGCACCAGAATATGATACCGCGATCGAAGCGGGCTTTACAGAAATCTTGCGTATCCATAAGCTTATGTCGTTCCATGAGAATACCAGCGACCTTGCCAAATTACGCCGTGCAGAGGCAGGTGAGACCATCACAGTTGACCGCGATACGGTTGCTGTGCTGCGCATTGCAGCTGAACTTAGTGATGCCACAGGCGGCTTGTTCAATGTAGCTATCGGACGGCAGTTGGTGCGTACACGTTTTCTGCCGCGTATGGATGCAGAACATCTTGGGTGTTTTACAGGCGACGCCAGTGACATTGAAATTATTGATGATTGCAGCGTCCGGTTGCGCCGCCGTTTGCTGATTGATTTAGGCGGTATTGCAAAGGGATATGCCACCGACCTTGCGGTTGCTGCATTGCAATTGGCAGGTGTTACATCCGGCATTGTAAATGCTGGCGGTGATTTAAGAGTGTTTGGCGATGACCCGGTGCCAATCCACATTCGCAATGCAGGCAATAAGCGTGATGAATGTCAAAGCGGATATAGCGCCCAGTTTATGATCCAGAACTGCGCTGTTGCAAGCTCCGAAAATGTACACGACCGGCGCAGGATAAACGGGCAAATCACAACGCCGCACATAGGCCGCAATGCACATTCTGTAATTGCCAACCACGCGGTTACGGTTGTGGCAGACACCTGTGTGATCGCAGATGCCATGACCAAAGTGGCAATGGTAGATTGCAAACTTGCCGACAAAATTCTGGCTAAATATGGCGGCCAAGTCGTTCGTTTTGAAACAAGCAAAGCTGCATAATGCCCAATACTCGTTCTGCGAAACTTGCCCGCTGGCAAATCTGGTTGCTGACAATTAGCGGCGGAGCATTATGGCTATCGGGTATCATATGGCTGCTGCTGCATTATTATGGCCAGATCGAAGGTGAGTTCGGGCCGCAAACAAATCCGTTTGAACCATGGGTATTGCGCCTACATGGTCTTGTTTTGATCCCAGCGCTTCTGGGGTTTGGCGGGTTATTTGTGGTGCATATGCCCAAAGGATGGAAGAATAAACACCAACGCAATATCGGAACCGGTTTAACCGCAATTGTTGCGATACTTATCCTATCAGGTTATCTCTTATATTATGTGGGAAGTGAGGCACTTCGCGATT
The DNA here is from genome assembly GCA_043778865.1 of Sphingomonadales bacterium. Taxonomy (GTDB): domain Bacteria; phylum Pseudomonadota; class Alphaproteobacteria; order Sphingomonadales; family Sphingomonadaceae; genus Sphingorhabdus_B. Next base: position 3,495 of record JAYWFI010000080.1, read on the forward strand.
GGACTAGCCTTATTCACTGGGCAATCGGACTGACATTGCCAGCGATATTCATTTGGCATTATCTTGGACATAAGCCGAAAAAAGCCCGAAAGAACACGACATAATGTTCGCAAAACAACAAGCGCTTCGTCATGCATCACGCCCTTGCTCCAGTTGACACTGGATGAAATTCAGAGACCACTACATTAGTTTGGTGATTTACTATTAGGGCAATTTAGGTCCATCGTTAACCTGCGCTGGCGCGGTAAATCCGCCGCACTGCAATCTGTCTTGCCAAGACTGCACGCTTTACCCATATCCAGTTCATGACCAATGATCCAATTGCATCAGATGACGATAGCTTAACCAACCTTGATCCTGCCTATATACCAGCGACCCGGATCGCCGCTGCCATAATGATGATTATCCCGCTTGTTGGCGTAATAAGGATAGAATTTATGCGGATTATGCCAATGGGCATAGCTATAATAGCTGCTTTAATCATTGCCACATATTGGGTGATATTTGTGCCTGCCCGGAAATATGCGCGGTGGGGTTATCGTATGAGTAGCGACCGTTTGCGTGTGGTGCGCGGGTATCTGTTCTACAGTGATACCATTGTTCCGTTCAGCCGGGTTCAGCATATCGATGTGGAGCAGGGACCGATCCAGCGGTCCTATGGCCTCGCAACCCTTACCGTGCACACTGCAGGGAACTACAACAACACCGTTAGCTTACCCGGACTGCTACACAGCGATGCGTTAGGTATGCGTGATGCCATTAGCAGTCATATAAAGCGGGATGTATTTTGAGTGCGTCCAGTGATTTTGAAGCTCCTGCACGCGGACGGCGCCTTCATATAACAGGCTTGCTCGTCGGTTTTATTGGAGGACTGCCCCGGCTGTTTTTTCCGCTAGCTGCAATGTTATTTGGCGCCAGAAATAGCGGCCGTGCCGATATTCTTATTCCTGCCATAGCCGCCGCCGTATTGGTGATCAGTTTCCTGTTTCGGTGGGCGTCGTGGACACGGTTCCGCTATTTTACCGACGATGAAGACATCCGCATCGAGAGCGGCCTTCTCAGCCGCACCGCCCGTTCGATCCCTTATGAACGCATCCAAGATGTGAGCATTGAACAAAAACCGCTTGCCCGCATATTTGCTCTTGGCGAGGTAAAGTTTGAAACAGGCGGCGGCAAAGGGGATGAAGGCACGCTAAGCTATGTCAGTATAAAAGAAGCAGAACGGCTGCGCGGGCTGGTACGTGACCGCAAATCTGGCGCGGCCTCAAATGACACAGCAATCTCCACCCTTGATACCGCCGAAACCGAACCTTTGTTTAGCATGGATGGCGGCCGCCTGCTGATTTTTGGTTTTTACTCTTTCTCTTTAGTCATATTTGCAGTCCTTGCGGGTGCAGCGCAGCAATTTGATTTCCTTTTAGATTTCGACATATGGGATATCGGAGCATGGCTTGGCATTATCGAACATAACGGCGTTTCGTTGGATAAAATTAGTCTATCTGCACGTATTATTGCGGCTATGTTTGCTATATTTGGCTTGGTGGCTATTGGCATTGTAACAGGTATCGTGCGTACGGTTGTTCGTGAATATGGGTTTCGGCTTGACCAAACCGCAAAGGGATTTCGCCGGCGGCGCGGGCTGCTGACACTTACCGATGTTGTAATGCCCATACACCGGATACAGGCCGCAGCGATTATTACAGGGCCGGTTCGTATACGGCGCGGGTGGTATGCATTAAAGTTTATCAGCTTGGCCGATGATGGCGGCAAAAAGAACGAAGACGGCGGCGATCATGTTGCGGCGCCTTTTGCGACAATGTCCGAAATCCAAGCAGTAGCCAGCCAAGCGGACATCCGGCTGCCGCTTACAGATATGGTATTTACGAAAAGCAGAGCAAGCTATTGGCTTGACCAATGGCTGATCGCCGCATTTGTGATGGTTATGGCAACAAGCGGGTTGATAGTGTTTACAGACACCGGGCGATACGCTTTGTGGGCAGCGGCAATTGCTATGATCTATGCGCTGATTTTATATGCGGATTGGCGCAGTAATGGCTATGCAGTGGACGGCGACCAATTGCTTGTACGCGCTGGATGGTGGCGCAAGAAACTAACTATTGCGCCGCAAATCAATATTCAAACAGTCGGGATTAGCCAAGGCCCACTTGCCCGCATAAGAGGCGTTGCCCAACTAAATTTTGGGATCGCAGGCGGTACTTTACACCTCACCGCAATTCCATTTGCCGAAGCGCGCTTGGTACAGCATGCGATCATCGATACTATAGCAAAGGTAGATTATTCGGATATTTCCGTAAAATAAAAAGGACCGATGCGCCCGTTACGCACCGGCCCCTACAGCAGTTCAACAACACTGCGTATTAACGGCAGCGGCTGCTTGCCTTATCGAGCGCGCGGCCGCCAAGTGCGCCTACTGCTGCGCCGATGATTGTGCCTTCTGTTCGGCTGCCCCGGCCCGCAACACGGTCACCAAGTAAGCCGCCTGCTACTGCGCCAATGATTGTGCCGCCTGTGCCGTTGCTACAACGTCTGCGATCATCACGGCGATCGTCGTACCGGTTTTCATAACGATCATCGCGCCGGTCATAACGGCTATCATAACGGTCATCACGATCATCACGGCGGTTATCGTTACGGTATGCATCACGGTCATAGTAGCCATCATTATAGCTATCATAATGGCGCCGGCCATGCGCATCGGCGGCTGTCGCGGTAAAGCCAGTGATGGCGGTTGCCGCCAGAACCAAACCTGCGATTGATTTTTTGAAAGTCATAATATTACTCCACTCATTTGTACCGGCCATCCCCCTATGAGAGTGAAAGCTGGCATTCGTTTACTGCCCCAACGAGATACGGTTTAGTTCATCAAAATTGACTTTTTCCTGAACAGGTTTGTTATCTGTTGTTCACGCTTGGGTTCATACGCAATCCTCGCTAAGGCTGCGGTCATGCCTAAACCTCTGCTGCGTTTTACAATATTATCGGTATTGATGCTGGCTGCGGTCGGTGGTCAGCGCATAAATTATAGAAGCAATAGTCAGAATATTGCGCTAAAGCCCCTAATGCTTGATCCGGCACACCCCGGACCGCGCCGTATTGGTCCTCTAACGTTCCTGAAAGCGTGGGAATTGGGCAGCAGCAACAATGACTTTGGCGGAATATCGGCGTTGACGGCACTGCCCGGTGGCAGATTTATCGGGTTAAGCGATGCAGGCACTGTGATCGGGTTTGGCTTGGCGGGCGACGACCGCACCGATCGGCCGTTCATTGCACCGCTACCCACACCAACCGGCGGCAGTCCAAACTATCTGGACCGGGACACCGAGGGCATAACCTATGATCCGGGAACCGCACGGTTTTGGATATCGTATGAAGGCCGCCATGCAATCCGCCGTTTCACCCCTGCTCTTGCCCGCACAGATGCCAAAGTAACGCCTGAACCCATGCGCAAATGGGGATTGAACAGCGGCGCAGAAACCATCATTCGAATGACAGACGGGCGGTTTGTAGTGCTCTCCGAAGCGATGGATATGCCGGATGGTAGCTATATGGGGCTGCTATTTTCTGGTGACCCTACCGAGCCTGGAACGCACCAATCGATATTTGGATACCGTCCGCCCGCCGGATACAAACCCACAGATGGCACACAGTTGCCCGACGGCCGCTTACTGATCCTTAACCGCCGCGCCAGCTTTCCCACTGGTTTTGCGGCAAAGCTGGTGATGATCGAGCCCGCAGCGATTAAGAGGGATGCTACGGTATCAGGCGACGTTATTGCAACACTTGCCGCGCCATTACTAGTTGATAATATGGAAGGGATTACAACGACTAAGGAGAGTGGCCGTACAATTATATGGTTGATATCCGACAATAATTTCAATGCATGGCAGCGTACGTTATTGATGAAATTTGCGCTAACAGGTGGCATAAAAAAACCGGAAGCAAGCGTCGCTCCCGGTTTTGATTCTCTGTAAACCGAATTACTTAAGCGGCTACGGCCTGCTTCTTGGCGATTTCTTTTTTCACTTTGCGTGCATTATCGCTAAGTTTTTCATTTGATGTCTTAAGTAACCAGTTATCAAGACCGCCAACATGCTCAACCGAACGAAGTCCGTGCGTGGAGACGCGAAACTTATATCCAATTTCCATTGATTCAGAAAGCAGGGTAACATTTTGCAGATTAGGCAGAAACGTACGCTTTGTTCTGTTTTTTGCATAGCTAACATTATTACCGACCATACGGCCTTTGCCGGTTAATTCGCAGATGCGTGCCATCGTAAATCCAATTATTTGTGTTGATTGGGAATCAATGTTCCCGGAAAGTCGTTGCAACTAACCTTGAATACGGCAAAGGTCAAGCGGCCGATGTAGCATTCGCTCGCCAAATCCGTTAGAAAAGCTGCCATGCCGATAACACATGCCCGCAAATTTATGGACCAAGCACTTGGCCTTGCGCAGACGGCCGCAAACTCAGGTGAAGTTCCCGTTGGGGCGATCATAATCAAAGACGGCGTTGTTATCGGCCGCGGGGCAAACCAGACGCTTGCCGAACATGATCCGACCGCACATGCCGAGATTGTTGCCATCAGAGCCGCATCTGCGATGCTGGGCACAGACCGCCTAACAGGGTGCGAGCTTTGGGTGACGCTGGAACCGTGTGCAATGTGTGCAGGCGCAATCGCACACGCCCGTATCGCGCGCCTATATTACGCCGCTAGCGATCCAAAAGGCGGCGCAGTGGAACACGGCCCCCGGCTGTTTACGCAGCCCACAATGCACCACCGGCCAGAGGTGTATTCCGGCATTGGCGCGGAAGCATCGGCATTATTGCTACGCACTTTTTTTGCTAGTAAGCGATAGTTGCCTAGTTTTCAGTGAAGCAGCAGCGTTCTTTACAATCAAAATCCGCAGAACTCTGCGCAAGTTGATAGTGTAGTGCAAAAATTATAAGCGAACAAAATTCTCATGCTGGTTGCTATGCCCTTACAGCAGCTGGGCGGTTACCGATGTCAAAGCGCCTATGTCAAATGCGATCCTACATTGCAATCATCATAGCAGGCGGCAAAACACCTGCGCCCTAATCAAAATCGCTGGCGTCATGACGTTCTGGTAATTGCAGTTCTTCTGGACCCCAGGTTTTATTGACCCGTTCCCCGCGCTTCACCGCATCGCGTGCGCCGATGCCTTCGGCCCACCGGACAACATGCGTATAATCGCGTACCTGTAAAAACTCCGCCGCGTCATATACTTTGCCAAGGACGAGCCAGCCGTACCACGGCCAAATTGCCATATCCGCAATAGAATATTCACTGCCCGCCATATATTCATATTCGTTCAAATGCCGGTTCAGCACATCCAATTGCCGCTTCACCTCCATAGCAAAACGGTCAATCGCATATTCGATTTTAACAGGCGCATAGGCATAGAAATGGCCAAAGCCGCCGCCCAAAAATGGCCCGCTGCCCATTTGCCAGAACAGCCAGTTCAGCGCCTGCGTCCGCGCGGCTGGACCAGCGGGCAGGAAAGCGCCAAACTTCTCGGCTAGATATAACAGGATTGAACCCGATTCAAATACGCGCATGGCCGGCGTGACGCTGTGGTCCATCAGCGCGGGTATTTTGGAGTTTGGGTTCGCGTCCACAAACCCGCTGCCAAACTGATCGCCATCACGAATATTGATCATCCACGCATCATATTCTGCGCCCGTATGCCCCGCCGCCAGCAGCTCCTCAAGCATGATGGTAACCTTCACGCCGTTGGGCGTACCCATGGAATATAGCTGCAACGGATGCTTGCCCGCAAGTAGCGCCGCGTCCTTTGTTGCGCCTGCAACCGGCCGGTTGATATTGGCAAATTGCCCGCCATTGGCTTTGTCCCATATCCAGATTTTGGGCGGAGTATATTCAGATAAGGTTTGGGGCTCGCTCATTTTTTATCCTTCAGTTTCTGCAACAGATATACATGCTGCAATGCCAACCGCTTGGCGGTTTCTTTCAGGTTGGCCGCCGCGCTATGGCCGCCATCGATATTTTCGTAATACAGGAATGCATGCCCCTGATCCTGCATCCGCATTGCGGTTTTACGGGCATGAGCGGGATGAACACGGTCATCTTTGGTGGATGTGAGGAAGAATACTTCAGGATATTTCACGTTTGGTTTGATGTTATGATAGGGCGAGATACTGCGCAAAAATGCGCCTTCTACAGGATCAGCAGGACTGCCATACTCACCTACCCAGCTTGCACCCGCCAGCAGCTTGTCATAACGCAGCATATCGAGCAGCGGCACCGCACATACCACCGCGTTAAACAGGTCAGGCCGCTGCGTAAACATAACGCCCATCAATAACCCGCCGTTCGATCCGCCCTCTATCCCCAGATGCGCCGGCGAAGTTAGTTTTTTGGCGATCAAATCTTCGGCTACAGAAATAAAGTCATCATAAATCCGCTGGCGATTAGTCTTTAGTCCAGCTTGATGCCATTTTGGCCCATATTCGCCGCCGCCGCGTATATTGGCCAGCACATACACGCCGCCCTGTTCGAGCCATAACTTGCCGCGCGTTGCCGAGTAACTTGGGGTGAGCGATACTTCAAACCCGCCATAACCATAGAGCAATGTGGGATTGGTCCCGTCCAGTTTAGTGGCTTTGCTGCGTACAACAAAATAGGGAACCTGCGTGCCGTCTTTGGACGTAGAAAAGAACTGCTCTGCTGTCATATTGCTGGCATTAAACCAATCGGGCAGCGATTTGGCCTTCGCTTTTTGCCAAGTGTCGGTGTTGAACGTCCACAATGTGCTGGGGGTAAGGAACGTTTCGCTACTGATAAAGGCAACGTCCTCTTTGTCATTGGTGGCCCCCAAAGAAAGGTTACCGTTCTTGGGAAAATCGGGCGTGTGCGACGTTGCCACAACGGGTATCCACTGGCCAAGATTGCTATCCCAGTCATAGACGTCCACCGACCCCACCACATCGCGCATCATCCCGATAAGCAGCTTTGATTTGGTCACGCCGTATCCGTTAAGCGCGCTTTTTTCATCAGGGCGAACGACCAGATGTACGGCCTTAATTTCCCCCGATTTCATAAAGTCATCAAGGCCGAAACTGACAAGATCGCCAGATTTGAAATCGCGCCAATCCTCATTCAGCGTGAGCAGCATTTGGCCCTTAAACTCGCTGCCCAGACTTGATTTGGCAGGTACCGGAAATTGTACCGGGGTTTGCAGCACGCCGGTCTTGCGCGGTACCCAAAAATAATCACTGTCATAAAATGTGCGCGCGCGGGTCATGATGATTTCGCGGGAACCGTCTGCGCGTTCAATAACACCCGGCGACATGGCCACATCGGCGGCCTGCCCGCGCATGAATTCCTTGGCTGTATCCAATGGAGTGCCGCGCTGCCAAATCCGCGCTGTCATCGGATAACCGGAATCGGTCATTGTTCCTGCGCCAAAATCAACACCTGCGATCTGCGTATCTTTATCCAGCCAGCTTGCGCCGCCTTTGGTTTCACGCGTCGCAAATCCGCTTGTGACCGAGCTTTTGGTGCGCGTATTAAACTCGCGCTGTACAGCCGCATCCTTGCCGCCATCCGATAGTGTGACCATGCACAATTCATAATCTGGCGATAGGCATTCATTGCCTTTATATACCCAGTTTTTATCCTCCGCCTTGGCCAGCGCGTCTATATCGAGCACCGTTTCCCATTCCGGTGTCGCCGTTAGATAACTGTCCAGCGTCGTCTTGCGCCATATCCCGCGCACATGCGCTGCATCCTGCCAGAAATTATGTACCTCGCCGCCGCGATAGGACACATAAGGTATCTTATCTTTTGAATTCAATATCGTGAGCGCATCGCCCTCCATTTTGGCAAAACGCGGGTCGCTGGTCAGGCGTTTTAACGTACGATCATTCCACACTTTAACTTGCGCCAATGCCTTTTCGCCCAGCACTTCTTCAAGGTACAGATGATCTTCATTGGTTTGGCCAGGCGTATTATATTCAGTCATATTGCTCGCTTTTATGGGGGCAGAGAGAGTAGGTTTTTCGGCATACGCAGGGGCGGCGCTCAACGCCGCGCACACTGCTGCTGCAAGTAAGCTTGATTTGAAATATCTGGTCATCTGACTATCCTTGGATGGTAATAACTGTCCTATCATTACGCAGCGCCCGGCAAAACACAATTGCGGTTATTGGGTAATTGCCGTCTTGCATAAATGCCGCTGGGCGGCGCATATGCTATGTGATGAACAAAGCCGATATCTTCGAATTTTACCGCCGCCTTGCAGAAGCTAACCCAGACCCTGTGACCGAACTTGCATACGGCAACGTGTTTCAATTGCTGGTTGCCGTTACTTGTTCGGCGCAGTCCACCGATGTCGGCGTGAACAAAGCAACCAAGCAGCTATTCCGCGATGTCACCACGCCTGCGCAAATGGTGGCATTGGGGGTGGACGGACTAAAGGCGCATATCCGCACCATCGGGCTGTATAATAACAAAGCGAAGAACGTCATTGCCCTATCTGAAATACTGGTGCGTGATCACGGCGGCGAGGTTCCGGCGGACCGCGACGCCTTGGAGGCCCTGCCCGGTGTGGGCCGCAAAACCGCCAATGTCGTGATGAACACGGCGTTCGGGGCCGAGACCTTTGCCGTCGACACCCACATATTTCGCGTCGGCAACCGCACCAAAATCGCACCAGGCAAAACCGTGCTTGCGGTCGAAAAAGCCCTCGACAAAAAAACGCCTCACCCATTCCGCGTCGGCGCGCATCACTGGCTAATCCTGCACGGCCGTTACATCTGCAAAGCAAGAACACCCGAATGCTGGCGCTGCCCGGCGGCCGACCTGTGCAAGTTTAAGCCAAAGACGCTTGAGCCCAAGACGGCGAAGCAAAGCACCGTGTATAAATAGAGCGCAGAGGGTTTTCACGCGGAGGTGCGGAGGCGCGGAGACGCGGCTATGTATGCGCGGAGTAGGCACAGGACGCTAAAATTGCACTCTCTTTTTTCTTCTTCCCTTTGCGGCTTCTATGAAATGAAGAATGCACCAAAACGCCGCATTTCCCCCTAAGTTCACAGTTCAAAAGCTTTTTACAACGCCCTATGGTTGGCATGCTTCATTTATGCCGTAGTACATATATGCGTAATTCTAATGCACAGTCAACGTAACGTGTGTGAAAGTTTAGTGCACTGTCGCTGTAACATGTTACAGTAGTTTCTCGTATTAGATGCAACGCTCAACCTGTCGTGGAGGTTTATATGAAGTTATCGATAAAAACTTGGCTACTCGCGTTTGGAATACTTTGTTCACAACATGTTCTTGCAAAACCACACAAGAAGGTATCAGAAGTACAGTTATCTGCTTTTCCAGCTTCTGCAAAAGCAGCACTTAATCTAATCCGTCCTAAATGGACACCTGGATACAAAGCAATAGGTTGTTTTAAAGAGTTCGGCGGCTGGGTTCAACAAATTGATTTAAATGATGATGGAAACCATGATTACATAGTTAAGATAAAGTCAAATAAAGGCAACGGGTTTTTTGGCATTGTTTCAAATAGAAATAGATTTGATGCTTATTTGATATATGAAAGTGATAACATAGATCAAGAAGGAATGAAATTGCTGAAGAGAGGCCAACATACAAATAATGACGACGGCTCGTTGATTGCAATAAATCAACCTACTGTGATGATTGGTCCATGCGGGACATCTGCAGAATATTATAACTGGAATGGAAGTGGATTTTCGAGTTTTTAAATATCATTTTTTTATTAAAAATAATTATAAATTACTTTTATTTTGCATTTTAGTACAAGATCCGTAATCGTTTCTCGAAGACACTACAGGTTACAAACACGCTTCCAAAGCAAGGCTGTAACTGCTTGAAACTGACCCTTTAGGCTGGCTTTTCGGTGCTTCCTTTAGTTAGGCCACTTTACGCAGTTATGCGTGCATCTTGGGTGACGGTGACAGTGCATTTAACTAATCTTATATGTAGAATGTTGACATACGCTGTGAGTAATCCAGCATACTTAACGCAAGAACTTCCTCAATTCCGTTTCCATGTGTGCCCGCCCCGCACCCCATCACAGCGTCTTGATAATCGCGGAGAAATCCATGCCGCCTGCTCCGCCGTTTACAAACGCTTCGTAAATTTCTGCGGCGCGTGATCCCATGGGGATGTCCGCTCCGACACTATGCGCTGCCTCTACCGCCAGTTTCAAATCTTTGAGCATTAGCGCGGCGGCAAATCCGCCCTGATAATCATTGTCCGCAGGAGAGGCAGGACCAACACCGGGGACGGGGCAGTAACTTGTCATGGACCAGCTTTGCCCCGATGCTTTGGAGGCGATATCATAGAAGGTTTGCGCATCAAGGCCCAGTTTTTCGGCCATGACAAATGCCTCACACGTTGCAATCATATTCGCGCCAAGGATCATGTTGTTGCAGATTTTCGCCGCTTGCCCTGCGCCTGCACCACCTGCGTGGATGACCGCTTTGCCCATTGCAGACAGTACAGGCTGAGCGCCGGCAAAGGCGCTGTCTGTGCCGCCCACCATGAAGGTGAGCGTCCCTGCATTGGCCGCGGCGATCCCGCCTGATACGGGCGCATCCACCATCTCGTGCCCCGCGATGCTCGCATATTTGGCCACCGATTTTGCCGTGCCTACATCGATGGTCGAACAATCAATCAGGATCGCGGACGGCGGCGCGGCGCGGAATACTTGGTCATGATAAAACGCATCGACGATCCCGCCATTGGGCAGCATGGTAACTACGGCGTCCGCGCCATCTACCGCGATTTTTGCGTCGGTGAATATCGCGCAGCCATTGGATTGCGCCACCGCAAGCGCAGTCTCAGACAGGTCAAACGCGTTTACTTCATGCCCCGCCTTTACGAGATTTGCGGCCATCCCGCCGCCCATATTGCCAAGACCGATAAATGCTATTTTCATAATATATCCATTGCTAACAAAAATCCGTAGGTCCCGGCGGCAATTAGCGCAGGTCCCAAAATCGCCATCAACCCAATTTGGAAAAATTGAAACAGACGGTCAAAACGCGTTTTAGGCAATGGGCGAGTGTCTGTCACGATTAAGATGCTCGCTTCAATCACGCTGATACTATCCTCATTCCGGTAACGCCATCCGCGAATTGCGAGTCCCGTAAACACGGCACCTGCGCCAACTAAGCTTAGGAATAAGAATAGAGTGCTGTTCAATGCCTCGTCCGCCTATTACTGACCCCGCCTATTATTGCCCGGTCCAATTGCCGGGACGTTTTTCCACGAACGCCGCCATGCCCTCTTTTTGATCCGCGCTGCCGAACAGGCCGTGGAACAAGCGGCGTTCAAAATTCACGCCTTGCATAAGCGTCGTTTCGAACGCGGCATTCACCATTTCCTTGGTCGCCATTGCCGCAAGCGGGGCCATGCCCGCGATTGTTTCGGCGGTTTTCATGGCTTCTTCGGTCAAGTCAGCCGCAGGAACTACTTTTGCAACTAGCCCCGAGGCCTCGGCTTCTGCCGCGCCCATCATCCGGCCCGTTAGGCACATTTCCATCGCCTTTGCCTTGCCGATCGCGCGGGTTAATCGCTGCGATCCGCCCATGCCCGGCGTGACCGCAAGCTTAATCTCGGGCTGGCCAAATTTCGCGCCGTCGCCTGCAATAATGAAATCCGCCATCATCGCCAGCTCACATCCGCCGCCCAGCGCAAAGCCGTTTACCGCCGCAATCCACGGCTTGCGCGTCGCAGTGATCCGGTCGTACCCAGCAAAGAAATTCGCGCCGTACATATCTGCAAACGACTGGCTTTGCATTTCTTTGATATCGGCCCCTGCGGCAAACGCTTTTTCGCTTCCGGTTAAGACGGCGCACCGCTGGCTGGCGTCGGCGGCATATGCCGCAAACGCTGCGATTAAGTCGGCCAGTATCTGGCTATTGAGCGCATTCAACGCCTGCGGACGGTTCAGCGTAATCAACGTCACTGCGCCGCGTGTTTCGGTTAGGATCGTCTCGTAACTTACGGTATCGTTGTTCATAGCGGCTTCCATTCTTCATCTTGCGGCAATGGTTTGAATATTGCGGCTAGCATTTTATCCGTCATCTCTTGCGGTGTTGCTGGATCCCATTTGGGGGCGTTATCTTTGTCGATAATCAACGCGCGAACGCCTTCGATAAAGTCGTGCTTGGATACCACGCGCGCGCCAATCGCATATTCCTGCTTCATCTCATCGGCAAAGCTTGGCATCGCTGCGCCCTCTTTTAATTGGCGCAGGGCAACTTTGCAGGTTTGCGGGCTTTTGGTGGCTAGCACGCTGCGCTCTTTTACCGCCCAATCGCTACTGTCTGATTCCAAAGATGCCAGAATATCCTCATATGTATCGGAGGCAAAATGCTTGTTTATGCTATCGACATTATCCATAATTTTCGCAAGCGGCGGTGTTACCGATAGCTCGCTTAATATCCCTGCGATACGTGCCGGATTTTGGGCAATGCGTTCTTTGGCCGTTTCCAGTTTGTCGGCGGGTAAATAATGTGTGGCAAGGCCCAGCGCCAAGCATTCCGAACCATCAAGCCGCGCGCCGGTTAGCGCAAGGTACAGCCCAACACGGCCCTGTAACCGGGGCAGATACCATCCGCCGCCCACATCAGGGAACAGGCCAATGCCCGTTTCTGGCATAGCAAAGCGTGTATTTTCGGTGGCCACGCGAAATTTTGCAGGCTGCGATATGCCCACGCCGCCGCCCATTGTGATGCCGTCCATAAATGCGATCACGGGCTTTTTATATTCGAACAACAAATGGTTCAGTTGATATTCGGTGTAGAAAAACGCCTTGGCCTCCACGGCTTTTTCTGCGCCGCCCAATGCACCACTACGTGCCAGCATCCGGATATCGCCGCCTGCGCAAAACCCGCGGCCTTCGGCATGATCGATGATGACAGCCTTTATCTCTGGATCATCGCGCCACCCCTGCAATGCCGCAATCATGCCTTCGCACATTTCCAGATTCAGGGCATGGATTGCGCTAGCTCGGTTGAGGCTAATGCGGCCAACGCGGCCTTGTGTTTGGGTAAGTATATCAACAGTCATTTTTTCGGTTTCGTATCTCTTCTATGTTTGGCGGCCTTGTATGAGAGACCATAGCTTGTTCACATGCCCTCAATAGCGCAAAGTTCGTGATTGCCATTGTCAAACTTAAATGTCCATTGGGGCCGCCGCGAATACGGTCTGCATCATGATCATCCTGTCCATCATCTTCCCAATAGCACACAGCACAAATATCGTACCCACCCCGCGTGGCAAGAGTGGGATAGCGGCAGCAAGGACAGTGATAGAATACGTCTTTGCCCGACAGTCCAAACATATTGACGAAACAGTCTGTGCCGCCTGCTATGCTTGGGCTATCCCCCTCTTTTTGTGCAACACCAATCTTCACTGGCGTAATAAGTCTCGTCCGATAATCATACGCATAACTTGGTTGGTGCCCTCAAGGATTGAATGCACCCGCAAATCGCGCCAGAACCGTTCGATCGGATAGTCTTTCAAATAGCCATAGCCGCCATGCAGTTGCAGCGCATCGTTCACAATTTTTGATCCGCTGTCGGTTGCCAGCCGCTTTGCCATCGCCGAGAAGCGTGATTTATCCGGCGCATTTGCCGTAACTTTTGCCGCGGCAAGATACAGCAAAGCGCGGGCCGCTTCCAAATCGGTCGCCATATCGGCGAGCATGAACTGCGTATTTTGAAACTCTGCCACTGCCTGCCCAAATTGCTTGCGGTCTTTGGTATAGGTGATTGCTTCGTCCAAACACCGCTGCGCTCCGCCTAGTGAACACGCCCCGATATTGAGCCGCCCGCCATCAAGCCCCATCATCGCAAAGCGGAAACCATCGCCTTCTGCGCCAACGCGGTTTTCCACTGGCACGCGCACATTATCAAAGATTACCTGCGCTGTGGGCGATGCGTTCCAGCCCAGTTTGCGTTCGGGCAAACCAAAGCTAACACCCGCCATATCCTTTTCGATGACAAGGCAGCTGATACCTTTGGGGCCATTACCTTCGGGCGTATTGGGGCCTGTCCGCACCATCGTGACATAAACATCGTTCACGCCGCCGCCCGATATAAACTGTTTGGTACCGTTGACGATATAATGATCGCCTTTAGAATCTTTGGCCAACCGCGCGGACGTTTTCAGCGCCGCTGCGTCCGATCCGCTGCCCGGTTCCGTTAGGCAATATCCCGCCAGTCTGTCCATCGTCACCAGCGACGGCAAATACCGCGCCTTCAGCTCTGCGCCGCCAAAGCAATCGATCATCCACGCGGCCATATTGTGGATCGAAATATACGCCGATGTGGTGGGGCACCCATAGGCCATCGCCTCCATAATCAGCGCCGCTTCCAATCGCCCTAGGCCGATACCGCCGCTTTCCTCGCTAACGTATATCGCGGCAAAACCCAATTCCGCCGCCGCCTTGATCGTATCGCGCGGAAAAATATGCTCCTCATCCCACTGCGCGGCAAACGGCGTTATCGCGTCGGCCGTGAACTTGCGCGCCATATCCTGAATGGCGGCTTGCTCTTCGGTTAAGTCAAATTGATTGGTCATTTTGGTTCGGGTGCCTCAATAATATTCATTCGAGTTCGCGATTCAAATTCGGTAGTCGCAAGCGCCGGAATCGCGGCAAAAATCGCTGCTGCAAAAACGGCCGGCATCCACCGCATCAATCCCTGCATTGTTCCATCCTAATCCCATTGCATTGAAACAACTACGCGTGCGGCACACGAGTGGCAAATACCTTATGCGCAACTGAGATATTACCGCGTGCCATATCCTGAATGTTTGCCTGCTGTTTGGTCCGGGCAAATAGATGGGTCATTCGCAATTGGTCTCCGCTTCTATTTCTACCCGCCATTCCGGCCGTATAAAACCAGCAACGATAATAGTTGTTGTTGCGGGCCGCGCGGTTCCAAACCAGCGGCCATGCACCGCCGCCACGGCATCAAAATCGCTACGGTCCGTAAGGTATATACATGTGCGCACTGTGTCCGCAATGTCACCTCCCAAATCTGCTATTGCTTTGGCAATAATCGCGCAGCACCGCTCCATTTGCGCCGCGGCATCCCCCGGTGTTGACGATCCGTCAGGTTCAATCGCCGCTGTTCCTGCCACCATAATCTGGTTGCCTGTGCGCACCGCGCGGCAAAAGCCAATAACCTCTTCCAACGGCGATCCGCTACTAATCCTTTGTTTCATATGTTTGTCCTTGCGCTATCGGTTATTGTTATTGTTATTGTTACGGCAAAGCGTATCTTACCAATAGCTACTCGTGCAATACGCGGGTGGCAAATAGCTTCTGCGCGGCCGGAATGTTATTGCGCGGAAACCACCTGTTGCCATGAATATCTTTATCCCACGCCAGCATCTCCAATATAGTGCCATCGGCAAATTCGGGGTTCGGCGTCATTTTGGCCAGCGGGTCAGCATAGGCGGTGTCGGCAGAAACAATCTCCCATCCATCCGCGCGTAATGCCTTGGCCAAATCATCAATATACATCGCGGCCAGATCGGTATCATGCAGCAACATCATCTGCACTGGACGGCGGCCCAATATACGCTGTGCCAACCTGTCGGAGAAGTTCGCCGACTCCACATGTGTTTCGATATACAGGGCCCGCAAACCCGCCATATCCATCGCCTTGCCCGCGCGCTTTGCTTCCTTGGCGCGGCTTTCCATATACCAATCCCACCCGTCGGCGGTGACATAGGCGTTGCGTAACCCGCGCTGTTTTAATCCATCGCGCACAGCGTCACGCTTCGCTTTATCTTTGCGGCCTTCATCGAGCCGGGGGAAACGGAACCAAGGACGATAGTTTTTTTGAGGTTTCAGCCACATCTCTGCCTCATCAATCGCACTCAAAAAAGCCGCCGCCGAAACGTCTGATAACGGCGCATGGTTTTGGGTGTGGTTGGCAATGACATGCCCCGCATTCGCATAAGCCGCAATCGTTTCTGCGCCCTTGTTCGTTCCCGATATCCGGCCCGGATTGGTAAAGAACGCGGCACTTTTGATGCCTCCGTCTTTCATCGCTTTTAACAATATCGCCGGGCGCTGCGTTACGTCCAAAAATGCACCGGGCGCGCGCGGGGTATCATCAAGGCTGAATGCAATACGTTTGGCTGTTATATTCGCTGGCCCCATTGCTGCAGCATGCCTGCCCACTATTGGCTGCGTATATTGCAGCAGCACCGCGAGCGCGAAAGCCGTTAGCGCCGCAATATTAAATGCAGCGATATAAACCCACGACAAGCGGCTAATCGAGTTTACTATTCTGCGCAAATACCCATCCTCGCGCCGCAAAGACGCAAATCTAGCTATCTATGCGCGCGCCATATTGCACCAAGATTTTTACGCCCGAGTCCAAAATTGAGACGGGCCGCGATTTGTTATGCGGTGAAAGCGGCAAGTTTCATGAATGGTACCCGTTTGAGGATTAATCATAATCCTTAAGGTCCTCCGTTCCCGCTTTTCTAGAGCGCGATGCGATTAAAATGAATCACGTCACGCTCTATATCTCTTTTTGGTCACGTGATTTTATACGATTAACCGGTACCCACTTAATCGCATCACGCTCTATATCTCTTTGTGGTCGCGTGATTTTATACGATTAACCGGTACCCACTTAATCGCATCACGCTCTAAATCTCTCCTTCAAAATACGCATCAAGATCGCGCGTGCCATGCAGGATGTTTACGATCTCTAACATTGTATCCCGGTATCTGAAAAATATCACATAGCCATAAGCTGGAATACTGCGGATGTCTTCGCCCAGTTCGGGCCGCGCTGTGCCCAATGTGCCCTGCATAGATGCAAGCGCGCGGCACTTTTCGCGTAGCCGGGCGGTAAATCGAGTTGCAATCTCCCGGCTGGTGATTTGCTGTGCAATATACCGCAATATGGGCCAAATCCTCTTTGGCACGGCTGGTATAGGTGAGGCTGGGCATTACCGATATGTTGCCGTTGTTTCCCATTGCGCCAATGCACCTGCAACAGCCTTGCCTACATCCTCATCATTGTGACTGCCACCGCGATCGATGGATTGATCGATGGTTTCGCGCAGTGCTTGCAACTTTGCCTCACGCTCTTCGACCAAGCGCAATCCTTCACGAACAACCTCACTAACAGAGCTGTAGCGTCCCTTACGAACAACGCCGTCCAAAAATCCTTCCCAGCGTTCTCCAACCGATACATTCATTTCGCATACTCCAAACTTAAAAATCTCAGCCAGAATAATAGCTAATAACAGCCAAAGCGCAATATTTGTTATTGAAGGATTACATCACATGAACCAAAACAAGGATCAGCCACAGGATTAATGGCTCGGATATCCTGCCTCACATGCAATATGAGGGCGGCAGGGTGTAATCTCTGCTTTGTCATTCGCGTGGCCTGATAACGCGTTGGCCATATAATGATTGGTGTCGCGGTGATGCGCTTCGTCGGCGCGAATAATAAGTATAACATCGCGAAGTACCGTGCCCTTTGGCAAATTCCAATAACGCAGGGCAACAGGCGGTGCAGGCGGATTGGGGTGCCGCCCGCTATCGATTTCTTCAAGATATAAAGTATAGCTAAGCACGGCCTCTTCCTCAAAATAACCAACCAACCGGTGCGCGGTTTTGTCGCTAATTAGATATAGAAAAAAGAAGCCAATGTAAAAAAACCACTGCACCGTGAGGATCAGCATCCGTTCAAACCAAGACGGCTGAGCAATGGCGATAAATGTCATCAGGTGCATGCGCTCATTTTCTGCTTCGTCCATCAAGGTGCGGATCCAGCCGCCATCATCTTCCATCCGGCGCAGCGCACGCAAATGCGTAAGCGTTGCTCCAACCATCCCCGGAACAGCCGCAACGGTTTCCAAAACAATGGCACGGTTGCCATATCGCTTTGCAAAAAACGTGTCTGCGCCCCAACGCAAAGCCTTTGTTATGCCCAGCGCAAACTTGTCCGAAAAGCCCCGTGTGGCAAAGTGCGTTTGCTGTGTTTCGATTGGGAATGTCATAATCTGCCTTTGACGCTTTTGAGATTGATCAGTTAAAACTAGGCCTGGAATACCATCGTGTGCAAGAAGATTTCATTTAGTAGTGGTTTACCTTTTTGCAACTTGTTTTGTCTGGCCAAGAGTTATTGTGGCAACACTATGGAGAGCATATTAGGGCGTTAATCTAATGAGCGCGCAACTATGACACATAGTTAAATGCACTGTCACCGTAACTCGCACTGTCACCGTAACTCTGTCATCGTAACTCCTGTCACCGTAACTCCAGGCTGGATGTGAAGCCCTGCTTCACCCTTTGGCGCCGCCAAGCACAGGTAGGCGAGCCAAAGATCGCCGGATGATTTCATGTTGACGGCTGGCGGTCGCGCTCCCCCATTCGGCGATCTCGCCAAGTGTGCGACCGCAGCCGGTGCAGACGCGAGTGCTGTCGCTGGTATCTAACGTGCAAATCACTTTGCAGGGGGATGGCGGACGTATCATAGAGGCAGCGTGCTACACCGTTGGCTCGGCTATGGGTAGAGCAAATAGGAGGCTGCTAACTTTGGCCGCAAGCAGCGCCCCGAGTAATTGCGCGACAATAAACATCGGCGCGTCGGCGGGTGCAATCCCGGAAAAACTGTTGGTCATGCTCCGCGCAATCGTGATCGCCGGGTTGGCAAAGCTGGTCGATGAGGTGAACCAGTAGGCAGCGGCGATGTAGAGCGCGACGCTGGCCGGTATCCATTGAGGACGATGACGCGCCGTTCCGATGATGGTGAGGATTAGGCCAAACGTGGCGATGGCCTCGCCCGTCCATTGCCCGATACCGGTCCGCGCCTTCACCGATGTTTGCAGAACGGGCAGGTCGAACATGACGTGTGCGGCCCATGCGCCGAGAATGCCAAAACCGATCTGAACAAGCGTGTAAGGCAGCACGTCTAGCCAGGCCAATTCGCGCCGTAGCGCCATGACAAGGCTGACCGCCGGATTGAAGTGCGCGCCCGATATTGGCCCCAACATGGTAATCAGTACGAATAGCATCGCCGCTGTCGCCATCGTATTGCCCAGCAACGCGACTGCGACATTCCCGCCCGCCAGCGTCTCGGCCATAATCCCCGAGCCAATGACGGTGGCAAACAGGAAAAATGAACCAAGGCCTTCAGCAACAAGACGGCTCGTGCGTATCGCCGTCATTAACTTGGTTTCGCAATTGCGGCAAGATAATCGGCTCCGGCAGGCGAGCGCCCAATTGCTTTTCGTTCAGAATAACGATCAGTCAGATAATCGCTCCGATCGCGCGTCAGCAGCGTGAACTTTACAAGCTCTTCCATGACATCAACCACGCGGTCGTATAGCGGTCCGGGCTTCATCCGTCCATCATCGTGAAACTCGGCATAGGCTTTGGGGACACTCGATTGGTTAGGGATAGTAATCATCCGCATCCAGCGCCCGAGAATGCGCAGCGCGTTGACTGCATTGAACGACTGGCTTCCTCCTGACACCTGCATCACGGCGAGGGTGCGGCCCTG
>JAYWFI010000081.1:0-2565 GCA_043778865.1 Sphingomonadales bacterium
AGCGGCAAACCTGAACAGCACCTTTGGCAGCGGCAGTCCGATCCGCATCCTGTCGACCGCGTTTAACGCAGCGGCATCGGGCGGCAATGCGGCGGGCGGCCTGGGTAGTCTGGCGCAAGGCGCAGTGGTGGGCGTGCTGCAGAGCTTGGCAGCTACGGAAGTCCGCAATATTGCTGAATCGTTCATCGGCACTACTGCGGAACGCGAAGCGCTTAGAACCGCACTCCACGCTGTAGTTGGGTGTGCGGGTGCAGTGGCATCGGGCGGGGATTGCGCAAGCGGGGCAACAGGAGCGGCAGCAAGCGTTATTCTTAACAATCTTTTGACGAGTGCATTGCGGGATGATCCGTCCGCTTCGCTTGAAAGCCAGCAAGCGCGAACAGCGCTGATCGCCAATTTGGCAGGTGCATTATCCGCTGCGATGGGCGGTAATGCGGGAACAGCCGCCTTTGCAGCACAGATCGAAAGCGAGAATAACTATCTAACGCGTCCGCAATTACAAAGTCGTCAGACAGAGTTGGCAAAGTGCGGCACCAATCAAGTATGCATTACAGGGGTCAATGATAAATATGCCAATCTATCTGCGGCGCAGGATTTGCAAGTAGCAATAGCGTGCCAGGGCGGCGGTTTGCCGGGATGTGCGGCGTTGCAATCTGAGCAAGCTGATTATCTAAATGGTAGAGTATTTAGGGGTTCAGGCGTCAACCGCGTCTTTGGTAATGTGGGTAACAGTTGGGCCGGTAGTAATTCAATCCCGCTTGATAACGCATTGCGGGTTGATATTCAAAGGTCATCCATGCATTCGGCGCTCGACGCCATTGCTTCGGGGCAGATCGCGGTTGTGGCACAAACGCCGTTTATGCGCAGAAATGGTATTGTAGACAGCCGCTACGGGCTTGACACGCTTGACCCGAACTCAGCGCAGGCACAGCTTTATACGATCCTTCCCAATCTTTATAACCGGGATCAAGTAACGTCTAGCATGACGTTCTTAGGAAGGGCAACCGATGGTCAGCGCGTGATTGCAGCGCAAGAGTTCCAGGGTCAGCTTAACACTATACAAACCATCGTGACTACCGAAGTTGCATTGGGATGCGGCATAGCCTCTTCTGTATGCGCAGGCGCGCTGACAACCGCCGCTGTGGTTGATTGCGCCCGCGCCCCAAGCGTAGTGGGATGCGGTGCAGCGGCGATTGGCGTGGCTGTGCCATTGACGCGCACCATAGGCAGCGTAAGAGCCACGAGCGCCGTCAATGCCGCAAACGCAGCCGATGAAGCCGCGATGGCAAACAGGGCGGCGGTTGAGGCGCTTAATCCCGCTAATGCGCAGGTTCGGGTATTGCAGGGGACCCCCACAAGCCAATTATCATATAATTCAATTGTAAACGGGGTTAATACTCTTGATGTTTCTACTCTTCCCAACACTGCTGTGTTTTATTCTGGCGGTACCAGAAGCGCCGCCGAGGCGTATGCCTCTACAAATGGGTTGAGAACGCTTGAGCAAACCGCAGGTGGCGGATATCTTGACGGCATCCGGCTATTTGATAATACGGTAGTTGGTGTAGGTAGAGCTGAGGCAAATGCTATCTGGCAAGAAACTTCAGCTAATTATGCCGCTCGAGCAAGTGGCAACGTCACTGCAATTTTAGATATGCAAAAGTTATCACCAGCAGGCGTATTTTGGCAAGCCGAACTGCCGACATTACTTAGCAATCGAGCTGTTACTGCTATTACAATCCGGACAACGCAAGGAAACACCGTTGTTATTCCAGCAGGTACATCGTTATCTGCAGCGCGTAGAATGATCATGAGGGTAAGATGATGGAAGACTATACAATATCAAGTGTTGATCGCTGGTTCATTCTATATAGCGATAAGAATGTTGAGTTTAAAATTGGAGAAGAGGCGGCATGGGGTCCGATGGTGGATGGAAAACCCAATGAACTATTGGGTGCAATGATCCATGAAAACAGCATCGAAGTAATTCGTGGTAAATTATCCGTTGAAAGGATCGAAATTGAAAGAATCAAAAATTGGCTGCTTACAGTAGGGGGTTATAAGAGAATTATAGAACCTATTTATGTTATTGATCTTGAAAAGAACGATCAGGATTTTTAGCGTATTGAACAATCACAATTGTACTTACGAGTATTGTGAATTATGGTATAAGTTATATTATTTCTAAATTATTAGGAGCAGAGTTTTGGCTTTACGGTGACAGTGCACTAAACTATCTTAAACTTAGCGCCTTGTTCCCTTTGTGTCTTGCCGGGCCAACGGCTCGGCGCTAACAGTGCATACGATGCGTTTGAACTGTGAACTTACCCAGAATTGCGCGGAATTTCCCGTGGGCTTTATCAGCGCCCTCACCCTAAACGGCTCCACCCTATCTGCGGACCGCGTTGACGTGACCGCAGGCGCGCTGAACATTACCAGCTTGAGGACACATCGACCTTCACCCAGCGCCAAACCAATGTGGGCGGCTCATTAAGCGTGGATGTGGCGACGGGCCGGGTGTCGGGCAGCGCGAACTACGGTAAGGAGCGTCAGAACGGCAGCTTTGCC